>NZ_JBSGZN010000030.1:0-110974 GCF_053611025.1 Streptomyces sp. NPDC054842
GTCGGGTACGGGAGGTACGCAACCGAGGAACGCTGGTAGCAGAGGCCGACACCAACTACCGACGGCCGGATGTACCGGCACGGCCCCGACCCACCACCGAACCGGAAGCGCCCGACGCCCACCGGCGGCATGCGCCCGCCCCACCACCGACGGTCAGCGCCCGGCGCCCACCGCGGGACACCGCACGGACAGCGCCCCGACCCCACCGGCCGACAGCGCCCGACGCCCACCGGGCGTCGTCCCCGCGCACCCCGGGCCGTACGGATCCCGGCCGCCCGCCAGGTCAAGTCACCCGTGACCGGTCGGACCGTGACGTGAGCCAGGTAGCCTTTTCCCCGTGCCCCGTCTGTCTGAAGTCATCGCCGCGCTCGACGCCCTCTGGCCGCCCGAGAGGGCCGAGGCCTGGGACGCGGTCGGTACGGTCTGCGGCGACCCCGACCAGGACGTCACCCGGGTGCTCTTCGCCGTGGACCCCGTCCAGGACGTCGTCGACGAGGCGGTGAAGCTGGGCGCCGGACTGCTGGTCACCCACCACCCGCTCTACCTGCGCGGTACGACCACCGTCGCCGCCACGCACTTCAAGGGCCGCGCCGTCCACACGCTCATCAAGAACGACATCGCGCTGCACGTGGCGCACACGAACGCCGACCGCGCGGACCCGGGTGTCTCGGACGCCCTCGCCGGCGCCCTCGACCTGCGGGTCGTACGCCCCCTCGTACCGGACCCGACCGACGCCGAGGGCCGCCGCGGCCTCGGCCGTGTCTGCGAGCTGGACCACCCGCTGACCGTCCGCGAACTCGCCGCCCGCGCCGCCGAGCGGCTGCCCGCCACCGCGCAGGGCATCCGGGTCGCGGGCGACCCCGACGCACTCGTACGGACCGTCGCCGTCAGCGGCGGCTCCGGCGACAGCCTCTTCGACGCGGTGCGCGCCGCCGGCGTCGACGCCTTCCTCACCGCCGACCTGCGCCACCACCCGGCGTCGGAGTTCACGGCGGATCACGCCCACAGTCCTCTCGCGCTGCTCGACGCGGCGCACTGGGCCACCGAGTGGCCCTGGTGCGAGCTGGCCGCCGCCCAGCTCGACGAGATCTCCGACCGCCACGGATGGGGACTTCGCGTCCACGTCTCGAAGACGGTCACCGACCCCTGGACCGCCCACGCGGCCTCGACACCCACATCAACAGGAGCCCCCAACTGAACGCCGCGCCCGCCGACCAGATCCGACTCCTCGACGTCCAGTCCCTCGACGCCCGCCTGCAGCAGCTGGCGCACCGGCGCAGGTCGCTCCCCGAGCACGCCGAGATCGAGTCGCTGAACAAGGACCTCATCCAGCTGCGGGACCTGCTGGTCGCCGCGCAGACCGAGGAGAGCGACTGCGCCCGCGAGCAGACCAAGGCGGAGCAGGACGTCGACCAAGTGCGCCAGCGCGCCGCCCGCGACCAGAAGCGCCTCGACTCGGGCGCCGTCTCGTCCCCCAAGGACCTGGAGAACCTCCAGCGCGAGATCACCTCGCTCGCCAAGCGCCAGGGTGACCTGGAGGACGTCGTCCTGGAGGTCATGGAGCGCCGCGAGTCCGCGCAGGAGCGGGTCGCCGAGCTGACCGAGCGGGTCTCCTCCGTGCAGTCGAAGATCGACGACGCGACGGGACGCCGCGACGCCGCGTTCGAGGAGATCGACGGCGAGGCGGCCTCGGTGACGAAGGAGCGCGAGGTCGTCGCGGGCTCCGTCCCCGACGACCTGCTGAAGCTGTACGACAAGCTCCGCCAGCAGCAGGGCGGCGTCGGCGCGGCCCGGCTGTACCAGCGCCGCTGCGAGGGCTGCCGTCTGGAGCTGAACATCACCGAGGTCAAGGAAGTGAAGGCGGCCTCCCCGGACACGGTCCTGCGCTGCGAGAACTGCCGCCGCATCCTGGTGCGCACGTCCGAGTCCGGCCTGTAGGGGACGGACGCTCGGGTGCGGGAGTTCATCGTCGAGGCCGACGGCGGTTCCCGGGGCAACCCGGGTCCCGCGGGATACGGCGCCGTGGTGATCGACGCGGCGACGGGGGAGACCCTGGCGGAGGCCGCGGAGTTCCTCGGTGTCGCGACGAACAACGTCGCGGAGTACCGGGGCCTGGTCGCGGGCCTGCGGGCGGCCCGTGAGCTGGACCCCACGGCCACGGTCCGCGTCCGTATGGACTCCAAGCTCGTCGTCGAGCAGATGTCGGGCCGCTGGAAGATCAAGCACCCCGACATGAAGCCGCTCGCGGCCGAGGCGGCGCGGATCCTGCCGGCCTCCCAGGTCACCTACGAGTGGATCCCGCGCGAGCGGAACAAGCACGCCGACCGTCTCGCCAACGAGGCGATGGACGCGGGCAAGCGCGGCGAGCAGTGGTCGGCCGAGCGCTCCACGGCCGACCTCGCCGCCCGGGCGGCGAGGACCGCGGCGCCCGAGCCGTCCGGCCCGCCGGGCGACGCCGCCGCGGGCGCGGCGAGGGCCCGCGCAGCCCTGGCCCGCACCCCCGGCACCTCGGCACCGACGCCCCCGGCCCCGGGTGACGCCGCCGACGCCGCCGGCCGGCGCGCGGCCGACGACGCCCGGGCCGCACGGAACATCGCCGGAACACCGCCCCTCACCGGCCTCACGCAGGACCAAGCACCCGCCGGACGCACCGGACCCTCCGAGCCCACAGCACCCCCCGCGGACACGGAGCCCTCCGAACCCCTTGCACACCCGGAAGCCGCCGCACCCGCCGCACCCCCGGAGCCCTCCGCCCCCACCAAGCGAACCGCCCCGGCACCCTCGACCGCCCCGGCAGACGCGACCGGCGCGACCGGCTCCACCGGGCCCCGCCCGGCCGGGACGACCGCGCCCCCCGATCTCGGCCCGCCGGCCACCTTCGTACTGCTGCGGCACGGGGAGACCCCGCTGACGCCGCAGAAGCGGTTCTCGGGCAGCGGGGGAAGCGATCCGTCGCTGTCGGAGGTGGGCCGGCACCAGGCGCGCCGGGTCGCCGCGGCGCTGGCCGCGCGCGGCACGATCGAGGCCGTCGTGTCGTCACCGCTGGCCCGGTGCCGGGAGACCGCCGGCGTCGTCGCCGAGCGGCTGGGGCTGGACGTGGTCGTCGAGGACGGCCTGCGGGAGACGGACTTCGGGGCGTGGGAGGGGCTGACCTTCGGGGAGGTGCGCGAGCGCCACCCCGAGGACCTGAACGCCTGGCTGCACTCGGCGGAGGCCGAACCGACCGGCGGCGGCGAGAGCTTCGAGGCCGTGGCGCGGCGGGTCGCCGTCACCCGGGACAAGCTCGTGGCCTCGTACGCCGGCCGCACCGTGCTGCTCGTCTCGCACGTGACGCCGGTCAAGACGCTCGTGCGGCTCGCGCTGGGCGCCCCGCCGGAGTCCCTGTTCCGCATGGAGCTGTCGGCGGCCTCGCTGTCGGCCCTCGCGTACTACGCCGACGGGAACGCCAGCCTGCGCCTGCTCAACGACACCTCGCACCTGCGCTGAGGCACCCCGGGCCGCGCCCGGATCAGGGGCGCAGCGCCGCCGCCTCCCGTGCGAGCGCCTCCACCCGGTCCCAGTCCCGGGCCGCCACCGCGTCCTGCGGGAGCATCCAACTGCCGCCGACACAGCCGACGTTGGGCAGTGCCAGGTACTCCGGTGCGGTGGCCGGCCCGATGCCGCCCGTCGGGCAGAAGCGGGCCTGCGGCAGGGGGCCGGCGAGGGACTTGAGGTAGGCGGTGCCGCCCGCGGCCTGCGCCGGGAAGAACTTCATCTCGCGCACGCCGCGTTCCAGGAGGGCCACCACCTCCGAGGTGGTGGACACCCCCGGCAGGAACGGCACCCCGGACGCCCGCATGGCCTCCAGCAGTCCGTCCGTCCAGCCCGGACTGACCAGGAAGCGGGCGCCCGCCACGACGGCGTCCGTCACCTGCGCGGGGGACAGGACCGTGCCCGCGCCGACCACCGCGCCGGGGACCTCGGCGGCGATCGCGCGGATGGCGGCCGGCGCGGCGGGCGTCCGCAGCGTCACCTCGATCGCCGGAAGTCCGCCCGCCACGAGGGCCCGCGCGAGCGGTACGGCGTCGGCGGCGTCCTCGACGACGACCACGGGGACGACGGGTGCGAGGTCCAGCACGGACCCGGACCCGCCTCGTTCGGAGAGTCCGGAGGCAGGCGGAGACGAGGGCAGCGGCGAGGTCATGCCCTCATCCTGCCCGGGGTGTGCACCATGCGCAAAGGTCGTTGCGCATGGTGCAATGCAACGCCAGGGGTGTGGTCAGTGGATCTCCGAGACCACCACGTCCAGGTTCCAGGCCCGGCCGGACTTGGTGGGCGCCTCGGCCTCCACGGTGTACCCGAGGTCCCGGAGCGCCTCCACCAGCTCGGCCGGATGCGCGGGCGCGGCACCGGCGGTGAGGAGAGCGCGGACGATCCGGCCCTTGGTCGCCTTGTTGAAGTGGCTGACGACCGAGCGCTTCTCCACCCCGTCGACCACCTGCGTGTGCAGCACCCGTACCGTCGCGGTCCGCCCCGCCGGCTCACCCTTCGGCTTCCAGGCGCTCGCGTACGCGGAGGACCGCAGGTCGAGCACCAGCCCGGACCCGGCGATCTCCGGGAGCGCCTCGGCCATCGGCGCCCGCCAGCACGCGCTCAGCGCCCCGAGGCCCGGCAGCTTCACGCCCATCGAACAGCGGTAGGACGGGATGCGGTCGGTCACCCGCACCGCGCCCCACAGCCCCGAGAACACGAGCAGGGACCGCGCGGCCCGCCGCTTGGCGGCCGTGTCCAGCGAGGCCAGGTCCAGGGCGTCGTACAGGACCCCCGTGTAGATCTCCCCGGCGGGCCGGGTGCCCGCGGTCCGCAGCCGCGCGTTCTTGGCGACCTCGCCGCGCAGTCCCTCGCTCAGGCCGAGGACCTCGCGGGCCTTCTCCTCGTCGCCGGTGCACAGCTCGACCAGCTCGTCCAGGACGGCCGCCCGGGTCTCGTTGAGCCCCGGCAGGGACAGCGAGTCCGTCTTCAGAGCGGTTCCCCGGCCGGACGGGGCCTTTCCCTCGGAGGGCGGCAGCAGGACGAGCACGGTTGTTTCTCCTCAGCAGTGGGGTGGCCCGGCGCCAGGGTACGGGGTCCCGGCAGGCCGCCCGCCCACCCGGGGGCACCCCCTCCGGCCCCCGTTCGCACTCCGGCGGACACCCCCCGGTACGACCGCCGGGCCGGTTTCTGCCTACGCTCGCACCATGCCTCGCCGTCACATACGTGTCACCGGAGCAGCGGAGGCCCCCCTGCGGGCCGCGCTGCGTGCGCTGCGTACCGAACTCGACGTGCCCGAGACCTTCCCGGCCGGTGTCCTCGCCGACGCCGAGCAGGCCGCGAAGGCACCCCGCCTGCCGTCGTACGACGCGACGGACGTCCCGCTGTTCACCATCGACCCGCCCACCTCCACCGACCTCGACCAGGCCATGCACCTGGCCCGCACACCCCGCGGCTACCGCGTCCGGTACGCCATCGCCGACGTCGCCGCGTTCGTCGCCCCCGGCGGCGCCCTGGACGCCGAGGCGCACCGCCGGGTCACGACGCTCTACTTCCCCGACGAGCGGGTCCCGCTGCACCCCCAGCGGCTCTCCGAGGACGCGGCCAGCCTGCTGCCCGACCAGGTCCGCCCGGCCGTCCTGTGGACGATCGACCTGGACGCGGACGGCCGTACGGAGTCGGCCGACGTCCGCCGGGCCCTCGTTCGCAGCCGCGCCAAACTCGGCTACGAACAGGCGCAGCGCCGGATCGACACGGGCACGGCGGAGGAACCGCTCGCCCTCCTGAAGGAGATCGGGCTGCTGCGCGAGCGCCTGGAGGCGGAGCGGGGCGGCATCTCCCTCGGCGTCCCCGAGCAGGAGATCGTCGAGCACGACCACACCTACGAACTCGCCTTCCGCGCCTCGCTCCCCGCCGAGGGCTGGAACGCCCAGATCTCCCTGCTGACCGGGATGGCGGCGGCCGACCTCATGCTCGCGCACGGCACCGGCGTCCTGCGCACCCTCCCCGCCGCACCCGACGGCGCCGTCGGCCGGCTGCGCCGCACCGCCACGGCACTGCGCATCGACTGGCCGCACCACGTCTCGTACGCCGAGCTGATCCGCTCCCTCGACCCGCACCTCCCGCACCACGCGGCCTTCCTCCAGGAGTGCACGACGCTGCTGCGCGGCGCCGGCTACACCGTCTTCCGTGACGGCGCGCTCCCCGAGCTCACGTCACACGCCGCCGTCGCCGCGCCCTACGCCCACTGCACCGCCCCGCTGCGCCGGCTCGTCGACCGCTACGCCGCCGAGATCTGCCTCGCCGCCGCGGCCGGCGAGGCGGTCCCGGACTGGGTGACGGCCGCCCTCGACGACCTCCCCGGCGAGATGGCCGAGGGCGCCCGCCGCGCCGGTTCGGTGGAACGCGCGTGCGTGGACACCGTGGAGGCCGCCCTGCTCCAGGACCGGGTCGGCGACCTCTTCGACGGCTGCGTGGTGGACCTGAAGGATCACGAACCCACCGTCGGCACCGTCCAGTTGCACGACCCGGCGGTCGTCGCCCGCATCGAGAGCACCACGGCACCGCTCCCTCTGGGCGAACGCCTGCGCGTACGCCTCACCCAGGCGGACCCGACCACGGCGAAGGTGAGCTTCGCACCCGCCTGAGCACCCGCGCCCGCCCGGACCCCGCCCCCACGGCGGGCGTCCGGGCGCGGCCCGCACAGGCGCGGCATACGGCGCGCGGTGTGTGCGTTGCCCTGACGAAGACGGACGCCGAGGTGAAGACGGGACGCCGCACGGCGAAGACGGGACGCCGGACGGGGACGGCGAAGACAGGACGCGGTACGAAGCACACGAGACCGCCGGACGACGGGGACGCCGGACGGCGAAGACGGGACGCGGAACGAAGCACATGAGACGGCCGCCCGGCGCAGACGAGACCGCCGCCGGACGGGGAATCGGGAGAGAGGGGCCGGTGAGCGCACGGGAAGAGGCCCGCTGGACCCGGGCCACCCTCGGCCGCGGCGGACCGCACCTCGACCTGCTCACGGCACGCTTCGACCGGCACGTCTACGCCCCGCACGCCCACGAGGAGTTCACCGTCGGCGTCTGCGTCGGCGGGAACGAGGTCATCGACTACCGAGGCGGCCGCATCCGTCCCGGTCCCGGCTCGATCGTCGTACTCGCCCCGGGGGAGCCGCACACCGGAGGCCCCGCGGCCCGCGACGGCTACGCGTACCGCGCCCTGTACCCGGACGCCGCCCTGCTCACCGAGGGCACCCTCGCCCCGCCGAACTTCCGCGAACCCCTCCTGGACGACCCCGAACTCGCCGCGGCCCTGCGCACCGCGCACGCCGAACTGAGCGCCTGCCCCGACCCGTTGGAGGCCGAGTCGCGCCTCCCGTGGCTGCTCACGGCCCTCGCCCGCCGGCACTCCACCGCCCGCCCGGCCCGCGACACGGTGCCGGGAGCCTCGGCGGTCGCCCGGGCCGTACGGGACCGGCTCGCCGACGAGCTGCTGGCCCCGCCGTCCCTCGCCGACCTCGCGGCCGACCTGGGCCTGTCCCGCTACCAGCTCCTGCGGGCCTTCCGCACGACGACGGGGATGCCGCCGTACGCCTGGCTCGCCCAGCACCGGGTCAGCCGGGCCCGGGGACTCCTGGAGGCCGGTCACCGCCCGGCGGAGGTGGCGGGTCTGGTCGGCTTCGCGGACCAGGCGCATCTGACGCGCTGGTTCCGCAGGGTGCTGGGGGTGACCCCGGCCGCGTACCGGGCGAGCGTGGCACCGCCGACGTAGGCGGGAAGATCCCGCGACGGCGAACGTGGCACCGCCGGCGTGGGCAGGAGAGTCCGGCAACGGCGAGCGTTGCCTCGTCGGCCTTGGCGGGAAGGGTCCCGCAACAGCGTTCAAGACACCCCGCCGCGAGCCGCCCACACTCGTCCCCATGACTGCACGTGGCTGGCTCCTCTTCTCCCTGATGGGAGTCCTCTGGGGCATCCCCTATCTGATGATCAAAGTGGCGGTGGACGGGGTCTCCCCGACGATGGTCGTGTTCACGCGCTGTGCGCTTGGCGCGGCCCTGCTGCTCCCGTTCGCTCTGCGGCAGGGCGGGCTGCTCACCGTCGTACGGGCCCACTGGCGTCCCATGCTGGCCTTCGCGTGCATCGAGATCATCGGGCCCTGGTGGACGCTGACGGACGCGGAACGCCACCTGTCCAGCTCCACGGCGGGGCTGCTGATCGCCGGGGTCCCCATCGTCGGGGTGGTCCTCGCCCGCTTCTTCGGCGACACGGAGCAGCTCGGCGTCCGCCGCACCACCGGGCTCGCCCTGGGACTCGCGGGCGTCGGCGTCCTGACCGTCCCGCACCTGACGGGCGGCGACGCGCGGTCCCTGGCGGAGGTGCTGCTGACGGTCATCGGGTACGCCACGGCGCCGCTGATCATGGCCCGCCACCTCAAGCAGGTCCCGACGCTCCAGCTGATCGCCCCGTGCCTGCTCCTGGCCACCGTCGTCTACGCCCCGGCGGCGGCCCTGACCTGGCCGTCCTCGCTCCCGTCGGCCCCGGTCCTCGCCTCGCTCGCCGGCCTGGGCGTCATCTGCACGGCCCTGGCCTTCGTGGTCTTCCTCGAACTGATCCGCGAGGCGGGACCGACCCGCGCGGTCGTCTTCACGTACGTCAACCCGGCCGTGGCGGTGGCGGCGGGGGTGCTCTTCCTGGACGAGTCCCTGACGGTCACGGTCGGGGCCGCGTTCGCGCTGATCCTGGCGGGTTCGTTCCTCGCGACGGCGGCCTCTGGGCGGCGGGGGTCCGGACGCCCGGTAGCATGGCGGGTACGGCAGACGAGCCGGGCGGACGGCCGCGTGGAGGTTCTTGTGGACCTCCCCGAGGAACGTCCGGGCTCCACAGGGCAGGGTGGTGGCTAACGGCCACCCGGGGTGACCCGCGGGACAGTGCCACAGAAAACAGACCGCCCGGTGCTTCGGCACCGGGTAAGGGTGAAACGGTGGTGTAAGAGACCACCAGCGCCTGAGGTGACTCAGGCGGCTAGGTAAACCCCACCCGGAGCAAGGTCAAAAGGAGACACTCCGGTGTCTCTGCGCGGACGTTCGAGGGCTGCCCGCCCGAGTCCGCGGGTAGACCGCACGAGGCCGGCGGCAACGCCGGCCCTAGATGGATGGCCGTCTCCCCGGCCGCCGCGAGGCAGCCGGGCGACAGAACCCGGCGTACAGCCCGACTCGTCTGCCCCTCAGGTCACTGACCTGCGACGGGGGCGCCTGCTCGTGTGCTATCCGCTCGTCAGGGTGGCGCCCAGCTCCAGGATGCGCACGGCGATCGCCTCCCACCCCGTCTGCCAGTGTGTCGCCCACCGCCTCTGATGCGGAGCGCACGACGGTACGGGGTGTCTCAACCGCCGGGTCAGCGGTACGGCGAGGACGACACGGAGGCAACCGCGGTCGTCGTCCACGTGGGAAGGGCTGGTCATCAGCGCAGTGCGTTCCTTGCTCTCCCGGAGAGCCGGGTTGCGGAGGGCTGACCGCCCTCGCTCTCACACGTGTTTCTCGGCGCGAGACTCGGCAGGCAAGAAGCGCTCGTTCCTGCTCAACACGCCGTCACCGCCGCCCCTGTCCGACCTTATCGAAGCGACGAAACGTAGTCAGGTCTGAACAGGCGAAGGTAGCGTCAGACGCCTTGAGGTCTTCCGAGTGGGCAGTGGGGGACGTTCCATGGCGAAAGACCTCGACTCCTGCCCGGTCACCGCCGCGCATACCACCCACGCTCTCGACTGTGAAGAGCTACCTCAGGAGCCGACGATGGATGACGACCTTCAGGTGATCAGCGACGGTGACGGCCTGGCGGTCATCGGAAGTCCGATGGCCGTCGAACGCTTCCTTGTCTCCGAAGGACTGCCGTCGAGGGACCTTGGACTGCCAAGGCTCGGATCCACCCTCAGCGCGATGGCCGGAGCCGCGCAGATGGGGTCCGAGATCGCAGCCAACTCGGGTCGCTGGGTGAAGTTGACTGAACAGTCCGCGCAAGCCCTGAAGAAGTACCGACTGATGAAAGGTTCGCATGCGGGTGCCAACCGTGCGGTCTTGACTGAGAACGGCAAGATCAAGGGGTTACTCGAAGTGGCGAGGACGACGCCCGGATCGCTTCTGGGCAACCCGGCGTTTCTGGCCGGTGCCGCAGGGCTCATGGCGCAACTTGCGATGCAACAGACCATGGACGAGATCACCGACTATCTCGCCACGATCGACGAGAAAGTCGACGACGTGCTTCGCGCCCAGAAGGACGCGGTGCTCGCGGACATGATCGGCGCGGGCTTCGTCATCGAAGAAGCCATGATCGTCCGAGAGCAGGTGGGTCGGGTCTCCGAGGTCACGTGGTCGAAGGTGCAGGCCACGTCGATGACGATCGCGCGGACACAGGCGTACGCGCTGCGTCAACTCGACGCCCTCACCGAGAAGATGGAGGACAAGACCAAGGTCAGTGATCTCGCAAAGGCGTCCAAGGACGCAGAGTCCGCGGTTCGGGAGTGGCTCGCAGTTCTGGCTCGCTGCTACCAACTGCACGAAGGAATTGGCGTGCTCGAGCTCGACCGAGTACTGGACGCATCTCCCGGTGACCTGGACCGGCATCGCCTCGCACTGCACGCTGCGCGACAGAACCGGATGGAACTCATCTCGTCGTGCACCGAGCGACTGATGGCCCGAGTGGATGCGGCTGCCGGTACGGCCAACGCGAAGGTGCTGCTGCACCCGACCACCTCCCCGGCTGTGGTGCTCTCGAGTAACCAGGTGGCGACGGCTGTTGTCGACTTCCATGGGCGGCTCGGGATCGAGCGCGATCCCCGGTCAAGGGATGCGAGACGCTGGGGGGACGCGGCTGCGGAGACGAGGGACAGGGTGCTCGAGACGGGAGCGCAGGGCGTCGACGCCGCCAGGCGCCTCGGAAACGAGACTCTCGGCCGAGCCAGATCAGTTACGGGAAACCTCTCCAGCGGGATCGCCGGGCGAGTGCTGCGTCGGCGCGGGGGCGACGAGGAACGCCAGGAGAAAGGCTGAGGGTCCGCCCGGTGACTGCGTGTTCGTCCCAGTCCGTCGCCGGGGTGCGGATGCTGTGACACGGTGGGGCGCGATCCCTGGTTACATGCGACGGCTGCGAACGTGCGTTCCGCTCGCCGGATCTGCGTGCCCTGTGCCGGGAACGCCGTGACCGAGGCCCTGCCGAACCGGGCCACTCAGCCGCGTGATTCGGGTCCGTGGTGAGCACGTCCCACAGCACTCTGGTGCATACCTCTCTACACCCTGTCGGTCCCACCCTTGAGAGACGACAGGACCAGCCGTCCGTACCGTGTGGTGAGGATGGCTCCCGTCGCGGCGACCGACAAGGCCAGGGCGATGAGCAGATGGGACACCGAAGCGTCCCCGAGGACCTGCAGAATACCGAGGGCGGTGCCCACCGGCAGGCCCAGGACGGTGAGGACTCCCAGTGCGCCGCTGATCTGCTGGCTCTCCTGCGTCTGCACGAGCCGGCTGTAGTCGGCGGCTTCGGCCAGGATCTCGCCGAAGCGGGCCGGAAGCCGGTGCTGGTGCTGGAAGGCGAGCAGCAGGTCGTTGGCCGGCCCGTGGGCGGTGAGGTGCTGTCGCCAGTAAGTGCTGCGGAAGACCGCGATGTTCCGCTCCAAACGTGCCACGCGGCGAGCGAGCCTTGAGGAGTTGAACACCTCGGAGAGTTCGTCGGTGAGTTCGTCGATGTGATCGCGTTGAAGGGCACCCAGGAGCAGTGCGTCGAGGTACACGGTTCGGGAGTGCAGCGCCCCGAACTCGAAGAAGTCGCCCGCGCCGGTGTCGGGCCGATGTCCGAGGAAGGCGGCTCCCTGCCTGAGCACCAGGGCGCTCCAGTCACCGGAGACCCTCATGGTGTCCTTCAGCTGTTCCCCCGCTGTCTCCGGCGGGAGGGGGAAGTCCTCCGGTGTGGACCGCGAGGCGAGTTGCCACAGCCATCCGTCCGCGGACGCGGGGAGCCGTCCTTCTGGGCCGGTGCGCAGGGCCGGGGTGTGCCGTGCTGTCGGGGTGAGGAAGGCGATCGTGTAGGGCCGGGCGATCGCGAACGGAGCGGCGGGGTTCCGGAGATCGGCGATGCCGGTGAGGAGCGCGGCCGGGTCGAATGGGCCGGTGAGCGGCTCGTCCGCGTCGGCCGGACGCCGTCCGGCGATGGCCCTCAACACGGGCAGCAGTGGTCTCTCCACGCTGAAGTGCAGCACCGCGAGGGCGTGTTCGGCGCTGCGTGCGGTGCCCGCGCGGAGGAGTTCCAGGCCCAGCAGGTTCAGTCCGTCATGCTTGATGTCCAACGGAAGGTGCCAGCGCAGGGGCCGTCCGGGCGCCCCGTAGAGGGCGCGGGCGGAGGCCGGGGCGAAGTAGGTGGACCGAGTCCGGGCATCGGTGCGGCGGCTGCCCAGCTCGAACGGGAAGGGCCCTTCGGGCCAGTCGGGGAGTCGCAGAAGTCTCACGGGCAGGACGACGGTCAGTTCCTGGCGCGCGCCGGTCACTTCGTCGAGCGCTGGAGGGACCGGGGTCACCGGTAGTACTCGGCCGGGTCGGGCTGGTCGAGGCGGATGACGAACTCTGCGCGGTCGGGGCTTGCGCTCACGTGGAAGCGGACACGCTCGCCGGTGCGGATGGTCCGGAACCCCTCCGTCACGATCTGTCGGTAGTCGAAGCCGTAGTACCGCTCGTCTTCGTCGTCCCGGACGATGTAGGAGCCCAGCGCCCCGTTCAGCCCTCCGCCGCTCGGCCTTCTGTCGACGATCGTTCCGTGCCGGGGCCCTCCGCCGCTCACGCCGCTCTCTCCTCTGTCCTGTCGGTGGGAGTGTCGGTGTCCATGGACCGCACGCACCGGAAGCCGACAGCGTTGCTTCCGCCGCGCTTGCGGTAGACGCCCTTGCTGCTGGCTTGCACTGCGCGCATCGGATTGTCGTAGCTGCCGCCGCAGATCACGGCCTCTCCGGGGTCGTTCATGCTGGTGGACGTCCATTCCCAGCAGTTGCCTACCATGCCGAGGATGCCGAACGGGGAGCGATTGTCCGGGTGTTGGCCGACGGGGGTCGCGCCCGCCCGGCGGACGGCGTCGCCCGCGAATTCGCGGTACCAAGCCTGGTAGGTCACGACAGGCCGTCCGACCCAGGCGTCCGCGCAGTTGACGCGACTGCTGTCAGGTGCGTCGCCCCAGGGGAACAGCCGTCCGTCCGTGCCGCGCGCGGCGGCCTCCCATTCGAGGGCGGTCGGGAGGCGCTTGCCTTCGAACGCGGCAAAGGCGTACGCGCTCCACCAGTTGACGCACACGGCCGGGTGATCGGCGAAGCGCGGATTCTCGTAGTAGTCGGGATGCCGCAGCCGGTCGGTCCACGGACGGTGGTTGATGTGCGCGGGCTGGTCCGGGTGGTCCCACCGCGAGGTACCGTCCGCTTCGAGGGCGTCGAGGAACCGGCGGAAGCGGGCCACCGTCACCGCGTGACGGTCGAACCGCACGGGGCGGGGAACGCGGCGGATGAGCAGTCGTTCGGCCGGGCCGACCAGGTATGCCCCCGCGGGCAGCACGCAGTCGTCGGTGTCTTGGGCACTTGGCATTCCGGCGAGGAAGGCGCGTACCTGCTCGGTGAGGAAGGCACCACCCGGGATGTCCGCGGCCGCGTCCAGATTCGCGGGCTCCGCCAGGTGCCGGGCGGCCAGCAGTTCCTGGTACGCCGTGTGCGCGAAGGCGACGTGCTCCGGTCCCGCGGACCGCAGCAGAGGAGCGAGGACACACGCGTCCGGATCGACGAGTCCGTCCGCGAACGCGTCGGCGCCGAGGGCCCGGTGGATGTCCAGGAGGGAGAACACGGTCTTGTCGGCGAGGAAGGCGGGGCCGAACGCGGTAGTCATCCGCTCCTCCATCTGAGGCCGCCCCCGTTCGGCCAGGGTCCGCGTGATGTGTGCGCCCAGAACGTCCCCGAGTTCCTGTCCCGGGGGAAGTTCCAGGGCCGCGGCGAGGTGTTTCTCCAGCGGTGTGGCGTCGGGTTCGGTCAGACGTACGACGTGGAAGTGGGGGACGCGTGTCGGGTCGATGCCGTTCGAGTACATCTGCTCGACCAGTTGCTCGGAGCGGCCTGCGCCGCTGTCCAGCAGTTGACGCACCTGCGGCGAATCCGCGAGGAAGGACACTCGGGAGCTCATGACCACCGCCGACTCGGCGGACAGGACAGCCGCGAGATCGGTGAAGAGTCGCAGAAAACCTTCCGGGCTGGGTTTCTCGACACCTTCATCGACAGCGTCGAGCACACACAGCGCGCTCCCGGAGCGGATCAGGTAGAGGAAGAGGTCGTAGGCGCGCGAACGTTCCGATCCCATGGCCGGCGCCAGAAGGCGAGCCGCGTACTCGGAGAACGGTTCGTTCTTTGGCTTGAGACCGAGATCGAAGTAGAAGCGGAAGCGCCGGAGCTCCGGGTCGAGGGCCAGCGTGCGCAGGAGGGTGCTCTTGCCGCTTCCCGGGCGACCGGTCACCAGGACATTCGCACTGCCGCACGACAGACGGGTCAACAACTCCGCCGCGTCGCCGGACTGCTCCACCTTCTGCTCACCGGTGTGCGGGTCCGTGGTCAGGACCGCTGCGGCGACGGCGCTCCGTGGCTCAGCGGCATCACCGGCGGGCGTGAGGCCGGAGAGGTGTGTTTCCAGACTGACGATGGTGTCGACGAAACCGTCGTAGCGCACGACCCGGAAGTCCGTCCCGAGGATTCGGTGAAGGGCGCCGGGCCCCGCACCCCCGTCGTTGTCCACGATGACGAACCGGGTCAGCTTCGGCAGCCGGGTGCGCAGCAGTTCGCCGCCGCTCGCGGCGAGTACCGTACTCAGATCGTCGGCGTCTCTGGAGAGCATCAGCTCCACGTACTCCAGCCGCATACCCGACTCGCGGCAGAACAGCTGGTACACGGTGTCGGGGCTGAGGACGAACCGCTTGGCCTGCCGGTAGCCGAGAGTGACGTAGAGCCCGGCGAGGAACTCGCAGCGACGCGCCACCTCCGGCGCAACGTCCGGCTCGCCGCCAAGGAGAGCAGCGCTCCCCGTGTCGGTGAACCACACCAGTACGTCCACGAGCCGGCGGACCGCCAGCAGGCCGTCCTCGTCGCTGATGTCGTACCCGTCGTGCGTGGACCGGTTGCGCAACCGCCGGATGTCATCGAGCGCGTCCATGACCGTGCTGCTCCGAATGTACGGGCGGCAGCGCTTCACGAGGTCGTTCAGTGCCTTCGTCGCGGGGTCGCCCTCGACGCCGTGGTGGCGCCACAGCTCCTTGAGCAGCTTCTCGGTCAGTTTCCCGACCAGGGCCACCGCGTTTTCGGGATAACCGTCGTTCAGGGACCGCAGCGGCCGTTCCAGATCAAGCCCCAGCCGGTCGGCGATCCGGGAGTGGTCGTCCAGCTCACTGCGCAGGCGTCGTAACCGTTCGTCGACAGCGGTACTCATGCGGACCCCCCTCGTCGCTGGCCCAGGATGAACGCGAACCTGTCGGGAAACACCAGCACGGGCTCCGGGTGAGCGGCACGCATCTCCTCGATGCCCTCTTCGATCTCGCTGTCGCTGAAGGTCGAGAGCAGGGACATGTAGCGGGCGCGCACCATGCCGAAGTACCGGTCCCGGTCGATGCGCAGCTCATGTTCGACATGGGTGAGACCCGCATCCAGCCCTGCCGCACGGAGGTGTCCCACGATGTACGCCGGGTCCGGCTGCAACTCCTCGAACCGGGTGAGTGCTGCCTCGAACAGTGGGTATCGGATGCTGGCCGGGAGCATCACCACCAGCAGTCGGCCACCGGGTGCCAGCCGGTCGGAGAGGCCCCGGAGCGTGCGCGCCGGGTCGCTCAGGTGGTGCACCGACTCCTTCAGCCACATCGCGTCGAGCTGCTCGTACGGCAGCTGCTCGCGGCCCTCCGCGATGTCCTCGGCAGAGGCCACCACCGGTGCCAGATCGGCCGGAGGAGGGGACCCGAGCTGACGCAGCATCGCCTTGGAGGGGTCGACACACAGAATAGGTCGACGCGGCCGGAGCCGATCGGCCACCTCCCTGGCGAACAGGCCGGTACCGGCGCCGATGTCGGCGATCCGGTCCGAGGGGACGAGGCGCAGCGTCTCGGCGATCCGGCCGGACATCCAGGGGATGTAGCCCGGCCCGTACACCCAGTGCTCGTCGTACTCGGCCGCCAGATCCTCGTAATGCCCCCGCAGGTCCCGCCGCTCCACGTTCTCCCCCGCGCCCCTGTAAGTCACGCCATTGCGCTGCGCTCGTACCGATCCCGGGAAGGTTATCCCGAGTATTTACGCAACAACAGGCCGTTATGCGCCGGGACTGGGGACCGAAGAGGTCTTCGCGGGAGTCGGAGTCGGCAGATGATTGTTCAGCTTCATGGTGGGGAGTTCGCCCTGTCCCGCGGGCTCGGCAGTCCGGACGTCAGGCATGGACGGTTGGAGCACGTCCTTCTCCGCGGTCAGCAGCGCGACGTCACGGCCCAGATCATGAGTAGGACTGACAGGACAAGGCGGCCGTAGACGGAGGCTTCAGGTTTCCGCAAGCGATCCATGGTTGGGACTCTCGCGGCGCGGGCGCCCGACATCCTCAAGACCCCCCGCCACTCCCCAAAGACCGCTCCGCCACCCCCCTCAGATGCGCCGACAAGACCCCCCGGGCGTCCGGGGCCAGCGTGCGGAGGGCCACCAACGCCGTGATGACGACGTCGCAGAGTTCCGCGCGGACGTCGTCCCACGTGTGGCTCGTGCCCTTGCGCGGGTTCTGGCCCGTCGCGCCGATCACCGCCTGGGCGACCTCGCCGACCTCCTCCGAGAGCTTCAGCATCCGTAGCAGGAGCGTCTCCGGGCCGTCGTGCGTCCGGTTGGCGTCCAGCCAGGTGTGCAGGTCCTCGATGGTGGCCCAGAGTTCTTCAGCGGTGTGATCAGCCATGGGGCCAGTCTCGCGCCCCGGGGCCGGGGGCCGGCGCCTACTCCTCGAACAGCGGGTCCTGCTCGCCCTCCGCCGCGCGCCGTACCCGCTTGTTGCGGGTGCCGACCACGGCGATCGTCCCCGCCGCCGTCGCGGCCAGCGCCACCGGCACCATCCAGCTCCGGTTCACCGCGTGGCCGAGCGCGCTGTCCAGCGAGAGGCGGCCCGGTCCCGTCACGGCGAGGCCCGCAGCGGCCAGGCCCAGGGACGCGGCGTACTCGTAGCCGCCGCTCGCCGCGAAGAACCCGTTGGGCGCGTGCACGGCCGTCGCGCCCGCCATCGCGCCGGCCGCCGCCGCACCCGCCGCCGGGGTCGCGAGGCCCAGCGCCAGCATCACGCCGCCGCCCGCCTCCGCGATGCCCGAGGCCACCGCGCTGGGCTTCCCGGGCGCGTACCCCATGGCCTCCATGGCCGTGGCGGTCCCGGCGATGCCGCCTCCGCCGAACCAGCCGAACAGTTTCTGCGCCCCGTGCGCGGCCAGTACCCCGCCGGTGCCCAGACGGAGCAGCAGCAGCCCCAGATCACTTCGGTTGTAACAGGTCACGGTGACTCCCAGTGCAGAGCGGCGGACGGCAGTTGAACGGAACCCCCTCCCGCGTCCACCCTCGCACCGTTCAGCCGGGTCCGGCGGGCCCGGGCCGCCGTACGGGTGGCGGCCTCCCGGGCGCGGTGTGAGTCTGGGCGGCATGACGATTCAGGTGACCAAGCTCAGCGACCCGGCCGTCCGGGCCTTCGTCGGCGCCGTGAACGCACACGACCGCGAGGCCTTTCTGGCCGTCCTCACCCCGGACGCGACCATGGCCGACGACGGGTCCGACCGCGACCTCGCCGACTGGACCGACCGGGAGATCTTCTCCTCCCACGGCCACATGGAGGTCGACAACGAGTCCAACGGCGGACGCGCCCTCATCGCCCGCTACAGCAACGACACCTGGGGCGAGATGAAGACCCGGTGGAGCTTCGTCGTCGAGGACGGCAGGATCTCCCGGTTCGAGACCGGCCAGGCCTGAACAGGGCCGAGGGGTAAGGGCCTTGCCGTCTCGTGCCTTCCAACTCCCGGCGTCAGCAGGCAGGAAGACCGACGTGGCTGCGTGCACGAGTGGCTTCGGCTGCTGAGTGATCGGCGGGGACTGCTGGTCCGCCGACGGGCAGGCCCTCGCGGCTGGGCAAGGCCGACGACGGGTCCGTACGGGCCGTCCGTCATGCCCTCGGCCTCGGCGTCCCGTCGGGGCAGGCCGCCCCGTGATGGCCCGGGCCCTCGATCCCGGCGCCCCTGCATGCCGCTCATCGGGGCCCCGCGCCCTCGACCCCGGCGTCCCGTCCGGCCAGGCCGCCCGGTGATGCCCCGCGCCCCAGGCATTCATGTATGTCGCCCGGTGATGCCTCCGGGGCCCGCGGCGGAGGCTGTCCCCGGCGCCTTCCCCGTGCCGTCACGCGCATCGCGCCCTCTCTTCGAGACCCCGCCGCACGGCGTCACAGGCGCGCTTTGTACGGTCCCGGGATGCGTGATTCCTCTCGGCTGACCCGCCGTGCCGCTCTCGGCCTCGCCGCCGCCGTCCCTCTGGCCGCGGCCGGGCCCGCCGCCGCCGTCGCCACCATCGGGGGCGAGCGGCTCGGCCGGACCGGCGTCCAGTCGCGCGGCGCCTCGGGACTGCCCGAACTCACCGCCCGAGCCTGGCTGATCGCCGACCAGGAGAGCGGCCAGGTGCTCGCCTCGTACAACGCGCACCGCCGGCTGGCACCCGCGTCCACCCTGAAGATGCTGTTCGCCGATACGGTGCTGGAGAAGTTCGAGCGGACCGAGCGGTACACGGTGACCGACGCGGATCTGGCCGACGTCCCGGCGGGCTCCAGCCTCGTCGGCATCCGGCCCGGAATCACGTACACCGTCGAGCAGTTGTGGCTCGGCGTCTTCCTGCGGTCGGGCAACGACGCCGTGCACGTGCTGAGTCACATGTACGGCGGGATGGACCGTACCGTCGCCGCGATGCAGGCCAGGGCGGTCGACCTGCAGGCCCTGGACACGCACGTGGTCAGTCCCGACGGCTTCGACCACAAGGGGCAGTTGTCCTCCGCGTACGACCTGACGCTGTTCGCCCGGCACGGTCTGCGCGACGCCGACTTCCGGGCCTACTGCGCCACGCGGACCGCCGACTTTCCTGCGGGCGGCAAGAAGACCTTCCAGATCCAGAACACCGACCGCCTGCTGACGGGCGCCTGGGGCATGGAGACGTACCCGGGCCTGATCGGGGTGAAGAACGGCTACACCAGTCACGCCGGCAACACCTTCACCGGTGCGGCCACCCGCGACGGCCGTACGCTCCTGGTCACCGTGCTGCATCCCAAGAGCGGCGGGAACGGCGTCTACAAGGAGACGGCCGCCCTGCTCGACTGGGGCTTCGAGTGGGCGGGCCGGGCCGAGCCGGTGGGGGTGCTGGTCGATCCGGTCAGCGAGGGCGGCGCGCGCGAGGCGACGAGCCGCACGGGAGGCAAGGGCGCCGCGGGCTCTCCGGCGTCCCACGCTGCGGGCTCCTCGTCCAACTGGGGCCTGGTGGCCGGGTCCTGGGCCGCGGTGCTGCTGCTGGGGGCCGGGGCGTTCGCGGTGCGCGGCCGCCTGAACAAGCGGGCCGCCGGGGGCAGTGAGCGGGGGGACAGCTCGCACGGCGAGCGACCGGACGGCCCGCACGGCGAGCGGGCGGACGGCCCCTACAGCGAGCGGGAGCTGGCCGCCGTGGACCCGGGACCGGCGGACGCGCACCCCGGCAAGGAGACCCCGGAAGGCGCCGGGCAGCCGGACGGCCCGCGCGGGAAGTGAGGGCGCGGACCCGCCTCGCATCTCAGGCCGCCCGGCGAACGTACGGCGGGGCGGCCCTCCCGGGTCCGGTGCACGCCTCGCCGTACTGCGCGAGACCCACCCCCTCCGAACCGGGGACGGCCGCCCCTCCCCCCTCGGAGTGGCTGCGGAAGTCAGTGCTGCATATGTGAAGCCTTGTGAAGCTCTGTGAGGGAGGAGTTGAGCATAGGCCCGTCACCGGCCGCGATACCCCGGACGGAGTGCCTCCGCTTGGGGAGGTTGAGGACTTGACCAATCCGGGCGGTCGGTCTCAGCCGCGGCCCACGTAGGGCATGGCCGTCGCCAGTACCGTCGCGAACTGCACGTTCGCCTCCAGCGGCAGCTCCGCCATGTGCCGCACCGTGCGCGCCACGTCCGCCACGTCCATCACGGGCTCGACGGCCAGTTCGCCGTTGGCCTGGAGCGTGCCGGTCCGCATGCGCTCGGTCATGTCGGTCGCCGCGTTGCCGATGTCGATCTGCCCCACCGCGATCCGGTACGGGCGGCCGTCCAGGGAAAGCGCCTTGGTCAGTCCGGTCAGCGCGTGCTTCGTCGCCGTGTAGGCGACGGACTGCGGGCGGGGCGTGTGCGCGGAGATCGAGCCGTTGTTGATGATCCGCCCGCCCTGCGGGGCCTGCTCCTTCATCTGCCGGTACGCCGCCTGCGCGCACAGGAACGCCCCGTTGAGGTTCGTGTCCACCACGTGCCGCCAGGCGTCGTACGGGAGTTCCTCGACCGGGACGCCGCCGGGCCCGAACGTGCCGGCGTTGTTGAAGAGCAGGTCCAGCCGCCCGAAGCGCTCGCGGACGGCCGTGAAGAGCGCCGCCACGTCGTCGGGTTCCGAGACGTCCGTGCGTACGGCCAGGGTGGTGCTCCCCGGCACCAGTGCCGCCGTCTCCTCGAGGGTCTGCGTACGCCGGCCCGCCAGCGCCACCGACCAGCCCGCGCGCAGCAGTTCCACGGCGACCGCGCGACCGATGCCGGAGCCCGCCCCGGTCACCACCGCCGTCTTCGTTTGCATGGCATTCATGGCCCCGCAGCGTACGGGAGGGGCCAACATCCGGAACTCATCCATCCGCCATCTGGCTGTTGTGTACGCGACAGGCCAGCGTCGACCCTGGCCACTCCAATGCCTCGTACAACCACCGTCAGGGGAGGGCCAGATGACACCCGCAGCCCATCAGCCACCGCACGCCCCGTCCCGGCACGCAGCCGAACTGCGCGCCGCCGCCCGGCACATCGGACGCCGCCGCTTCCTCACCGTCACGGGCGCCGCCGCCGCGCTCGCCTTCGCCGTCGACCTGCCGACCGCGGGCGTCGCGAGTGCCGCCGAACTCGACGCCGCGAAGATCGGGGACGACCCGTTCACCCTCGGAGTGGCGTCCGGCGACCCGCTGCCCGGCTCCGTGCTCCTGTGGACCCGGCTCGCCCCGGCGCCCTACCAGGCCGACGGGGGACTGCCCCGGGAGCGCGTCGTCGTGCACTGGGAGCTGGCCCACGACGAGCGCTTCCGCCGCATCGTCAGACGCGGCACCGCCCTCGCGCACCCCGAGTTCAACCACTCCGTCCACGTCGAGGTCGGCCACCTCGACGCCGACCGGGTCTTCTACTACCGCTTCCGCGCCGGCACCTGGGTCAGCCCGGCGGGCCGCACCCGTACCGCGCCCGCCACCCGCAGCCGCACCTCCGCGCTCACCCTCGCCGCGGTGTCCTGCCAGGCGTACCACGACGGGTACTTCACCGCGTACAAGCACCTCGCCGAGGACGACGTCGACGTGGTCTTCCACCTCGGCGACTACCTCTACGAGTACGCCGTGAACTCCGTCGGCGGCGCCCGCAAGTACACCGACCGCACGCTGCCCGACCTCTTCAACCACGAGACCGTGACCCTGGAGGACTACCGGCTGCGGTACGCCCTCTACAAGTCCGACCCCGACCTGCGGGCCGCCCACGCCGCCCACCCCTTCGTCGTCACGTGGGACGACCACGAGACCGAGAACAACTACGCCGACGACATCGACGAGAACGGCAACCCGCCGGAGGAGTTCCTGCTGCGCCGGGCCGCCGCCTACCGCGCCTACTGGGAGAACCAGCCGCTGCGCCGCCCGCAGCTGCCCGACGGACCCGACGCCCAGCTGTACCGGCGGCTGCGCTGGGGCCGGCTCGCCCAGTTCGACATCCTCGACACCCGCCAGTACCGCTCCAACCAGGCGTACGGCGACGGCTCGCACGTCCCCGGGCCCGAGTCGGACGACCCGGCGCGCACCATCACCGGCGCGACGCAGGAACGCTGGCTGCTCGACGGCTGGCGCGACACGCGGGCGCTGTGGAACGTGGTCCCGCAGCAGGTCACCTTCTCCCAGCGCAAGCTGGACCTCAACCCGGTCGCCAAGGTGTCGATGGACGCCTGGGACGGCTACCGCGCCTCGCGCGAGCGGGTCCTCGCCGGGGCGAAGTCGGCCGGGATCGAGAACCTGATGGTGCTCACCGGTGACGTCCACGTCGGGTACGCCTTCGACATCAAGGACGACTTCGACGACCCGGCGTCGGCGACGCTCGGCACCGAGATCGTCGCGACGTCGATCTCCAGCGGCAAGGACGGCGCGGAGCGGCCCGCCAACTGGGCGACGTACACCCAGGCCAACCCGCACCTGAAGTTCTACAACGGGCGCCGCGGCTACGTGACCGTCGAGCTGGGGCGCGAGGCGGCGCGGGCCGACTTCAAGACGGTGTCCGCGGTGACGACGCCGGGCGCGCCGATCACCACGGCCGCGTCCTTCGTGACGGAGGTGGGCGACCAGGGCCTCAAGCCGGCCTGAGCCGGCACGGGTTGCCGCCCGGCCCGGCCCGGACCGGCCCCGATCCGGTCCGGGCCGGTCCGGGCCGGTGCCGGTGCCGGTGTTGGGGTTGGGCGGCGACCTGCCCCCGGACCGGGGCCGGGCGGCGACCTGTGCCACGTGCCTTTGGAGGCGGTCGGGCGGCGACCCGCGCCAAGTGCCTCCGGGTGCGGGCCGGGCGGCGACCGCGCACAGTGCCTTCGCGGGCAGGCGTCGCCCGGCGCGGGCGGCAAGGGTGCGACCGGCTGCCCCTGGGGCCGTCGTTCGGATCGGGCCGGCCGTGACCGACGGTCCGTCCCGGCCGACCCGACCCCGCGACGCCGGCTTGATCCGAACGAACGGCCCTACCGAACCTCTCCGGGGTAGTGCACGCCGATGCGGTCGCGGACGGCGTCCAGGGTGCGCATCACGGCGAGGGTGCCGTCCAGCGGGACCAGCGGGGACTCGGTCTCGCCGGCGCGCAGGGCCCGCATCACCTCGTTGGCCTCGTGCTTCATGCTGTTGCGGGGGCCGCTCGCCGGGTCGGCCATGAACTTCTCGGGCTCGCGGCCGTCGCGGTGCAGCACGAAGTGGTCCGGGAAGAAGAACCCGTCCGGGATGTCGATGCGGCCCGCGGAGCCGGTGACCGACGCCGTCACCGGAGTGCCGCCGCTGATGGAGCAGTGCACCGAAGCGAGAGCGCCGCTCTCGTAGGAGAGCAGTGCACCTGTCTGGAGATCGACGCCCTCATCCGAGAGCACCGCTCTCGCAGTCACGTCCGAGGGCTCCCCGAGCAGCAACTGCGCGAACGAGACCGGGTACACGCCGAGATCGAGGAGCGCGCCGCCGCCCTGAGCGGGGTCCCGCAGCCGGTGCGAGGGCGGGAACGGCCCGGCCAGCCCGAAGTCGGCCTGCAGCGTGCGGACCTCACCGATCGCACCGTCGTCCACCAGCGCCTTCAGCCGCCGGACCAGTGGATTGCAGAACATCCACATGGCCTCCATCAGGAAGCTGCCCCGCTCGCGGGCCAGGTCCACCAGCTCCTGCGCCTCACGCGCGTTCAGCGTGAACGCCTTCTCGCACAGCACGTTCCGCCCGGCCTCCAGGCACAGGCCCGCCGCCGCCCGGTGCGCCGAGTGCGGGGTGGCCACGTACACCACGTCCACCTCCTCGTCCGCGGCGAGCGACGCCCAGTCGCCGTAGGCCCGGGGTATCGCGAACCGCTCCGCGAACGCCTTCGCGGACTCCTGACTGCGCGACGCCACCGCCACCAGCTCCGCGTCCGGCAGATCCACCAGATCCGCCGCGAACGCCGCCGCGATCCCTCCGGTCGCCAGAATTCCCCACCGCACGCTCTCGCCCGCCATTACCCGGCCCCTCGCCCTGTGACCCCGAACACTCCGTACGAGCTGAGAGCATAGGTGGCGGACCTGACGCAGAGGGAGGGGCACATGCCGGAAGGCGGCCGCACGACGAGGAGCCGGGACGACTCCCAGGGGCACATACCGCGGGCGGCGGTCGCCGGAGGAGCGCCCGGGGCCGCGGCGGGGACGCCGGCCGACCCGACGGCCCTGCGCAGGACCGGACTGCTCGTCACCCTCGTCCTCGGCGGCCTCACCGCCACGCCCCCGCTGGCCATGGACATGTACCTCCCGTCCCTGCCGGAGGTCACCAGGTCGCTCCACGCGCCGGCCGCGACCGTCCAGCTCACGCTCACCGCCTGCCTGGCGGGCATGGCGCTCGGCCAGCTCGTCGTCGGGCCGATGAGCGACAAGCTAGGCCGCCGCAGGCCCCTGCTGGCCGGCCTGCTCGTCTACATCGTCGCGACCGCCCTGTGCGCCGTCGCACCGAACGTCGAACTCCTCGTCGCCCTCCGGCTCGCCCAGGGCCTCGCGGGAGCCGCCGGCATCGTCATCGCGCGCGCCGTCGTCCGCGACCTGTACGACGGCGGGGCCATGGCCCGCTTCTTCTCCACGCTGATGCTGATCTCGGGGGTCGCCCCGGTCGTCGCCCCGCTCATCGGCGGCCAGATCCTGCGCGTCACCGACTGGCGGGGCGTCTTCGCCGTCCTCACGGTCGTCGGCATCGTGCTGACGGCGGTCGTGTGGTTCAGGCTCCCCGAGACGCTCGCCCCCGAGGACCGGCACAGCGGCGGTGTCGCGGAGGCGCTGCGCTCCATGCGCGGGCTGCTCGCCGACCGCGTCTTCGCCGGCTACATGCTCGCGGGCGGCTTCGCCTTCGCCGCGCTCTTCGCGTACATCTCCGCCTCGCCCTTCGTCATCCAGGAGATCTACGGCGCCTCCCCGCAGACCTTCAGCCTGCTGTTCGGCGTGAACTCGGTCGGCCTGGTGGCCGCCGGCCAGATCAACGGCAAGGTCCTGGTCGGCCGGGTCAGTCTCGACAAGACGCTCGCCACCGGCCTCGCCGTCGTCACCGTCTCCGCGACCGCCCTGCTGCTCATGTCGGCCGGCGCCTTCGGCGACGTCGGGCTCGTGCCCGTCGCCACCGCGCTCTTCGCCCTGATGACCGCCATGGGCATCACCCTGCCCAACACCCAGGCCCTCGCCCTGCTGCGCACGCGGCACGCCGCGGGCTCGGCGTCGGCCCTCCTCGGCACCACCTCCTTCCTCATCGGCGCGATCGCCTCGCCCCTCGTCGGGATCGCCGGAGAGCGCACGGCCGTACCCATGGCCGTCGTCCAACTCGCCGCGGCACTGGTGGCGATCACCTGCTTCGTGGCACTGTGCCGTCCCTGGGAACAGGGATCACCGTTCGACGGGGACCGCGGTCCCGCGGACGGCCGGACAGCGCAAGGAAAGGCGGCGGAGAACTGAGCGCACCCAGACTGCGCGTCGACACACCGGAGCGGGCCGGGCTCGACCCCGGTGAACTGCGGCAGCTCGTACGGGAGGTGCGCACCCTGACCACGGGGAAGCGCCCCTGGGCCGCGGGCACCGTCGTGGTCGCCGGACGCGGCCCCGTCATCGCCGTCGAGGAGGCGGCCGGGTGGGCGGTGCGCTACGCGGCGTACGACGAGGCCAGGGACGCGGGGACCGAGCTGGCACCCGAGGAACGGGTGCCGATGACCGTGCACACGCCCTTCGACCTGGCGTCGCTGACCAAGCTGTTCACGGCCGTCGCCGCGGTCCAGCAGCTGGAGCGCGGCACGCTCGGCATCGACGCGCGGGTGGCGGCGTACCTGCCCGACTTCCGCGCCGTCGCACGCCACGGGATCACCGTGCGGCAGCTCCTCACCCACACCTCCGGCCTGCGTCCCGAACTCCCGCTCTACGACTGCCCGTCCGACGCGGCACGCCTCGAACTCCTGCGCGCCGAGGCACCGGTGACCCGTCCCGGCGCGGTGTACCGCTACTCGGACCTCAACCTCCTGCTCCTGCAGTACGTCCTGGAGCGGATCACCGGACGCGGGCTCGACGTCCTCGTGCACGACGGGATCACCCGCCCGCTGGGCATGACGGACACCGGTTTCGGACCCCGCCCCGGCGCCGCCGCCACCGAGGACCAGCGGCGCCCGTGGGGAAAGGCGGACCGGGGGATGCTGCGGGGCGTCGTCCACGACGAGAACGCTTGGGCGCTCGGCGGGGTGGCCGGACACGCGGGCCTCTTCTCCACGGCCCGCGACCTCGCCGTCTTCTGCCGCACCCTCCTCGCCGGCGGCTCCTACGGCCCCGCCCGCATCCTCGGGCCCGACTTCGTCGAGCTGATGCTGGCCCCGCCCGGCCTGGGCTTCGCCGTGGACCAGCCGTGGTTCATGGGCGACCTCGCGCGGCACGGCGCGGTCGGCCACACCGGCTTCACGGGCACCTCCCTGGTCCTGGACCCGGCGACGGACACCTTCCTCGTCCTGCTGGCCAACACGGTCCACCCCCGCCGCCGCACCCCGGACAACACGCCCCGGGCGGCAGCGGCCACCCGCCTGGCCCGAGCGGTACGCGGCCCCACCGGAGGGACCCCGCCGCGGGAGCCGTGACCGGTTCGGGCGGGGTGCCTGGGCTTGGGCCCGGTACCGCGGGGGCGGGCCGCTTCGCCCGCCTTGCGGGTGGGTCGTGCGGGTGCCTGGCGCCGTGTCCGCCGCCAGGCGGTGCGTCGGGCGGTTGGCCTGCGGGCGGTGGACCCGCGTGCGGCACCTGCGGGGAGGCGTGCCGCGAGGACCGGCACGGGTG
The DNA here is from genome assembly GCF_053611025.1 of Streptomyces sp. NPDC054842. Taxonomy (NCBI): domain Bacteria; kingdom Bacillati; phylum Actinomycetota; class Actinomycetes; order Kitasatosporales; family Streptomycetaceae; genus Streptomyces; species Streptomyces sp. NPDC054842. Next base: position 26,860 of record NZ_JBSGZN010000030.1, read on the forward strand.
GGTCACAGGCGGCACCCCCCGGCAGGCGGCGGGCGCACCGTCCGCCTCCGCATGTGCGTGCTGTCGGGTGCCGGGCTCCCCGTCCCGCCTCCGCATGATGGCCGCTGTCGGGTGCCGGGCTTCCCGTCCGTATTCGGCGTGCGGGGCGACACCGGGGTGCCGGGCTCCCTGTCCGGCTTCGGCCTGCGGGGCGACACCGAGGTGCCGGGCTCCCCGTCCCGCCTCGGCGTGCGGGGCGACACCGGGGTGCCGGGCTCCCTGTCCGGCTTCGGCGTGCGGGGCGACACCGGGATGCCGAGGTCCCCGTCTGGCCTCGGCCTGCGGGGCGACACCGGGAAGCCGAGGTGGCCCCGCACGGCGGTCGGGGCGTGAGGGGTGATGCCGGGTACCGGTCGGTGTGAGTGGGGGAGGGGGGAGGGGGCCGGACGGGCGGGGTCCCGGCCCGGCGACCGTAGAATCGCCGGGTGAACGCCCCCGCCTCTCCCGCCGAGACCCTGCGCACCGCCCTCGCCGGCCTCCTGGACGGCCTGCCCCCGAAGGCGGCGGCGCAGTCGGTCGAGCGGCTGATCGCGAACTACCGGGGCGCCACCCCGACCCACGCGCCGATCCTGCGCGACCGCGCGGACGTGACCGCGTACGCCGCGTACCGGATGCCCGCCACGTTCGAGGCGGTCCGTGCGGCGCTGGACGCCTTCGCGGACGCCGTGCCGGACTGGACGCCGGACAGCCACGTCGACGTCGGCGGCGGCACCGGTGCCGCGACCTGGGCGGTCAGCGCGACCTGGGAGGGCGACCGCCCGGTGACGGTCCTCGACTGGGCCGAACCGGCGCTCGCACTGGGCCGCGACATCGCCGCCGCGAACCCCGCCCTGAAGACCGCCGAGTGGCGCCGCTCTCGTATCGGATCAGCGCTCACCATCGAGAGCACTGATCTCGTCACGGTCTCCTACGTCCTCGGCGAGCTGACCGAGGCCGACCGCGCCAGTGTCGTGGACGCCGCCGCGACCGCCGCCCGGACCGTCGTGATCGTCGAGCCCGGCACCCCCGACGGCTACGCCCGCGTCATCGAGGCCCGCGACCGCCTGATCGGCGCCGGCTTCCGGATCGCGGCGCCCTGTCCGCACAGCGCCGCGTGCCCTCTCGTGCCGGGTGAGGACTGGTGCCACTTCTCGGCCCGGGTCAGCCGTTCCTCCCTGCACCGCCAGGTCAAGGGCGGCTCCCTGGCGTACGAGGACGAGAAGTTCAGCTACGTCGCCGCCACCCGGCTGCCGGCGACACCGGCCCCCTCCCGCGTCGTGCGCAGGCCGCAGATCCGCAAGGGGCAGGTACTGCTCGACCTGTGCGCCTCCGACGAGGTACTGCGCCGGGAGACGGTGACCAAGCGCCACGGCGCCCTGTACCGCGCGGCCCGCGACGCGGACTGGGGCGACCCCTGGCCGCCGGCCGAGTAACCGGACCCGCCCCGGCCGCCGAGCCGGGCCCTCGCGCACGAGGCTGGGACCCCGCAGGCTCTGCCCCTGCCCTACCGCTGCACCGAGCCTGTCCCACACCCGGTGGCGCCCGGCCCGTACCCGGGTAAGCGGCGGCGCCCCCGGCCCCACACCCAGGGGCGCCCGGCCCGTACCCGGGCAAGAGGGGTCGCGCCCGAGGACTCCCGCACTCCACCTCGCCCCAGCCCGGCCCACACCCAGGCAGGCGGAGCCAGCGGCTCCTGACGCTTGCCCCGGGCCGGACCCCGCCCCGGGGCAAGCGGCCCCTCAGGGTCCGCCCCTACCTCCCCGCACCCCCGCCGTCACCGCCACCCCCGCTCCCGCTCCCGCTCCCGCCTCCGTCCTTCTCCGGACGAGAGCCGTCCTCCTCCTCCGTCACCCGCGCCCCCGCCCCACCGGCGTCCTCTCCGTGCCCCGCTCCCGTAGCCCCGACCCCCGGGGCCCCAGCCCCCACGGCCTCCGCGCTCTCCCCGCGCCCCTCCCGCAGCCTGCGCAGCAGCTCGCGCTTCTGGGACTGGGGGTCGACGCCCCCGCCGATCCGGCCGCCGCTGCCGCCACCCCGCAGGGCCGAGCGGCCCAGCTTCTGCCGCGTCCCGCCGACGCCCAGCATGTTTCCGTCTCCGCCTCGTGCCATCACCGGCTCCTGTCCCTCTCTCACACCTATACGAGACGTATCGTCTCGCCAACTCCCTCCACTGTCAGCGAGACGTGCCGTCTTGTCAACCTGTTACATTCGGCCCATGGTCCAGAAGCCCGCCCCCGATTCCACCCGTCGCAGCGAGAGGTCGCGTCGCGCGATCTACGACGCCGCCCTCGCCCTCGTCGGCGAGGTCGGCTATCCCAGGACGACCATCGAGGGCATCGCCGCCCGCGCCGGAGTCGGCAAGCAGACGATCTACCGCTGGTGGAACTCGAAGGCGGACGTGCTGCTGGAGGCGTTCCTGGACCTCGGCGAGCAGGCCGCCAGGGCCGCGGCGCAGCCGGGGCAGGACCCGCAGCAGCCGTACGGCATCCCGGACACCGGGGATCTGGCCGCCGACCTGAAGCTGGTCCTGCGGGCCACCGTGGACGAACTGCTCGATCCCCGCTTCGAGGCCCCGTCGCGGGCGCTCGCCGCCGAGGGCATCGTGGACGAACAGGTCGGCGCCGAGTTCGTGAGCAAGCTCCTCGAACCGCAGCTCCAGCTCTACGTCCGCCGGCTGCGTTCCGCGCAGGACCAGGGGGTCGTACGCCCCGAGGTCGACCCCCGGATCGCGCTCGAACTCTTCGTGGCCCCCCTCGCCCAGCGCTGGCTCCAGCGGACCGGGCCGATCACGCACGCGTACACGGACACGCTCGTCGACTACGCCCTCTACGGTCTCGCCCCGCGCTGAACCGACCGCAGCACCCGCAGGACGTGCCGGGCCCTGAGCGCCCTCGCGCTCCTGGCGGCCTTCGCGACCCTGGCGGCCCGCACCGGGTGGCGGGCGAGCCGGCCCGGCGCGTCCGTGATGATCCCGTTGCAGCCGAGCCCGAGGGCCCGGTCGCGCTGGGCCGGGGTCACCACGGTGTGCGCCCAGACGCGGGGGATGCCCGACACCGTCGCCCGGACCAGGTCGGCGTCGCGGGCCTTGTGGTCCACGTCGAGGAGGTCCACGAAGGGCGCCCAGCGCTCCGGCCGGTCCCGGCGCATCTGGTCGGCCGAGCGCCACAGCTGCGCGATCAGCCCCATGCGGTGGGCGCGCCGGGCCACCTCGGGACGGTTGGAGTTCACGAACACGGAGCGGGTCAGCCCGCGCGCCCGCAGCAGCCCGGCGAGGGCGCGGAGGCTCTGCGGGTCCTTGGCCTCCAGCATCAGCACGACGCGCCCGCCGAAACGATCCAGCACCTCGTCCACGGTCGGCGGCCGCTCCGAGCGCCAGCTGCCGGGGAGCGCGTCCTTGGGCCGCAGCCGCACCCCCTGCCAGTCCCGCAGCGTGAGGTTGCGCACCGGGCCGCCCAGATAGGTCGTGCGGTTCAGCGTTTCGTCGTGCATCACGACCATGTGGCCGTCGCGCAGCATGCGGGTGTCGAAGTCGAGGACCTGGGCCGTTCCGCGCTCGTAGGCCGTCATCAGGCCCGACATGCTGTTCTCCGGGACCTCGCGGGCGCCGCCGCGGTGGGCGACGTGGACGACGCGGGGGAGTCCCGCCACCGTCAGGGGGCGGGCGCCCCACTCCAGCGGGGTCAGGACGCCGCCCGGCGCGGCCAGGGCCAGCGAGGTGAGACCGGCGATACCCGTGAGCGCAGTCCGTGTGACCATGGCGACCACGGTAGGGGGATAAATACCATCAAACTATGCATTGACACTCGATCCGGGGCCGTGACCGGACCGGCCCGCCGACCCCGGATGCGGGCTCCGGCTCCCCAGGGCGCAGGATGGTGGGACCATGAAGCGATGCTGTCCGCACCACGGCAAGGCGAGGGGATAGATGAGCGCGGAGTTCGGCGGCCGTTCCGGCCGGCAGGGCAAGATCTCCCAGTGGCTGCGCGGCCGTCGCCCCAAGGAGACCGCCGACGCGGGCGGCCGTGAGACCCTGCTGCTCGCCGCCGCCGGTGCCGGGCTGCCGCTCGCGCCCGCCGCCCACCCCGCCGGATACCGGTGCTCCTGTGACCGCGTCGGCTGTCCCACGCCCGCGCGGCACCCCGTCTCCTTCGCCTGGCAGACGCAGTCCACGACCGACCGCGGCCAGATCGAGCGCTGGGCCCGGCACCAGCCGCAGGCCAACTTCATCACCGCGACCGGCGTGGTGCACGACGTCCTCGACGTGCCGCTCGACGCGGGGCGCGAGGCGCTGGCGCGACTCCTCGCCGCCGGCATCGAGGTCGGGCCGGTCGCCGAGACCGGCGACGGACGCATGCTCTTCTTCACCCTCACGCGCGGCACGCCGGAGGACGAGGACGAGTGGTGGCCCTGCGAGCTGGACTGCCACCCGGAGACGATGGACGAGCATCCGGGCCTGCGCTGGCACTGCCGCGGCTCGTACGTCCTCGTGCCGCCGGCGCAGCTGCCGGGCGGCCTGTCGGTCGACTGGGTGCGCGGCCCCGAGCACGCGCTGCCCGATCCGCTGAGCCTGCTGGAAGTGCTGACCGACGAATGCGCCCGCTCCGTGGGGGACGGCTCGGACCAGCTCGCCGCCTGGCCGCACGGAGGCTGACCTCGGCGGCTACTCGCCGTGTGCCGCCGTCAGCCCCTGGATCCGGCTGACGAACTCCACCTTCGGTTCCGCCGCCGTCCGCGGCGGGTCCAGGACCGCCTGGTTGGAGACGAACTCCAGGGTGAGGGACTGCTTGACCTCGCCGGTCAGCAGCGCCTCGATGTTCGGGTCGGTCACCTCCAGGTCGACACCCTGAGCCGCCGTCTGCTTCTCGAAGTGGCGCGTGCTGAAGAACACCAGCGCGCCGCCGTCCGCCGTGCGCAGCCCGACCGGGGCGTAGTCGCCGGCCGTCAGCGGCTCGTCGACGTACTGCCGGGCGAGTCCCGGCTTGCTCGCGTTCTTCTTACGCAGGGACCGCCAACCCGAGGTGTGCGTGCCGGGCGCGAAGTCCTCGCCGCCGCTCTTCAGGTAGCCCGCGTACGAGGTGCTCAGCTTCGCGGGCGTGACCGCCAGCCGTCTGTCGCCGGGCGTGACCGGCTCGGCCCAGCCGTCGGCGTCCTTCGCGAACCGGGGCACGTCGTCGGCGGCCAGGACGGTCAGGTACGAGACCTGCCACACGTCGTCCGCGTCGCCGCGGGTGAAGACCAGCAGCCAACGGGAGTCCGGGGCGCCCTTGTTGGCCTTGGTGTCGGCGAGGAACCAGCGCGGCCAGCCCGCCTTCTTCGGTATGGCGAAGCGGGCGTCCGTCAGTTCCAGCGGCCGGTGGGCCGGGTTGCCCGACGGGGTGTTGGCGTGACCGGCCTTGAGCTTCGCGCCGTCGATGGCGGCGAGGGGCCCGGTGATCCGTCCGGCGTCCAGGGAGGGGTCGTACGCCTTGTCGGCCTTGTTGTAGGCGGACGTGAAGTCCTTGAGGGCGCGCGCCGCTTCGGACTTCTTCGCGCCGGGGAGGACCTCGCGCTCCCCGTGCACCACCACGCACCCGCTCGCCGTGACGGACAGTACGATCCCGGCCGCCACCACCGGCGCGGACCGCCTCAGCCTTCCAAGCCTGCTCATCGGGTCCCTTCACCTTCCCCGTTCCCGGGCCCGAACCCTACCGGGGAGGACGGGGGCGGCGGGCGCGGGGACAGGGTACCGGGCCCGCATCGTGACCCGGGGCCTGCCGGGGAACGGGCGCACCGCCTCGGACCGGCTCCCGGCCCCGTGCCGTGCCGTCAGTTCCGGTCGGCCACCGCGCCGTCGGCCGCCGGCTGCGGCTGCCCGCCCGCCGGCTCGGGCCTGCCCGCGCCGCGGCCCGAGGGCCACAGGAAGATCAGCAGGGTCGGTACCAGGTACAGCGCCCACACGACGACCTGGAGGACGGTCGGGTCGGGCTGGAAGTTGAAGACGCCCTTCAGCAGCGTGCCGTACCAGCTGGTGGGCTCGATGGTGCCGCTGATGTCGAAGGCCAGGTTCGTCAGGCCGGGGATCCAGTCGGCCTCCTGGAGGTCGTGGACGCCGTACGCGAGCACACCCGCGGCGACGACGACGAGCATGCCGCCGGTCCACGTGAAGAACTTCGCGAGGTTGATCTTCAGGGCGCCCCGGTAGAAGAGCCAGCCGAGGAGGATCGCGGTGGCGAGACCGAGGGCGACGCCGATCAGCGGGCGCGGTGTCCCGTCGCTCGCGGCGTGCACCGACGCCCACACGAACAGGGCCGTCTCCAGGCCCTCGCGGCCGACGGCGAGGAAGGCGGTGGCGACGAGCGCGCCCGTGCCCATCGCGAGCGCCGCGTCCAGCCGGCCGTGCAGCTCGGCCCTCAGATGCCGCGCCGTGCGCCGCATCCAGAAGACCATCCACGTCACCAGGCACACCGCCACGATCGACAGCGAACCGCCGAGCGCCTCCTGCGCCTGGAACGTCAGCTCCTGCGAGCCGAACTCCAGGGCGCAGCCGAAGCCGAGGGCGAGGGCGACGGCGACGCCGATACCGGTCCAGATGGGCCGCAGGGCGTCCCGCCGGCCGGTCTTCACCAGGTAGGCGATGAGGATGCACACGACGAGGCTGGCTTCCAGCCCCTCGCGCAGGCCGATCAGATAGTTGCCGAACACGGCTACGCCTCCTCGGAGAACAGCGCCCGGCCCCACCAGTCGTCCTTGTCCCGGACGCCGGGGGGAACCGCGAAGACCGCCGAACCCACGTGCTGGATGTACTCGTTGAGCGCGTCGGTGCGCGACAGGTTCCGCTGGACCGGGATGAAGCCCTTGCGGACGTCGCGCTGGTACGCGAGGAAGAACAGCCCCGCGTCGAGGCGGCCGAGGCCGTCCGTGCCGTCGGTGAAGGAGTAGCCGCGGCGCAGGAGCGTCGCCCCGTCGTTGGAGTCGGGGTGGGCGAGCCGGACGTGCGCGTCGGGCTTCATCGCCTTCAGGAACGGCTCGTCGCGCTCCTTGGCCTTGCCGACGGGGGCGCCCTCGCCCTTGTCGCGGCCGAAGACGTCCTCCTGCTCCAGGAGCGAGGTGCGGTCCCAGGTCTCGATGTTCATCCGGATGCGGCGGGCCACGAGGTAGGAGCCGCCCTTCATCCAGTCCGGGCCCTCGTCCTCGACCCAGACGAACTTCTTCAGCCGGTCCGTCTCGGTGCCCGCGATGTTGCGGGTGCCGTCCTTGAAGCCCATCAGGTTGCGCGGGGTCTGCGCGTCGGGCGTCGTCGACGAGGTCTTGCCGAAGCCGAGCTGGGACCAGCGGATGGCGACCTTGCCGAAGCCGATCCGGGCGAGGTTGCGGATGGCGTGCACCGCGACCTGCGGGTCGTCCGCGCACGCCTGGATGCACAGGTCGCCGCCGCTGCGGGCCTTGTCCAGGTTGTCGCCGGAGAACTTCGGCAGGTCGACCAGCGCCTCGGGCCGCCGCTCGCGCAGTCCGAACTTGTCGAAGAGGGACGGTCCGAAGCCGATCGTCAGCGTCAGCCTGGACGGCTTGAGGCCCAGCGCCTCACCGGTGTCGTCCGGCGGGGCCTCGGCGAGACCGCCGTAGGCGCCCTCGCCGACCGCGTGCCCGGCGGTCATCCGCGCGGCGGCCCGCGTCCAGTCCTTGAGGAGCTGGACGAAGGCGTCGCGGTCGTCGGTCTTCACGTCGAACGCGGCGAAGTGCAGCCGGTCCTGCACCGCGGTGGCGATACCGGCCTGGTGCGGGCCGTGGAAGGGGACCGCGGCCCCCGTCTCGGCGCCGGCCGGGTCGACGTCGTTGCCGGCGCGCGTCATCGCGACGGCACCGCCCGCCGCGGCGGCGCCCAGGGCGAGCCCAGCCCCGCCCCAGCCGATCAGCGAACGCCGGGAGGGTGTCCGCGATGCGCTGTCGGCGGCGGTGCCGGAAGTGGTCCGATCGGTGTCCGTCATGGGCCCCTCGCTCACTTGACGACGGCGGCGGCGAGCTTGGAGAGCGGCTCGGCGAGCGCGTTGACCGCGTCCGAGAGCTCCTTCTGGTCGGCCTTGCCGACCTTGTCGTACGAGACGAAGTCGTACGACGTCTTGTCCTTGCGGTAGGTGTCGAGCAGCGTGTTCAGCGCGGTGAACTGCTTGTCGAGCTCCTTCGTCAGCGCGGCGTCGTTCTCCGCGGCGACCGGCTTCAGCAGCTCGTACGCCTTCTGCGCGCCCTCGACGTTGCCCTTGAAGTCGACGAGGTCGGTGTGCGCGTAGCGGTCCTCCTCGCCGGAGACCTTGCCGGTGGCGACCTCGTCCAGCAGCTCCTTGGCGCCGTTGGCCATGGAGGTGGGGGTGATCTCGGCCTTGCCGACGCGCTTCTGCCAGTCCGTCAGGTCGGTCACCAGCAGGTCGGCCAGCTCCTTCTCGCGGTCGCCGATCTTCTTGTCCTGCCAGAGGGACTTCTCCAGGCGGTGCCAGCCCGTCCAGTCCTTCTCCGGGTCCTGGCCCTCCTCCAGGCCGTCCTCGCGGACGTCGACCTTCGGGTCGATGTCGCCGAAGGACTCGGCGACGGGCTCGGTGCGCTCCCAGCCGAGGCGCGAGTCCGCGTACAGCTTCTTGGCGCCGTCGAGGTCGCCGTCCTTGATGGCCGCGGCGAACGCCTTCGCCTTCGGCAGCGTCTCGTCGGCCTGCTCCTGCGCGTACTCACGGTAGGCGGCGACGGCCTTGTCGAGGCGCGGGTCGCGCTTGGCGACCTTGCTGCCGCCGGTGACCGTGAGCTTCTGGCGGACGCCGTGGCCCTTCATGCCGGGGCGGCAGGCGATCTCGTACGAGCCGGCCTTCACCTCGGCGGTCAGCGTGTACTTGGTGCCCGGGCCGATGTTCTCCTTCTCGGAGACGATGCGGTCGTCGGGGAACAGGATCTCGACCTCGGTGGCCTTCAAGCCCTTGTTCTCGATCTTCAGCGTGACCTGGCCGGCCGGGACCGACGTGGCGGAGGTGTCGCACTTGGCGTCCGCGGCGGTCACCTGGATCGCGCCACTGCCGCCTTTCGCGTCGCTCTTCTCCGTGCAGCCCGTGACGGCGGTCAGAGCGGCCGCGGTGGCGGCTGCGGTGACGACTGAGAGTCGGACGGCTCGCATGAAGGCTCCAAGTGAAAGGACGGACAGACCGCGCGGAGTGACGCGCGGCATGGGTGAGGCTGGCCTAACTTATCTGAGGCTTGCCTCAGTGATACCCGCGCGTCCGGTGATTCAGCTCTCACAGGAAGCTCATGGACACGGCCGGATCACGGTGGCCAAAAGCAGACCCCATGGGACGGTCAAGCACAGGTCAAAGGCTCCTGACTGCCGCCGCACCGGGCCCGGGGACCGCGGCCGTCCCGCGGGGGGCGCACGGGCGTGTGGCCGGGGTACGCGGCCTCGCGTACGCGATCCGGACGGCATGAACCTGCCGTACAGGGGGTGTTTGAATGCGCGGGTGACTGACTTCGACGTACTGCGCGTCTTCTGCGGACCCGGCGGCGGACACGGCAACCAACTGGGCGTCGTCCGTGAGGGATCGCATGTGCCGGACCGCGGCAAGCGGCAGGCCCTCGCCGCCGAACTCGGCTTCAGCGAGACCGTGTTCGTCGACGATCCGGAACGCGGTGTCATCGACATCTACACGCCCGGCCTGCGGCTGCCCTTCGCCGGGCACCCCTGCGTCGGTACGGCCTGGCTCCTCGACGTGCCCGAACTGGTCACGCCCGCCGGGGTGGTGGGCACCCGGCTCGACGGCGAGTTCAGCTGGATCGAGGCCCGGCCGGAATGGGTCCCGCCGCGCACGCTGCGGCAGTACGCCTCGGCCGCGGAGGTGGACGCCCTGCCCGTCCCGCCGCCCGGGGAGTGGATCTACGCCTGGGCCTGGGAGGACGAGGCCGCGGGCCGGGTCCGCGCCCGCGCCTTCCCCGGCCGCGACGACGGCGTCCGCGAGGACGAGGCCACGGGGGCGGCGGCCCTGCTGCTCACCGCCCGGCTCGGCCGGGCCCTGAACATCGTCCAGGGCGCCGGCTCCCAGATCCTCACCGCGCCGCAGCCGGGCGGCTGGGTCGAGGTCGGGGGCCGGGTACGGCTGCTGCGCCGCTGACGACGCCGCACGGCGTCGCGCGAAGCGCGCCGACGCGGGCAAGCGGTTCCCGCCGACGCCGTCACACGGCAGACGCTTCTACGGCACCACGCCACCGGCGCCCCCGCGTCACTGTGCCTCCGGGCCAAGCGCCACCTGCGCCCCCCGTTGTCACCCGGCCACCGGCGGCTCCGCGTCACCCGAGCCTTCGGGTCACCCGCGCCACCCGCACCGCCGGGCCACCGGCGCCTTCGCGCCACCCGAGCCTCCACGTCACCCGGGCCACCGGGCCACCGGCGCCCCAACGCCACCCGTGCCGCCGGTGCCTCCGCGCCACCCGGGCCTCCACGTCACCCGGCCTTCCGCGCCACCCGAGCCTCCGGGTCACCCGGGCCACCGGCGCCCCAGCGCCACCCGCGCCCCAGCGCCACCCGCGCCTCCGCGCCACCCGGGCCTCCACGTCACCCGGCTTCCCGGGTCACCCGGGCCTCCGCGCCACCCGGGCCTCCGCGCCACCCGGGCCTCCGGGTCGGCGGCGCCTCCGGGCCCCCGCGCCACCCGGGCCACCCGTGCCTCCGCGTCCCCCGGGCAACCGGCGCCTCCGCGTCACCCGCACCCCCGCGCCCCCGCCCACCGCCCGTGCCGGCCAGGACTCACGCCGACAGGGGGAACTCCTCGCCCAAGGCGTGGAAGACCGCGGTGTTCAGCGCGAACGCCCGTCGGCACTCGGCGACGATCCGCTGCTTCTCCAGGTCGTCCGCCGGAAGCGCGTCCAGCAGTCCGCGGTACTCCCGCTTGAACGCGGCCGGGTTGGCGATGTCCTCGAACACGTAGAACCGGACGCCGTCGCCCTTGCGCGCGAAGCCCCAGGTCCGCTCCGCCCCGCCGCGGATGATCTGGCCGCCGGAGAGGTCGCCCAGGTAGCGGGTGTAGTGGTGCGCCACGTAGCCGCCGGGCCACCGCCGGGCGCACTCCGCGACCCGCGCCGCGTACGCCCGCGTGGCCGGCAGCGCGTCGAGCGTCGCCCGCCAGCCGGGACCCCGGAGATGGGCGAGGTCGCGCTCCAGGGCGGCGCGGCGCAGCAGCTCGGGCCGCACGAAGGGGCCGGCCACCGGGTCGGACGCCAGCCGCCCGGCCTCCGCCTCCAGTGCCTCGTACACGAACCAGAGCTGCTCGGTGTAGCGCGCGTACGCGTCGACGCCCAGCCTGCCGCCGAGCAGGTCGCCCATGAAGGACGAGGTCTCCGCCTCGGTGTGCTGCTCGTGCGAGGCGGTGCGGATCACCGAGGAGAAGGCGGTGTCCGCCGGGCCCGTGGTGGCCGACGCGTTCATGGGGACCTCCGGTGCCGGGGCGGGATGCCCGCATCCTCTCGGGTTAGGGTTACCTAAGTCAATGGTTTCCCGACGCCCTGTCGGTAAAACCGTACCCCGGTGGCGCCCGGTCCACCCGCGGGCAGCGCGAAGGGCCCGCCTGCGACCAGGACGGGCCCTTCAGGTGCGGATTCGGGGCGGGGCTACGGCAGCGTGAGGATCTCGGCCCCGCTGTCGGTGACGACCAGGGTGTGCTCGAACTGGGCCGTCCGCCTGCGGTCCTTCGTCACGACCGTCCAGCCGTCGTCCCACATGTCGTAGTCGTGCGTGCCGAGCGTCAGCATGGGCTCGATGGTGAACGTCATCCCGGGCTGGATCACGGTCGTCGCGTGCGGGCTGTCGTAGTGCGGGACGATCAGCCCGGAGTGGAACGACGAGTTGATGCCGTGACCGGTGAAGTCCCGCACCACCCCGTACCCGAAGCGCTTGGCGTACGACTCGATGACTCGCCCGATGATGTTGATCTGACGGCCGGGCTTGACCGCCTTGATGGCGCGGTCGAGGGACTCACGGGTCCGCTCGACGAGCAGCCGGCTCTCCTCGTCGACGTCGCCGACCAGGTAGGTGGCGTTGTTGTCCCCGTGCACCCCGCCGATGTACGCCGTCACGTCGAGGTTGACGATGTCGCCGTCGCGCAGGACGGTGCTGTCCGGGATGCCGTGGCAGATGACCTCGTTGACCGAGGTGCACAGCGACTTGGGGAAACCGCGGTAGCCGAGCGTCGACGGGTAGGCGCCGTGGTCGCACATGTACTCGTGGGCGACCCGGTCCAGCTCGTCCGTCGTGACGCCCGGGGCGATCAGCTTCGCGGCCTCCGCCATCGCCCGCGCCGCGATGCGCCCGGCGGTCCGCATCGCCTCGATGGTCTCCGGAGTCTGCACCTCCGGGCCGGTGTACGGCGTCGGGGCGGGCTTGCCCACGTACTCGGGACGCCTGATGTTTCCGGGCACGGAACGGGTGGGAGAGAGCTCCCCTGGTACGAGCAGCGACTGGCCAGACATGCCAGCGAGTCTAACCAGCGGCCATGGGGGAACATGTCCCTGGCGAGAGGAGCTGGTCATGGCCCTGTTCAAGAAGCGGACCGTCGGCAAGCCCGGCGAGTGGTACTACTGCCTGGAGCACAAGAAGGTCGAGGAGGGCCCCGAGTGCCCCGCCAAGGACCGGTTTGGCCCCTACGCCTCCCGCAGGGAGGCCGAGCAGGCCATGGAGACCGCCCGGGAGCGGAACCTCGAATGGGAGAACGACCCCAAGTGGCACGACTCCACGGCCCGGGGGGCGGACGAGGGCTGAGCGGGACGCACGCCGTACGCCGCCTCGGGGCCGGCCGCACGCGCGGCCGACCCCGAGGCGGTCGTCCGCTCGGCGCCGGGCCCCGGAGCGTCCCGGGGTCTCAGGAGTCGGCGCCCGTGACCGCCCCGGTCCCGCGGAGGTCGCGCAGCCGCTTCGCGTGCTCGTTCGTCCGCACGTCGTACGTCATCAGCTTCGGCAGACAGAGCGCCAGCAGCCCCACCGCGCCCACGCAGATGGCGCCGCCCGCCCAGATCGACGTCCGGACGCTCGTCCACGCCGCCATGGCTCCCGCGCGGACCTGGCCCAACTGCGGGCCCGCGGAGTAGGACAGCAGCTCGATCCCGGCCAGCCGGCCCCGCAGCTCGTCCGGGATCGTCTGGTTCCACATCGCCGCCCGGAAGATGCCGCTGACCATGTCGAAGCCGCCGCCGAGGACGAGGCACAGCAGCACCAGCCACACGTCGTGCGCCGCGCCCGCCGCCACCATCGCGAGTCCCCAGCCGGCGGCCGCGAGGACCACCATCCGCCCGTGCCGGTGCACCCGGGAGGTCCATCCGCTGGTCAGCGTCACGAGCAGCGCACCGGCGGGCAGCGCCGCGTACATCAGGCCCAGCGACCACTCGGCGTCCAGCTCGTCGGCGAGGAACGGCAGCAGGGCGAGCGGCATCGCGAAGAACATCGCGGCGAGGTCGACGGCGTAGGTGCCGAGCAGCTCCTTGCGGCCCCACGCGTACCGCGCCCCCTCCGCGATCGAGCGCAGCGACGGTTTCACGGCCTCGTGGGCGGCCGGCGAGGCGGCGAGCCCGACGACCAGCGCCACCGATACGGCGAACGTCAGCAGGTCCACGGCGTACGCCCAGCCCAGCCCCGCGTACGCCACCACGACGCCCGCCAGTGCAGGGCCCGCGACCCCGCCGACCGTCCAGCGCAGCGAGTTGAGGGAGGCGGCGGCCGGCAGGTGCTCGTGCGGGACGATCCGCGGGACGAGCGAGTCCAGGGCCGGGCGCTGGACCGCGCCCAGGGCGGAGGACAGCGCGGCGACCGCGTACAGCGGCCACACGGCCGGCTGCGGCAGCAGCGCGTTGACCAGCAGGCCCGCGCACAGCAGGCCCTGGCCGACCTCCGTGTGGACGATCAGCGCGCGCTTGTCCAGGGCGTCGGCGAGGGCCCCGCCGTACAGCCCGAAGACGATCATCGGGACGAGTTCCACGGCCCCGATCGCCCCCACCGCCACCACCGAGCCGGTGAGCGCCTTCATCTGCACCGGCAGGGCCACCAGCGTCAGGAAACTCCCGAAGTTCGTGATCAGCCCCGCCAGCCACAGCCGGCGGAAGTCGGCGGAGCTGCGCCAGGGCGCGAGGTCGGGGAGCACCGAGCGCCATCCCGGGGGAGCGGCGGAGCGCGGGGCGGGGGCGTCGTCGGTCACAACGGGCCATGCTCGGCGCCGGGCCCCGTCGCGGGCAACCGGTTTTGTGGCCCGGCCCGGCGCCCTACCAGCGTGCCGGCGGGGGCGAGGTCAGCTGGTCGGCCAGCCGGGACAGCCGGTCACGGAAACGCCGCCGGCCCCGGCGCACCGGCAGCGAGTTCTCCCCGGCCGCCGCACTGACGAGATGCTGGACCGTGTCGAGGTCGAGCTCCTGCCCGGCCGGGACGGACAGCGACTCGTGGGCCATCGCACGCAGATCGCCGCCGCCCTCGCCCTCGTCGAGCGCGAGCACCGTCGCCCCCGCCCGCCGCGCGTCCGAGACCCGCTCGAGGAGCGGCGCCCCGGGCGCCTCCGGGGACACCACGAGCAGCGTCTCGCCGTGCCGGGCGGCCTCGATCCGGCCGAGGCCCACCGCGAGGTGCGCGGGGTCCGAGGCCCGCGCCCCGTGCCGGACCAGCGTCGGCGACAGCTCCGGGGTCCCCGACCAGGCCGCCTCGTCCACCAGGTGCGCGGCCAGGTGCCAGGGCTCGTAAGCGGCCGTCCCCACCAGCAGCAGCCCGCCGCCGTGCGACACGACCGACCCCCGCAGGGCACCGGCGAACCGCCGGGTGGCCCCCAGCCACTCGGTCCCGGCGAGCACTTCCCGCAGCAACGCGACCCGTACGGCGTCCATGTGCACGCATCCTGCCCCAATCGCGTACTCGTCAGGCCGAGTTCACCGCGAATTCGCCCGCACCGGGCAAGGGCAACGACCGCTGCTCACCCGAGGAGCCCGACCCAGGAGCCGCCCATGACCGAGGCAAGCATCCCCTTCCGCGCGGGCCACGAGGGGTACGCGAGTTTCCGGATCCCCGCCGTCGTCGCCACCGCCGCCGGCACCCTCCTCGCCTTCTGCGAGGGCAGGGCCGGCTCCGCGCGCGACCACGGGAACATCGACATCGTGCTGAAGCGGTCCGCCGACGGCGGCCGCACCTGGGGCCCCCTCCAGGTCGCCGCCGCGAACGGCGACGACCTCGCGGGCAACCCCGCCCCCGTCGTCCTCGACACCGGCCGCATCCTGCTCGTCCACGTCCGCAGCGCGGCAGGCGCGAGCGAGGACGCCATCCTGCGCGGCAAGGTGAAGGCCGCCGACGGCCGCCGCGTCTGGGTGCAGCACAGCGACGACGACGGGGTCACCTGGTCCGCGCCCCGGGAGATCACCGGCCAGGTCAAGAAGGCCGGCTGGCGCTGGTACGCGACGACCCCCGGGCACGCCCTCCAGCTCAGCACCGGCCGCGTCGTCGTCCCCGGCAACCACACCGTGCCGCCCACCGGCCGCGACAACGGCACGGAGGCCCGGTACAACAGCGGGCACTGCCTGCTCAGCGACGACCGCGGCCAGACCTGGTACCTCGGCTACGTCGACGAGAACACCGACGGCTACGTCAACGTGAACGAGACGACCGCGGCCGAACTCCCCGACGGGCGCGTCTACTTCAACACCCGCAACGACTCGCCGTCCCCGGGCGACCGCGCCGACGCCCACTCCCGCGACGGCGGCAGGACCCTGGAGAAGCCCTTCCGCCCGCAGGCCGGCCTCGTCACCCCCGTCGTCCAGGGCAGCCTCCTCCAGCTCCGCGACCCCGACCTGCTGCTCTATTCCGGCCCGGCCGCCCCCGGCTTCCGCGCCCTGATGACCCTGCGCGCCTCCGCGGACGGCGGCACCACCTGGCGGCCCGTCCACACGGTCGACGGGCTCCCCGCCGCGTACTCCGACCTCGTCCGCGTCGACGCGGAGACCGTCGGGCTCCTCTACGAGACCGGCGACTTCGGCGCGTACGAGACGATCACTTTCCGCCGCGTCCCGCTGACCGCCCTGACCTGAGCGGCATCCCGGGGGTCACCGCACGTAAAGTCGGCCCATGACCTCTACCGACAGCGCCTCCACCGCCCGTGCCGAGAAGGCCCCCGCCAAGGACCCCTTCGACCTGCCCGACGTCTCCGGGTTCGTCGTCGGCGTGCTCGGCGGCACCGGACCGCAGGGCAAGGGCCTCGCCCTCCGGCTCGCCCGGGCCGGCCAGAAGATGATCATCGGCTCCCGGGCCGCGGACCGCGCGCGCGGCGCCGCCGAGGAACTGGGGCACGGCGTCGAGGGCGCCGACAACGCCGAGTGCGCACGGCGCAGCGACATCGTGATCGTGGCGGTGCCGTGGGACGGCCACGGCAAGACGCTGGAGGCCCTGCGCGCGGAACTGGCCGGCAAGCTCGTCGTCGACTGCGTCAACCCGCTCGGCTTCGACAAGAAGGGCGCCTACGCCCTGAAGCCGGAGGAGGGCAGCGCCGCCGAGCAGGCCGCCGCCCTGCTGCCCGACTCCCGGGTCACGGCCGCCTTCCACCACCTCTCCGCGGTGCTCCTCCAGGACCCCGAGGTCGAGGAGATCGACACCGACGTGATGGTCCTCGGCGAGGAGCGGGCGGACGTGGAGATCGTGCAGGCGCTCGCCGGACGCATCCCCGGGATGCGCGGGATCTTCGCCGGACGGCTGCGCAACGCCCACCAGGTCGAGTCCCTGGTCGCGAACCTGATCTCCGTGAACCGGCGCTACAAGGCCCACGCGGGCCTGCGGCTGACCGACGTGTAGGAGTCGCCGGGGCATGGGGGACACTGGATGCCGTCACACCACGTCCGTCTGTCAGGAGCCGCCCCCCATGCCCCGCCTCGCCCTGTACGCCCTCGTCGTCTGCGTCCTGTCCGCCGCCGCGGCCGTGGTCTCCTTCGTCCAGGGCAGCCTGCTGGGGATCGTGTGGGTGCTGCTCGCCGGTCTCTCGTCCAACATGACCTGGTACTACGCCCGCCGCGCCCGCCTGCGCGACGGCTCCGCCTCCGCGGGGCCGACCGCCTGAAGCTGACGGGCTAGCGCACGCAGAGCTCGTCGGTGCCCTGCCAGAAGCGGTAGAGGTCCTGGCCGCAGTAGCGCTGGAGGTCGTCGATGCCGAGCCCGCCCAGGATCGCGTGGATCGCGTCGAAGAACACCGCGTTCACCGACGGGATCCACAGCACGGCGAACACGATGAGCAGCCCGAACGGCGCCAGCGGCTCCACCTGGCGGCGGACGTTGTACGACAGCCACGGCTCGATCACCCCGTAGCCGTCCAGACCCGGGACCGGCAGGAAGTTCAGGATCGCCGCCGTGACCTGGAGCAGCGCCAGGAACGCCAGCGCGTACTGGAACTCCGCCGGCACCCCGTCCAGGGCGTCCAGCCAGAACGGCGCCGTGCACACCAGGGCGAACAGGACGTTGGTGAGCGGGCCCGCCGCCGAGATCAGGCTGTGCTTCCAGCGGCCCTGGATGCGGTTGCGCTCGATGAAGACCGCGCCGCCCGGCAGACCGATCCCGCCCATGATCACGAAGATCACCGGCAGGACGATGCTCAGCAGGGCGTGCGTGTACTTCAGCGGGTTCAGGGTCAGATAGCCCTTGGCGCCGACGGAGATGTCGCCGCCGTGCAGGGCGGTGCGGGCGTGCGCGTACTCGTGCAGGCACAGCGAGACGATCCACGCCGCCGTCACGAAGAGGAACACGGCCACGCCGGGCTGCTCGGCGAAACCGGTCCAGGTGGCCCAGCCGGTGACCGCGGTGACGGCCAGGATCCCGAGGAAGACGGGACTGACCGTCCGGTCGCTGCGACGGGAGGCGGCGGTGGTCATGGATCTCCCCATTCTGAGGCGGGGCGTGTCCTGCCCCTCGGTCCGCCCGACCGTACCGGGCGCGGTGGGAAAACGTCTCGCGATCCCCCGCCGGTTCCGGAGAAGGTGGGGGCATGGGGAAACAGCGGGCGGCGGTACGGCGACAGGCGCACGCGCGGGGGCACACCGTCCGCGGGGACGGCCAGGACCGGCCAGTGCTCCCCGGCCCGCACCCCCTCCGCCTTCCCACCCGGCACGATCCCGGCGGCGCGGACCCCCGCGACCGCACCGGGCACGCACCCACCACGGCACCGGAGACAATGGACCTCGTGCGCTACCGCGTCCTCGGCACCACCCGGGCACTCCGCCCCGACGGCACCCCCGTACCGGTCGGCGGAGCGCGACTGCGTGCCCTGCTGACGGTGCTCGCCCTGCGGGCCGGCCGGACCGTGCCGGCCGCCCACCTCGTCGACGAGGTGTGGGACGGCGACCCGCCCGCCGACGCGGCCGGCGCGCTCCAGGCCCTGGTCGGCCGGCTGCGCCGGGCCCTCGGGCCGGACGCGGTCGCCTCGGCGGACGGCGGCTACCGCCTCACCGCCGCTCCCGACGACGTGGACCTGCACCGCTTCGAGCGGCTCGCCGGCGAGGGCGACCGGGCGCTGGCCGACGGCGACCCCGCCAAGGCCGCCGCGGTCCTGGACGACGCCCTCGCCCTGTGGCACGGCCCGGCCCTCGCCGACCTCCCCGACCGGACCGCCGAGTCGGCCCGCTGGGAGACCCGGCGCCTGGACGCCCGCCGCGCCCGCCTCACCGCCGCCCTCGCCCTCGGCCACCCCGCGCAGGCCCTGCCCGAACTCACCGCCCTGTGCGACCTCCACCCGCTGGACGAACCCCTCCAGGTCCTGCGGCTGCGCGCCCTGCGCGACGTCGGCCGCCCCGCCGAGGCCCTCGCCGCCTACGCCTCCGTACGCCGCCTCCTCGCGGACCGCCTCGGCTCCGACCCCGGCCCCGAACTGCGCTCCCTGCACCGCGAGTTGCTGCACCACGGCGAGCGGACCGGCGGCGCGGTCCCCGCCGCGCCCGGCCCGGGGCCCGCACCCCGGCCCGCCCCCGCCGCCGCCCACCCCGGCAACCTCCGGGCCCGGCTCACCTCCTTCGTGGGCCGGGAGCACGACATCGATGCCATCCGCCGGGACCTCGCCGCGGCCCGGCTCGTGACGCTGCTCGGACCCGGCGGAGCCGGCAAGACCCGGCTGTCGCAGGAGGCCGCCGAGACCGTCGGGGACACCGCCCTGGACGGGGTGTGGCTGGCCGAACTGGCGCCCGTGGACGACCCCGACGCCGTCCCCGAGGCCGTGCTCACCGCGCTCGGCGCCCGCGAGACCGTGCTGCGCGGAGCGGGCGCCGAGGAGCTGCGGGCCGTCGCCGACCGGCACGACGACCCCGTGACCCGGCTCGCCGAACACTGCGCGAAACGCCGCATGCTGCTCATCCTGGACAACTGTGAGCACGTCGTGGACGCCGCCGCCCGGCTCGTCGAGCAGTTGCTGGAGCGCTGCCCCCGGCTGACCGTGCTCGCCACCAGCCGCGAACCCCTCGGCGTACCCGGGGAGTTGCTGCGCCCCGTCGAGCCGCTGCCCGAGCCGGTGGCCCTGCGCCTGCTCGCCGACCGCGGAGCCGCGGCACGGCCGGGGTTCCGCGTCGAGGACGACCCGGAGGCCGCCGCCGAGATCTGCCGGCGGCTCGACGGGCTGCCGCTGGCCATCGAACTGGCCGCCGCCCGGCTGCGGATGCTCACCCCCCGCCAGATCGCCGACCGTCTGGACGACCGCTTCCGGCTCCTCACCTCCGGCAGCCGCACCGTCCTGCCCCGCCAGCAGACCCTGCGCGCCGTCGTCGACTGGTCCTGGGACCTCCTCGACGAGGAGGAGCGGGAGGTCCTGCGGCGGCTGTCCGTCTTCGCCGGCGGCTGCGACCTCGCCGCGGCCGAGGCCGTGTGCGGGCCCGCCGCGCTGGAGGCGCTCGGCTCCCTCGTCGACAAGTCCCTCGTCGTCGCGGCCCCCTCGGGGGACGGCGAGATGCGCTACCGCCTCCTGGAGACCGTCGCCGAGTACGCGGGCGCCCGCCTCGACGAGTCCGGAGGGCGCCCCGCCGCGGCGCGCGCCCACCTCACCCACTACCGCGAACTCGCCCGCACCACCGACCCCGAACTGCGCGGCCCCGGCCAGCTCGCCGCCATCGAACGGTTCCGGCGCGAGTACGAGAACCTCCGCACCGCCCTGCGCCACGCCGTCGCCGAACGGGACGAGCAGGAGGCGATCTGCCTGGTCCTGTCCCTCGCCTGGTACTGGCAGACCCGCGACCAGCGCGTCGAGACCCGCACCTGGTCCCGCGAGGTGATGGCGCTCGGCCCCGACCCCTTCACCTCGCCCGGGAAGCCGATCGCCCCGCTCTACGAGAGCTGCACGGCCGCCCCGCCGCCGATGCGGCCCGAGGTCCTCGAAGAAGCCCGGCGCGGAGTCCACCTCGTCCACCTCGCGTGCATGGACATGGACCTGAACGCCTGGCAGACCCCCGAGGCGCAGGAGAAGCTCCGTGCCATCAGCGAGGCCTACCGGCCCGGCCTGCCGCAGACCTGCCGCAGCCCCGGCTACCTCTGGTTCTACGCCGTCCTGCTGACCGGCGACATCGACCGCATGCGCGCCGTCGCCGACGTCACCGTCGCCACCTGCCGCGAACTGGGCTACGGATGGGAACTCGCCGTCGCCCTCCAGATGCGCGCCAACATCCTGGCCAACCGCTCCGACTGGGCCGGCGACGCCACCCGCGACGCCGACGAGGCCCTGGAGATCTTCGTACGCCTCGGCGACGCCTGGGGTGCCGCCGAGGCCCTCTCGGCGCGCGGCGAGGCCCACGAGCGCCACGGCGCCTACGCCCTCGCCGCCGCCGACTACGCGGAGGCCATCACCTACGCCGAACGGCTCGGCGCCCACGCGCAGTCGGCGGTGCTCAGCGCCAGGCTCGGCAGTGTCCTGGTGGAGTCGGGGGAGACCGAGCGGGGCGAGCGCATGCTGCGCGAGGTCCTGGCGAACGGACACGGCGCGGTCAACGAGGCGATGCCGGCCTCCCGCCTCTACCTCGCGATGTGGCTCGGCCGCTCCTGCCGGATCGAGGAGGCCCGCGAGCAGATGCGCCTGCTGCGCTCGGACTTCGCGGCGGTCACCTTCGTGGTGTTCGACGGTTTCGTGCTCGGCGTGGAGGCGTGGCTGGACGCGATGGACGGGCAGTACGCGAGCGCCCGCGAGAAGGCCCGGCAGGCCCTGGTGCGGGCCCAGGACCCGCTGACGCAGATGATCGCGCCGCACATGACCTCGGCCCATCTGGTCACCGCGGCCATCGCCCTCGCCGGATTCGACGGCGGGCGGGACGCCCGTGACGCGGCCCGGCTGATCGGCTCCGCCGACGCGCTGCTGCCGCCGGGCCACGTGGCGGGCCCGACGCAGGACGAGGTGCGGGCCCGGGCGGAGGCGGAGGTGCGGGCCGTGCTCGGCGACGCGGCGTACGAGAGCGCGTACCGCGAGGGCGGCGGGCTCTCCCTGGAGGAGGCCGCCGCCCTCGTGTGACGCGGACCGGGGACCCGCACCCGGCCGGACGTCAGCTCTTCGTCCGGAACTTGTGGATCGCGATCGGGGCCATCACCAGCGTGAGCGCGGCCGTCCAGCCGAGGGTCACCCACAGGTCGTGCGCGACCGGGCCGCCCACCATCAGACCGCGCGCGCTGTCCGCGAGGGAGGACAGCGGGTTGTAGTCGGTGAACGCCTGGAGCCAGCCCGGCATGGTCTGGGTCGGCGAGAAGATGGACGAGCCGAACTGCAGCGGCATCAGCACCAGGAAGCCCATGGCCTGCACGGACTGCGCGTTCTTCATCGTCACGCCGAGGACCAGGAAGATCCACATCAGGGCGGAGCCGAAGAGGGTGGCGAGTCCGACGGCGGCGAACAGGCCCGGCCAGTTCTCGATGTCGAAGCCGACCAGGACACCGACGATCATGAGGATCGTCGTGGCCACCAGCATCCGCATGAGCTCCACCACGATCTTGGCGAAGAGCACGGAGCCCTGGCCGATCGGCAGGGTGCGGAAGCGGTCCATGACACCGGTCTGGAAGTCCTGGTTGAAGCCCGTGCCCACGGCCGTGGCGATGTTCATGCCCATCATGGCCATCAGTCCGGGCACCACGTACTGCACGTACTGCTGCTGGCCGCCGCCCAGCGACTGCCCGATGGAGCCGCCGAAGACGTACACGAACAGCAGGGTGAAGACGACGGGCATCAGCACGGCGTCGAACATCGACTCCGGGTCCTGGCGGATCCACAGCAGGTTGCGGCGGACCAGCGCCCCGATGTGGCGGGCGTGGGCCCGGGGTGAGATCCGGGAGTCGCCCTCGGCGCCGGCGAGGGGGACCTCGGCGGCGGGCGGCGGGGGAGTGGCGGAGCCGCTCCCGGTGAGGGTGGCGGCGGGCGACGGGCGGGCACTCACGCGGAGACCTCCTCGTAGGAGCGGGCGGCGGACTCGTCCTGCGGGGCACTGGCCTTGTGGCCGGTGAGGGACAGGAACACCTCGTCCAGACTGGGCAGTTCGGTGGAGATGGCGGCGATGGTGATGCCGCGCGCGGTGACCGCGCCGACCACGGCGGTCAGTTGCTCGTCGCTGAGGACCGGCACCAGCACGCTGCCGGTCTCGTCGTCCACGATGGTCGTGGCGAGGCCGGTGAGCCCGAGGTCGTCGAACATGGCGGCGAGCGGCCGCAGTTGCAGCGGGTCCACCGGGCGGATCCGCAGCGTGCGGCCGCCGACCCGTGCCTTCAGCTCGTCGATGCGGCCGTTGGCGATGACCTTGCCGCGGTCGATGACCGTCAGCTCGGAGGCGAGCTGTTCGGCCTCCTCCATGTACTGGGTGGTGAGCAGCACGGTGACGCCGTCGGCGACCATGCGCTTGACCTCCTGCCACACCTCGTTGCGGGTGCGCGGGTCGAGGCCGGTGGTCGGCTCGTCCAGGTACAGCACGGCCGGGCTGCCGATCATCGAGGCGGCCAGGTCGAGCCGGCGGCGCATACCGCCGGAGTAGGTGGCGGCGGGGCGCTTCGCGGCCTCGGTGAGCGAGAAGCGCTCCAGGAGCTCGTCGGCGCGGCGGCGGGCCTCCTTGCGGGGCAGGTCGAGCAGCCGCCCGATCATGTACAGGTTCTCCCAGCCGGGGAGCTTCTCGTCGACCGAGGCGTACTGGCCCGTCAGCCCTATCACCCGGCGCAGCTGCCGCGGCTGGCGCAGCACGTCGTAACCGGCGACCGTGGCCCGGCCGGCGTCGGGGGTGATCAGGGTGGACAGGCAGCGGACCAGGGTGGTCTTGCCGGCGCCGTTGGGACCCAGCACGCCGAGGACGGTGCCCTCGCGCACGTCCAGGTCGACACCGTCGAGCGCCTTGGTCTCGCCGTAGTGCTTGACCAGCCCCCGTACGGTGACGGCGTTGCGTGTGCCGTCGGAGGGGTTCTTGTCGATTCGCGTCATGCGGCCACGCTCCCAGCCGCCACCGACAAACGACCGACAGATCACCGACAGGCGGACCGGGCCGCTGTCGGCGGCCGTCGGCGGGCGCGGGATCCCGCCGTCCGGCCCGGGGAAACGGCGCGGCCCCGCCGACGGGGGAAGATCGGCGGGGCCGCTCGGTGCCGCAGTGGCTCGGTGTTCGGTGCCGCAGTGGCTCGGTGCTCACTGCTCGGTGGCCAGTGGCCCGGTGGCTCAGTGGACGGAGTGCTCCTCCTGGGGGAACGTCCCGCCGACCACGTCGTCGGCGAACGCCCTGGCCGCGTTCCCCATGACCTCGCGCAGGTTCGCGTACTGCTTCACGAAGCGGGGCATCTTGCCGCCGGTGAGGCCCAGCATGTCGGTCCAGACGAGGACCTGCGCGTCGGTCTCGGCACCCGCGCCGATACCGACGGTGGGGATGTGCAGCACCCGGGTGACCTCGGCGGCCAGCTCCGCCGGCACCAGCTCCAGGACCACGGCGAAGGCGCCCGCGTCCTGCACCGCCTTGGCGTCCCGCAGCAGCTGCTGGGCCGCCTCCTCGCCCCGCCCCTGCACGCGGTAGCCCATGGAGTTCACGGACTGCGGGGTCAGGCCGATGTGCGCCATGACGGGGATGCCGGACTCCACCAGCAGCTCGATCTGGCGGTGCGAGCGCTCGCCGCCCTCCAGCTTCACCGCGCCGACCCCGGCCTCCTTGACGAGGCGGGTGGCCGAGCGCAGGGCCTGGACCGGGCCCTCCTGGTACGACCCGAAGGGCAGGTCGCCGACGATCAGGGCACGGCTGGTGCCCCGGACGACCGCCGCGGAGAGCATCGTCATCTCGTCGAGGGTGACCGGGACCGTCGTCTCGTACCCCAGGTGGCAGTTGCCCGCGGAGTCGCCGACGAGCATGACCGGGATGCCGGCCTCGTCGAAGACGGACGCGGTCATCGCGTCGTACGCGGTGAGCATGGGCCACTTCTCGCCGCGTTCCTTGGCGGTGGTGATGTCACGGACGGTGATGCGGCGAGTGCTCTTGCCCCCGTACAGCGCCTTGCTGTCGGACGTCCGGCCAGACTCCTGACCCGGCTTCGGGGCAGCCGAAAGCTGCGTCATCGCAACGGCTCCTTCTGTCTGTCATCTCGAGGCGCCCTGACGGCGTCCCCGGATCACCCCCATGGTGGCACCTCGTGCCGACGGAGGCCAGACCGCGCGGAGCGAGCTGTGTCTCCCTCCGGACGACCCGGGACGCTTCGTAAGTTCTTGGCAAGTTCTCCGTAAAGCCATTCCGATACGAGACGGTGTCGTATCGGAAGTGGCTAGGCTGGAGGACATGACAACTCCCGCTCCCTCCACCGAACGACGGGTGCCCGAGGCGGTGCACCGGCGGCGCTGGGCCATCCTCGGTGTGCTCATGCTCAGCCTGCTGATCGTCGTGCTCGACAACTCGATCCTGAACGTCGCGATCAAGACGATCTCGACCCCCGCGCCCACCGGCCTGGGCGCCACCCAGAGCGAGCTGGAGTGGGCGATCAACGCCTACACGCTCGTCTTCGCCGGACTGCTCTTCACCGCCGGCCTCCTCGGCGACCGGCTCGGCCGCAAGAAGATACTGCTCGCCGGTCTCGCCGTCTTCGGCGTGGGGTCGGCGCTGGCCGCCGAGTCGGGCTCGCCCGTCCAGCTCATCGTCTTCCGCGCGGTGATGGGCCTCGGCGCCGCCTTCGTGATGCCCGCCACCCTCGCCGTCCTCATGAACGTCTTCGAGCGCGACGAGCAGCCCAAGGCCATCGGCATCTGGGCCGGCGGCGTCGGCCTCGCCATCGCCATCGGCCCGATCACCGGCGGCGTCCTCCTCGACCACTTCTGGTGGGGCTCCGTCTTCCTGATCAACGTGCCGATCGTGCTGCTCGCCCTCGGCCTGATGATCTGGCTGGTCCCCGACTCCCGCGACCCGAACCCGGGCCGCCTCGACCCGGTCGGCGTGGTCCTCTCCGTCGTCGGACTCGTCCTGCTCGTCTACGGCATCATCAAGGGCGGCCAGCTCGCCGACTTCACCGACCCGAAGGTGCTCGCCACCGTCGGCGCCGGGCTCCTCGTCCTGGTCGTCTTCGTGGTGTACGAGAAGCGCAGCGACCACCCGTCCATCGACGTCACGTACTTCAAGAACAAGGTCTTCTCGGCCGCCATCTCCGCCATCGCGCTCGTCTTCTTCGCGCTGATGGGCGTCACCTTCTTCTCCGTCTTCTACACCCAGAGCGTGCGCGGCTACTCGCCGCTCCAGACCGGCCTGCTGATGCTGCCGCTCGCCGCGGCCCAGCTCATCTTCGCGCCGCGCGCCCGGCTCGTCGTCGACCGCTTCGGCAACCGCGCCACCTGCACCGCCGGACTGCTGCTCATCGCCGCGATGCTCGCCGCGTTCGCCACCCTGGAGGCCGACACCCCGATCTGGACCCTGGAGGTCGTCTTCTTCCTCATGGGCACCGGCATGGCGCACATCATGACGCCGACCAGCGTCGTCATCATGCAGGCGCTGCCGCGTGAGAAGGCGGGCTCCGCCTCCGCGCTCAGCAACACCTTCCGCCAGGTCGGCGGCGCCCTCGGCATCGCGGTGCTCGGCTCCGTGCTCTCGACGGCCTACCGCAACGGCATCGAGGACGACCTCACCCGGCTGCCCGCCGGCCTGCGGCACACCGCGGGCGAGTCCATCGAGGCCACCCTCGGCGTCGCCGCCAAGCTCGGCCCGCGCGGCGACGCCCTCGTCACCCCGGCCAACGACGCCTTCCTGCACGCCATGCACGTGACGGCCCTGTGCGGTGCGGGTGTCGCGCTCGTCGGCGCGGTCGTGGTCGCCCTGTTCCTGCCCGGCCGCACGCCGTCCCCGCAGCAGGGCAAGGACGAGAGCGAGTTGGTGGCGGCGGAGTAGCGGCCCCCGGCGGGCACGGGCCCCGCATCAGGGAGAATCACCCCCAGCGCAACGGAGAAACGGAGTCGACGTGAGCCTCGCGGACAGCAGAGCCGGGCAGGACGGACCCGTCTCCCGGGGCCGCCCCCGCAGCGAGGCGGTGGAACGCGCCATCGTCGAGGGCGTGATGAAGCTGCTGGAGGAGGGCGTCCCGCTGGGGGAGGTCTCCATCGAGCGGGTCGCCCGGACCGCGGGGGTCGGCAAGGCGACCATCTACCGTCGCTGGCGCGGCAAGGAGGAACTCTTCGTCGACGTCCTGCGCGCCGCCGAACCCCCGGAACCGGAACTGCCCGGCACCTCGATGCGCGACGACCTCGTCGTCCTGGTCGAGGCGCTGCGCCGGCGCGGCCTCGTCAACCGCTCGTCGGCGATCCTGCACAACGTGTACGCGCAGATGAAGAGCAGCCCCCGGGTCTGGGCGGCGTACCACGCGATGGTCATCGAACCGCGGCGCAGACTCGCCTTCGAGGTGCTGCGCCGCGGGCAGCTCAGCGGTGAACTCCGCGACGACGTCGACGTGGAGCTCCTCAACGACATCGTCGTCGGCCCGATGCTGGTGCGCGCCCTCATGCGGCCCGAGGCGGAGCTGCCCGACGGTCTCGCGGAGCGGATCGTCGACACCGTGCTCACGGGACTGCGGCCGCCCGCGCCGTAGTTCCCGCCTCCCGCGCGGTAGTTCATCGGGCAACGACTTGCCCGAATGTGCGTGTTTCGTCACAGAGGACCGGCGGGAGAGCGCTATACGGAACTCCTGACGCCGAGTTGTTCGTCCTCGTGCCCGTACGGCCGTCCCAGGACGGCGGAAAGGGCACCGGTCATCCCCTAGGGTCGTAGGCGCGGGACAGACGGTGTGCACGGCAAGTTGTGAGGCGAGGGTATGGCGCAGGCGTATGTGACGGAGACGGGCAGCGGCGGCTCGGGGCCCGAGCGCCGAGGATCCCGGCTTCGACGCCTGCGGGACGAGTGGCGCGGCGACCCCCGCATCTGGCGGCGCGGTCTGGTCCTCGCCGCCCTCGCGGTGCTCTTCGCCCTGGTCATGCTGCTGCACGCGCAGATCCCCAACCGGTTCGGCAACCTGGGCAGCCTCACCGAGACCTTCCTGCCCTGGCTGGGCGTCTTCGTGCCGGTGCTGCTGGTCCTCGCGGTGGTCCGCAGGTCGGCGACGGCCCTGATCGCCGTGCTGCTGCCCGCGGTCGTCTGGCTGAACCTGTTCGGCGGGCTGCTCTCCGACAAGACCGGCGGCGGCGGGGACCTGACCGTCGTCACCCACAACGTGAACGCCGACAACCCGGACCCCGACGGCACCGCGCGCGACGTGGCCGCCTCCGGCGCCGACGTGGTCGCCCTAGAGGAGCTGACGGCCTCGGCGGTCCCCGTGTACGAGAAGGCGCTCGCCGCCACGTACCGGTACCACTCGGTGCAGGGCACCGTCGGGCTGTGGAGCAAGTACCCGCTGAGCGGCGCCGGGCCCGTGGACATCAAGCTGGGCTGGACGCGCGCCATGCGGGCGACCGTGACGGCGCCGGCCGGGCAGGTCGCGGTGTACGTCGCCCACCTGCCCTCGGTGCGGGTGAAACTGGAGGCCGGGTTCACCGCCCGCCAGCGGGACAAGAGCGCCGACGCGCTGGGCGAGGCGATCGCCGGTGAACCGGTGCGGCGGGTCGTCCTGCTCGGCGACCTCAACGGCACCATGAACGACCGCGCGCTGAACGCCGTCACCGCGCAGATGCGCTCCACCCAGGGCGCGGCGGGCAGCGGCTTCGGCTTCAGCTGGCCCGCGTCGTTCCCGATGGCCCGCATCGACCAGATCATGGTCAAGGGCATCGAGCCGGTGACGTCCTGGACGCTGCCCGGCACCGGCAGCGACCACCTGCCCGTCGCCGCACGCGTCAAGGTGGACGCAACCGCCTCGTAACCTCCTGGAATACTGGGCCTGGAAGAGTTTGTTCCTAGACTGAACTTATGCTGCCCGTGCACAGCGGTGTGCACGGGCACGACCTTGCGCGCGGACGTGTCCCCCACGAGTCCGCGCGCGCCCCCGTTCCTCTGAAAGGCCCCTCATGCCCCTGGCCCTGCTCGCCCTCGCCGTGGGCGCCTTCGGCATCGGCACCACCGAGTTCGTGATGATGGGCCTCCTGCCCGACGTCGCGGACGACCTCCACGTCTCCATCCCCACCGCCGGCCACCTGGTCTCCTCGTACGCCCTGGGCGTCGTCATCGGCGCGCCGCTGCTGGCCGCCGTCACCTCCCGGATGTCCCGCCGCACGGTCCTCATCGCGCTGATGGGCCTCTTCGTCGTCGGCAACGCGCTGTCCGCCTTCGCCCCCGACCACCACTGGCTCCTGGCGGCCCGCTTCCTCAGCGGCCTGCCGCACGGCGCCTTCTTCGGAGTCGGCGCCGTCGTCGCCACCGGACTGGTCGCCCCCGAGCGCAAGGCCCGCTCCGTCTCGCTGATGTTCCTCGGACTGACCGTCGCCAACATCGCCGGCGTGCCCGTCGCCACGCTCATGGGGCAGCACCTCGGCTGGCGCGCCACGTTCCTCGGCGTCAGCGTGATCGGCGTGGCCGCCATAGCCTCGCTGGCGCTGCTGATCCCCCGCGATCACGCCCACGCCCCGGCCGGCGGCCTGCGCGGCGAGCTGGCCGCGCTGGGCTCCCTGCCCGTCTGGCTCGCCCTCGGCACCACCGTCGCGGGCTTCGGCGCGCTGTTCTCCGCGTACAGCTACATCACCCCGATGCTCACGGACGCCGCCGGGTACGCCGACGGCAGCGTCACGCTGCTGCTCGCCCTCTTCGGCGTCGGAGCGACGGCGGGCAACCTGCTGGGCGGACGCCTCGCCGACCACTCGCTGCGGGGGACCCTGTTCGGCGGTCTCGCGTCCCTCGTCGCCGTCCTGGCCCTCTTCCCGCTGCTGATGGGCGCCCAGTGGAGCGCGGCCGTCGGGGTCACCCTGCTCGGCACGGCGGCGTTCGTCACCGGTTCGCCGCTCCAGCTGATGGTCATGGAGAAGGCCTCCGCGGCCCCGTCCCTGGCCTCCTCCGCCAACCAGGCGGCCTTCAACCTCGCGAACGCCGGCGGCGCCTGGATCGGCGGACTCGCCCTCGCGGCGGGCTTCGGCGCGACGTCGCCCGCGGTCGCGGGCGCGATGCTCGCGGTGCTGGGGCTGGGGGTCGCGGCGGTGGCCTACGCCGTGGACCGCCGACGCGCCCTCGTCTCCGACGGGTCCGCGGCAGGCCGCCTCGTGGCGACGCACGTTCCCCGGCCCGCGGAGTCGGCGCGACGCTGACACCCCCGAGGGCGGGGACCTTGGCCGGGGTTCGGTGGACCCCGGCCTGCCTGCGTCGGGGCCGCGGGGTCTCCGGGTGGGCGGTGCCCCGCCGTGCCGGGTCCGGGTCCCGGCCCTGTGGGCCGCGCCCCCTTCGTGCCGGCGCGCTCGTCCTCAGTCGCCGGGCGGGCTGAATATTCTCCTCCCGTCCGTCGGACGAGCTCGGGGAATCGGATGGGCGGACGGCGGGCGCGGACGGGGGCCGCGGGGCGGGGCCGGGGCGGTACATCCGCCTGTCGCGGGGCAGGCACCCAGGTCCGTTGCCGGGTCCCCTGAGCTACGCGCCAACCCCGCGACAGGCATCTGATGTACCGCCCCGTCCCCTCCCGCCGTACGGCGTCTGCGGGCGGTCCTGGCTTGCTGCGCCGGCAACCAGGACGGCCCCGCCCGGCATGCCCCCCGCCGCCATTCGGTCGATCATGTGACGCATGACGACGGCCTCCTTCAGAAGCGACCGCGGTGACCGGCGGGACTCCCGAGCCGTCGCCCTGCTCGTCGGGCTGGGCATCGTGGCGTACGGCGCCTGGGCGCTGGAGGTCGTCCTGCCGACGGAGCTCGCGAAGGAGCGGACGTACGTCAGTGAACTGGCCGCCCGGGACCAGCCATTCGGCGGCCTGTTCCGCACGACGGACCTGGTCGCCGGGGTGCTCCTGTGGGCCGGCGGCCTGTGGGCGCTGCTGCGGCTGCCGCCCGGCGGCCGGTGGGCGACCGCGGGCTGGGCGGCCGTCGTGCTGTTCGGCATCGCCACCGCCGTGGACTCACGGCTGCCGCTGAGCTGCGCGCCGACGGTGGACCGCCTGTGCGCCCAGCGGGAGCACGCGGGACTCGTCCCGGTGACCCACACCGCGCACGCGACGAGCAGCACCCTCGCGGTGTGCGCCGTCCTCGTCGCCATGGCGGCCCTCACCCACGCGGCCCGCCGCCACACCCCCGCCACAGCGCTGGCCCGACTGGGCCCGCCCCTCGTCGTCCTCGAACTGGCCGCCACGGCCTGGACCCTCGCCGCAGTCGCCGCGCTGGAAGGGGGCCACGGCAACTGGTCCCTGGGCATCGCCCAGCGCCTCCAACTCGGCCTCCTGACGCTGTGGTTCGGGACGCTCGCGTTCACGGTCCTTCGGCACCGGCAAGCGCCGGGACCCGCCTTACCGGCCCGGAGCGCGCCCGCCCCGGAGCCGACGCGGGCGGCGGCCCGATGACCTTCCTGCGCATCGACGGCGTGCCCCACCACGTCCGGGTGGACGGCGACGGCCCCGTCTGCGTCCTCAGTGCCGGCCTCGGCCTGTGCTGGTTCGACTGGGACCCGGTCGTGCCCCTGCTCGCCCCGCACCGCACGGTCGTCCGCTTCGACCGCCCCGGCCTGGGACTCAGTGGACCCGCGCGGACGTGGCCCACCCTGGACGCCGAGGCGCGGCGCATCGCGCACGTCCTGGACGGGCTGGGGATCACCGCCCCGGTGACCGTCGCCGGACACAGCCTCGCGGGCTTCCACGCGGAGGCGTTCGCCCGGCTCCTCCCGGCGCGTACGGCGGGACTCGTCCTGCTCGACACCAGCGTGGAGGAGGAACCGCGCCCCCGGGCGGCCCGTGCGGTACGGGACGCCGGTACGCGCGCGTGCGGCACGTTCCTGGCCGCGGCGGGCGTCCCCCGGGCCCTGGGAGCGCCCCTGCGCCGCGCGGCGGTCCGGGCCGGACGGCTGAGAGGCGGCGACCCGGCTCCGTACGGCCTCGTCCGGGGCGCGTACACCACGAGCCGCTCCCTGCACGCGGTCCTGGCCGAGAACGCCACCTACCGCGACGAGGCGGTCCGGCTGGACGTCCTGCGGCGGCACGTGCCCCTGCCGGACATCCCGGTCACCGTCCTGGCGACCGGCTCCGGACGGTGGATCGACCGCCAACGGGCCCTGGCGGCACGGCTGGACGCGGCCTTCCGCGTCACCCGCCGCCCCGCCGGCCACCTCCTGATGCTGGACCGCCCCGAGGACGTCGCGGAGGCGGTACTCACCACCCAATCCGCGTGAGCCGGCCCCTGCACGAGGGCCCGGTGAACACCGACGCCCGCCCCTCATCCAGGGGCGGGCGCACGGGGGGTGACGGAACGTCAGTGGACTCGGTACGAGTTCACGTAACCCGCGGCGGGCGAGCCGACGCCGGTGACGTCGTCGTAGCCCTTCACGGCCTTCAGGGAGCTGTCCTTGCCGAGGCTGCGGACGGAGGTGAGGAGGCCCTCCGACGCGTCGTAGCCGTTGGCGAAGTCGACCCGCGCCACGGCGAGTCCGGACCCCGTCGGGTTGTCCGTGACGTCGTGGTAGACCTTCGAGCCGTACTTGGCGTAGACCGACGGGTTGGCGAAGCCGATCGCCTTGCCGCCGCGCGCCTCCTGGGCCAGCGCCTGGACGGCGGCGATCACCGGCGCGGCCAGCGAGGTGCCGCCGATCCGGTACTCGTCGTACTGCTGCGAACCGTCCGGGAAGGTCTGCGTCTGGCCGACCTTGAAGCCGGTGTTGGGGTCGGCGATCGCCGCGATGTCCGGCACGGTCCGCATCGCGGTCGTGCCGTTCGCGTGGGCGAGCGCGTCCGGCACGACGCCCTTCTGGTAGAAGGGCTGCGGGACGGTCCGGCTGGTGCCGCCGCCCGCGCCCGAGGTGAACGCGCCGGGGAAGCCCGTCCAGCTCCCGCCGTCCTCCGCGAGGGCGGCCTTCTCGGTGCCCCAGCCGGTCTCGAAGAGGTACTTGTCGTCCTTGCCGACCGCCAGCGAGGTGCCGCCGACCGCGGTCACCCAGGCCGAGTTGGCCGGGGTGTCGACCTGCTTCGTGCCGGTGTTGGCGACCTCGTCGCCGTTGTCGCCGGAGGAGAAGTAGAAGCCGATGCCCTCGACGGCGCCGAACTGGAAGACCTGGTCGTAGGCCGCCGCGATGTCCGGCGTCTCGTTGGCCTCGATGTCGCCCCAGGAGTTGGAGACGATGTCGGCCAGGTGCCCGTCGACGATCTTGTTCAGCGAGTCGAGCAGATCGTCGTCGTAGCAGGAGGCGGCACCCACGTACGTGATGTCCGCGCCGGGGGCGACCGCGTGCACGGCCTCGACGTCGAGGGTCTCCTCGCCGTACCAGCCGGCGGCCCCGCACTCCTCGGTCTTCGTGTACTTCCCGGGCAGCACCTGACGCAGCTGACCGCTGACGTACTTGGCGTCACCGTGCTTCTTCGCGTAGGTGGCCGCGTCGAACGCGATGGTCGGCGAGGCGTACGCGTCGGTGATGGCGACCCGCACCCCCTTGCCGGTACGGGTGCCCGCCCCGTAGGCGGCGCGCAGCTGCTTGCCGGTGTACCCCTTGACGGCGTAGGGGATCTTCTTGCCGTAGGCGTCCGGGAGCGTGCTCGCGATGTTGGAGCCGTGGTACGAGGAGAACGGCCCGGCGTTGCGGAACACCGCGTCCGGCGGCGGCAGTTGGTCCTGGTGGGTCGCCTTGTGCGGGGCGTTGTCCAGCCCGGTGACGGTGAGCACGGCGCCGTTCAGGGCGGCCGGCGCGGAGGCCGTCCGCGACGGCGCCCGGTAGGTCTTGCCGCCCTTGGCGTAGTTGTGCAGCTGCGTGCCGAACGCCTTCTCGGCGGCCGCCACGTCACCGGTCACGGAGACGTAGTGCCGCGTCGTGCCGGTGACCTTCAGGCCCGCCGACTCCAGCCAGGAGGTCACGGCGGCGACCTGCGCCTTCGTGGCGCCGAAGCGGGCCTGCGCCTGCTTCGCGCTCAGGTACCTGCCGTACGAGGCCGACCCGGGGTCGGACACGGCTTCGGCGTACGCGGCCAGGCCGGAGGCGTCGCGGCCGGCGAGATGGACGCGGGCGGACACCTGGGAGCTGTCGGAGGTGGCCCCCTTGTCCGCGGCGGCCGTGGCCCAGGCGGGCCGGGTGCCCGTGAGGGTGTCGCGGCCCGGGCCGTCCGCGGCCTGGGCCGCGGGTATGCCGAGCGCCAGTGCGCCGGCGAGGAGCGGCAGTGTCGCCGCCAGGCTCACTCCGGCGCGCGCTGTGGCGCGGTTGGATCTCATTGAACCCCCTGCGATGCGGTTCGTCGCATGTAGTGGCCGGTCGTGATCCGCGTAGACCCCCGTGCTGATAGGTGCACAGGGAATGGATCACGCTGGGCTCACTCTCGCGACGAACCGTTCATGCCAGGGGAATGCGAGGGCCAAGAAGACCCCAAGGGACCGTATGCGTAAGGGAATTGGGCGACGATGCCCGTCATGTACGGTCTTGCGCACCGGAGTCCGGTCGCTGCGCACCGGTCGCCGGTCACCGGTCGCCGGGCGCCGGTGGAACGCATCCGTCACCGGTCCGAGGCACCGGCGAGAAACCCGTCACCGGTCCGGAGGCACCGGGCGACGGGCGCCGGACGACGGAGCGCCCGCCAGCGGGAGTCGGAGCGGAGAGAGCCGGAGCGGAGGGGGTCCGAGCGCGGCCGGTCGTCCCGGCCGCCGGTCACTCCGACGGCCGGTCAGTCCGGCGGTGTGGCGCCGCGCGCCTTCAGGAGGTCGGTGATCAGGTCCATCTCGGACCGCTGGCCCGCGACCATGCCCTTGGCCAGCCGGCGTTCGACGCCGACCTCGCACCGGCGCACGCAGCCCTCGGCCATGTGCACACCGCCCGCGTGGTGGGCGTACATCAGCCGCAGATAGGTGATCTCGGCGGTCTTGCCGTTCTCCTTGCCGAGGCGGTCCAGCTCCGTGTCGGTCGCCATGCCCGGCATCAGCGCGCCGTCCTTGCCGGAGGCCATGCCGCCCATGTCCATCCACGTCATCGGCGGGTCGGCGGAGACCTTCGGCAGGTCCCAGAGGTCGAGCCAGCCGAGCAGCATCCCGCGCTGGTTCGCCTGCGTCTGCGCGATGTCGTAGGCGAGGCGCCGCACCTCCTCGTCGTCGGTGCG
Organism: Streptomyces sp. NPDC054842; assembly: GCF_053611025.1. Classification (NCBI taxonomy): domain Bacteria; kingdom Bacillati; phylum Actinomycetota; class Actinomycetes; order Kitasatosporales; family Streptomycetaceae; genus Streptomyces; species Streptomyces sp. NPDC054842. The sequence goes on from NZ_JBSGZN010000030.1 coordinate 61,481, forward strand.
GTCGCGCACGATGTACGACATCTCGACGGCCTGCTGGTGGTGGACGGCCATGTCCCGCGCGAAACCCGCGTCCGCGGAGTCCGCGGCGGGCGTCCCCGGGCCGGAGTCCCCGCCGTCGGCGACCGCGTACGTGATCGCCCCCGCGGCCACCAGCACGGCCGCCGCGGTCCCGGCGATCCAGCCCGTCCGTGTCCTCCGGCTCACTTCGACAGGCCGTTGGTGCACGCGGCACCCGGTTCGGGCGTCTGCTTGCCCTGCACGAACGTGGAGAAGAACGTGTCGACGGCCGGGTCGCCCGCGCCGGTCACCGTGCGCTGCTTGCCCCACGCGCTGAGCATGATCGGGTCCTTCTGGTCCCGGACCGGGCTCATCAGCGTGTACGGCGTCTTCTTGACCTTCGCCGCGAGCGCCTTGACGTCGGCGTCGGAGGCCTTGTCGTTGTACGTGACCCAGACCGCGCCGTGCTCCAGCGAGTGCACGGCGTTCATGTTGCCGACCGGCTCGGTGTAGACGTCGCCGTTGCAGTTCATCCACACCTGGTTGTGGTCGCCGCCGACCGGCGGCTCCATCGGGTACTTCACCGTCTTGGTGACGTGAGTGCGGCCCAGGGTGCCCTTCCAGGTCTTCACGCCGTCCTTGCCGGTCACGAAGTGGCCCGACGTCCCCTTGGAGTCGCTCGCCGAGCTGTCCTTGTCGGACTGCGACGTGACGAGGTAGGTGCCGCCGGCGACGAGACCCGCGACGATCACCACGCTCGCGCCGATCGTGAGGATCCGGTTGCGGCGCTCGCGTGAGCGGTCTGCGCGACGCATCTCCTCTATCCGCGCCTTGCGCGAGGTGTTGGAGCTGTTCTTGGCGGAACCCATGGCGAGTCCTTCGGGGGCTGGTGGTTGCGGGACGGACGGGTTTGCTGATCGTAGTGGGAACGGGGGCGGGGTATGGAGGGAGGTCGCGGGAATGTCCGAAGGTGCCCGGTGCCGCCGACCACCGGCCCGGCCCGGAGCCCGTCCAGGGCCGCTCCTCGGTATCGCCGGACCCGGGTGAGCAGGCAGTATGGGCAGCAGCGCAGTACACCTGCCGTGCACGAGGCGTTCCATCCATGGTCGGTCTGCCGATCAAGGTCCGCAACGCGCACGAAATGGTGTTGTGGTGGGATGCTCATGTGCCCCGATCGTCCCCGAGGCGTGGGAGCAGGCGGCCTGACCGGCAAGGATGGGTGGAAGCGGAAGATGGACAAGCAGCAGGAGTTCGTGCTCCGGACACTGGAGGAGCGTGACATCCGGTTCGTACGCCTCTGGTTCACGGACGTGCTCGGCTTCCTGAAGTCGGTGGCCGTGGCTCCGGCCGAGCTGGAGCAGGCGTTCGACGAGGGCATCGGGTTCGACGGCTCGGCGATCGAGGGCTTCGCCCGGGTCTACGAGTCCGACATGATCGCGAAGCCGGATCCGTCGACGTTCCAGGTGCTGCCGTGGCGTGCCGAGGCCCCGGGGACCGCCCGGATGTTCTGCGACATCCTCATGCCGGACGGCTCGCCGTCCTTCGCGGACCCCCGCTACGTCCTCAAGCGTGCCCTCGCCAAGACCTCCGACCTCGGGTTCACCTTCTACACGCACCCCGAGATCGAGTTCTTCCTGCTGAAGGACCGCCCGCTGGACGGCTCGCGGCCCACCCCCGCCGACAACTCCGGCTACTTCGACCACACCCCGCAGAACGTGGGCCAGGACTTCCGGCGCCAGGCCATCACGATGCTGGAGTCGATGGGCATCTCGGTCGAGTTCAGCCACCACGAGGGCGCCCCCGGCCAGCAGGAGATCGACCTGCGCTACGCCGACGCGCTCTCCACGGCCGACAACATCATGACCTTCCGGCTGATCATGAAGCAGGTGGCGCTGGAGCAGGGCGTGCAGGCCACCTTCATGCCGAAGCCGTTCTCGGAGTACCCGGGCTCGGGCATGCACACCCACCTCTCCCTCTTCGAGGGCGACCGCAACGCGTTCTACGAGTCCGGCTCGGAGTACCAGCTCTCCAAGGTCGGCCGCTCCTTCATCGCGGGCCTGCTGCGGCACGCGGCGGAGATCTCCGCGGTCACGAACCAGTGGGTGAACTCCTACAAGCGCATCTGGGGCGGCTCGGAGCGCACCGCGGGCGCCGGCGGCGAGGCCCCCTCGTACATCTGCTGGGGCCACAACAACCGCTCGGCGCTGGTCCGCGTCCCGATGTACAAGCCCGGCAAGACCGGCTCGGCCCGCGTCGAGGTCCGCTCCCTGGACTCCGGCGCGAACCCCTACCTCGCCTACGCCCTGCTGCTGGCCGCCGGTCTCAAGGGCATCGAGGAGGGCTACGAGCTCCCGCCGGGCGCCGACGACGACGTGTGGGCCCTGCGCGACGCCGAGCGCCGCGCCCTGGGCATCGAGCCCCTCCCGCAGAACCTGGGCGAGGCCCTGACGCTCATGGAGCGCAGCGAACTCGTCGCCGAGACCCTCGGCGAGCACGTCTTCGACTTCTTCCTCCGCAACAAGAAGAGCGAGTGGGAGGAGTACCGCAGCGAGGTCACGGCCTTCGAGCTGCGGAAGAACCTGCCGGTGCTGTAGTAACCGGGGCGCGGTGGAGTTCTCCGCCGGAGTGTTGTCCAAGGGCCGACGGTCACCGACCGTCGGCCCTTCCACGTCTGGAAAGTGTTTGACGCCCCGTCCGTGGCTGCGGTCGGATGCGCCCCATGAGTGCAGGGGAGAGGCATCCCGTCGGCGTCGGCGTCGGCGTGGGGCTCGTGCGGCGGCTCGTGGCCGGGCGGTTCCCGCGGTGGGCCCGGTTGCCGGTCGAGCGGGTTCCGTCCGGGGGGACCGTCAACGCCATGTTCCGGCTCGGGGACGCCATGGTCGTACGGCTGCCGCTGGCCGAGGGCGGCGTCGGTGACGTGTCCGCGGAGCGGGAGTGGCTGCCCCGCCTCGCGCCGCTGCTGCCGGTGGCCGTCCCCGAGGTGCTGGGCGCCGGGGAGCCGGCCGAGGGGTATCCGTACCCCTGGTCGGTGTACCGGTGGCTGCCCGGGAAGAACCCCGAGGCGGGGGCGCTGAGCGCACCCGAGCGGCTGGCCGAGGACCTGGCGGCGTTCGTGACCGCGATGCGCGCGGTGACCCTGCCGGACGCGCCGGCCGCCCACCGCGGCGGCTCCCTCTCCTCGCTCGACGAGGACACGCGGGCGGCGGTCGAGGCGCTCCGCGCGATCCCCGAGGAGGGCGTCGACTGCGACGCGGTGACCGCCGTGTGGGAGGACGCCCTGCGAACCCCGGCCTGGGACGGGCCGCCCGTGTGGCTGCACGCCGACCTGATGCCCGGCAACCTGCTGGTCGACGCGGGCAGGCTCACCTCGGTGATCGACTTCGGGTGCCTGGGACGCGGCGACCCGGCCTGCGACCTGTTCCCGGCCTGGAACCTGCTGCCGGCCGAGGGCAGGAAGGTCTTCCGCGCGGCCCTCGGCGTGGACGACGCGTCCTGGACCCGCGGCCGGGCCCGCACGCTCTCCCAGGCCCTGATCGCCCTGCCGGCGTACCGCACGACGAACGAGTCGATGGCCCGCAACGCCCGGCACGTCGTCCGGGCGGTGCTGGAGGACGTCGGCCGGGACGGCGGCCGCGCCCCCGGGGCGGCGCGCGGGCGGTGAGGCCGGCCCCCGGTCCGCGCGCGTACGCGGGCCGGGGGCCGGCCGTCAGGGCAGGTACGCCGGGGAGACGGCCGCCGTGCTGACCCGCCGCGGCTGTCCCGTGCCGTCGGACGGGATCGCGTAGAGGTCGGCCCCGTAGTCGCCGGGCAGGGCGTAGACCACGGTGTGGTCGTCCCGCCAGAGGGCCTGGTCGTCGACGCTGCGGGATTCCGCGAGGGGGGTCTCGCGCAGCGTGGCGAGGTCGAGGACGTACAGGCGCCAGGGGGCGTCCGCGGGGAGGCCCGGCACCCGCTTCTTGAAGGCGATCCGTGTGCCGTCGGGGGAGAGGGACGGGCACTCCACGTTCGTGCGCACCGTGGTGACCGTGCGGGTGCGCAGGTCGCCCCGGACCAGGTAGGTCTTGCCCTTCGTCGCCAGCGTCGCGTAGAAGTGCCGGTCGTCGGCCGCGAAGGTGACGCCCCAGAAGTTGACGTCGGCGGCCCGGTACGGGCGGCCGTCCCGCACGACGCGGAACGTCTCCAGGGAGGGCGTGAGCCGGCCCGTGCGGGTGTCGACGATCGCCGCGCGCGTGGAGAAGTTCGTCCCCGCGTACGAGTCGCCGCCCACGAACGCCGTCCAGGCGGCGAACCGGCCGCTCGGGGAGACCCGCGCCCGGGACGGGATGCCGGGCACGTCGTAGCGGGCCCTCACCCGCAGGCCGGCGTCGAGGATCACCGCCCGGTAGGTGTCCTGGACGGCGCCGCGGACCGACTGGAGGCAGACCCCGGTGCCCGCCGCGGCGTGGAAGCGCAGGCACTTCACGCCGGACGCCGTCCGGGGGCCCGCCGGGTCCGCCGCCCGGACCGAGGTCAGCTCGTCGCGGTGCGGGCCCCATGCCATGTTCCGGAACACCATGCGGGCGCCCGCGCCGGTCAGCGCGACCGTGCCCGCGGTGATCCGCGGGCCGCCGGGCCGCGCCCGGTCCCGGCGGTCCGCGCGGTCCGAGGCGTGCAGGACGGACGCCGTGGCGACGCCGGTCAGGACGAGCAGCGACAGGGCCAGCACCAGGATGCGGCTGCGAAGGGTCATGCGGGGCCTTCCGGGGTCGTCGCGGCCGGCCTCAGCAGGCCGAGCGAGCACAGGGCGCAGACGGCCAGCAGGACGGCCGAGGCGGTGAGCGCCGTACGGTCGCCCCACGCCGTCCAGGCCGCGCCGAAGCCGAGCGAGCAGACGAACCGGGCGAGCGCCTGCCCGGTCTGGACGAGGGCCAGGCCCGACGAGCGCAGCGCCTCGGGCACGCTGTCCGACGCGGCGGCCATCAGCACGCCGTCGGTGGCCGCGTAGAAGCCGCCGTGCAGGAGCAGCACGGCGTACGGCAGGGCGGTGCCGTGCCAGGAGGAGAGCAGCAGCGCGTACGCGAGGAGCAGGGCGCCGTGGCCCGCGAGGAACACCCGCCGCCGGCCGGCCCGGTCCGCGAGCCGGCCGAGCGGCACGGCCAGCAGGAGGAAGGCCGCCGCCGTGCCGAGGGGGAGCAGCGCGAACCAGCGGTCTGGTACGCCGAGGCGCCGCTGGAGCAGCAGGTACACGAAGGAGTCGCTGACCGTCGCGAGGCCGAGCAGGAGCGCGCACACGGTGATGCGCCGCAGTCCCTGGTCCCGCAGGAGCCCGACGGCGGCACGGACCGTGGGCGGGGGCATCGCACGTCCGGCGCCTCTCGCCGTCTCCCCGGCGCCCTTCGCCGTCTCCCCGGCGGCGCTTGCCGTCTCCCCGGCCGCCCTCGCCTGCCTCCCGGCGGCCCTGGCCGTCTCCCCGGCCGCCCGCGCCGTCTGCACGGCGCCGGGTGCGGCGGAGGCGTGCCCCGGTACGAACAGGACCAGGACGACCACGCCCGTCACGGCCACGCAGAAGCTGACGGTGAACACCGCGTCGTAGCCGTCGACCGTGGCGCGCAGGATCAGGAACGCGACCAGCGGCCCGAGCAGGGCGCCCGCCGTGTCCATGGCGCGGTGGACGCCGAACGCCCGGCCGCGCGTCTCGGGGGTGCTGGACAGGGAGATCAGCGCGTCGCGCGGCGCGGTGCGCAGGCCCTTGCCGGTCCGGTCGGCGGCGAGGACCAGGCCGATCGGGGTCAGCGAGTGGGCGAGCAGGAGCAGGGGTTTGCAGGCCGCCGAGAGGCCGTAGCCGAAGCCGGCGACCCACTTGTGGCGGCCGCCCCCGCGGTCGGCGAGATGCCCGCCGGCCAGCCGTACCAGTGCCGAGAAGCCGTTGTAGATCCCGTCGAGCAGCCCGAAGCCCAGCGGTGACAGGCCGAGGCCCGCCACCAGGTACAGGGGCAGCACCGCCGTCACCATCTCGGAGGAGACGTCGGTGATCAGACTGACCGTGCCGAGGGCGAGCACCGTGGGGGCGACCGCGGCACGACGCCGCCCGGCGCGGGGCCGGGCGGCGTCTTCCGCGGACGCCGTCGCCGGGGTGCCGGCCCGGCTGTCCGCTACGTACACGTCACGACGTCCAGATGCCGGTGATGTCCTTGGCGGAGGCCGCGTTGCCCGCGTGCGGGAGGCCGTGCATGTCCTCCAGGGTGCGCAGCAGGTCGTAGTGGTTGTAGGTGGTCGACGACGTCGAGCCGGGGGTCACCTGCTGGCCGTAGAACACCGTCGGGATGCGGTTGCCGCTGAGCCGGTTGTCCTCGTCGAAGGTGACGACGAGGAGGCTGTTGTGGGTCTTCGCCCAGGTCGCGTACGCGCCCAGCTTGTTCTTCAGCCAGGTGTCGCCGGTGGACACCGAGCAGTCGTGCATGTCGCTGCACTGGTTGGGGACGACGAAGGAGACCTTGGGGAGCGTCGTGTAGTCCGTCGGGAACTGGGCGAACGTCTTCGCCGTGGACGTCGGCACGTTGCTGAAGCCGAACCACGGATTGTGCTTGCGGGCGTACGAGCCGCTGCTGCACGTCGTGGAGCCCTGGCTGGGCAGCGTCTCGTTGTAGCTGGCCCAGCTCTTGCCCGCCGCGATCAGCTCGGAGGCCAGGTTGGGGGCGGAGGAGAAGCCCGGCGTGTAGCAGCTGTCGTCGGTGATGCCCTGCGTGGAGCCGGAGAACATGGCGAAGTAGTTGGGCTGGCTCGGGTGGGTCTCGGCGTAGGTCTGGGAGAGGTTGGCGCCCCCGGTCCTGAGCGAGTTGATGTACGGGGCGCTGGAGGAGCCGATCACCTGGCTGTAGGCGTGGTTCTCGAAGACCACGACGACCACGTGGTCCGGGGTCGGGACCACGCCCGCGGCCTGCGCCGTGGACGAGCCGCCGAACCCGGTCCAGAGCCCGGCCGCGGCGGCGGCGAGGGCCAGGGCGGACGCCACGAGGGCGCGGCTGCGGCGGTGCACGATTCTGCCGGACACTTCAGACCTCCGGTTGGGGGGACGAGGACGAGAGCGGTGCGGACAGAGCATGCTCACGCCAACATTCCCGTGACCCACGTCCCCCGGCCCGAGGAGTGAAGAGCGGGTGAACTACTGTCGCCCGGCCGCCAGCTCCGTGAGCAGCTTGTGCAGCGGCTTCGCCGCCCGCTGCCGGTACTCCTGGATCGCCCAGCCGTTCCCGTCCGGGTCCGTGAAGTACATGAAGGTGGCACCGTCCTGCGGCGCGAAGGCCTGCGGCTCGCTGACGTCGAGCCCGCGCTCCCGGAGCTCCTCGTACGCCGCCTTGGCGTCCTCCACGCACAGCTGCATGCCGTGGTACGTCCCCGCCTGCGGCGCCCCGGTCGGAATCTGCAGCCCGTCCACGAGCGCGATGGAACAGCCGGAGCCCGGCGGCGTCAGCTGGACGATCCGCACCCCCTCCATCACCTCGCCGTCCAGATCGACGTGGAAGCCGACCTTGTCCCGGTAGAACTCCTTGGCCCGGTCCACGTCGGAGACCGGCAGCACGATCACTTCGAGGGTCATGTCCACTGGATGCGTCCCTTCCTCGTACGCCGGCCGGGCGCGGTGCGTCCGGCCGGACGGCTCCCCCTCACCGAAGCCGACCGCGGGCCGCCGCGCCACCGCTTGCGCCGAAGTGACCACCCCCGGTCCGCCCGAAACCGCCCCCGGAGCCGCCCGCGCGCTGTGCGGTTACGCTCACATGCGTACGACCTTGATCCGACAGGAGGCCGAGGATGACGGCGCCGGGGCGCAGAAGCAGTACCTTCACTCGGCTGCTGCGGCACGGTTTCACCGACCCGTCCGCGGCGGAGCGGCTCCTGGACGGCGCCGAGCTGGCACCCGTGCGGGCCGATCCCGTCCTGCTCGACGCGCTGGGCGCCACCGCCGACCCGGACCTCGCGCTGCTCGGCCTCGTCCGGCTCGTCGAGGCGCAGGACGGCCATACCGCGCAGCGCGAGCTGCTGGACACGCTCATCGCGTCGAAGCCGCTGCGCGACCGGCTGCTCGGCGTGCTCGGCGCCTCCGCCGCGCTCGCCGACCACCTGGCCCGCCATCCGCAGGACTGGCAGGCGCTCGTCATGTACGAGCCGCGGGACCTGCACCCAGGCGTGGAGGAGTTCGAGCGGGGACTGGCGGAGGCCGACGACCCCGTCTCGCTGCGCGTCGCCTACCGGCGCTGCCTGCTGTCCATCGCCGCCCGTGACGTGTGCGGCACCACCGACGTCGCCCAGACCGCGGCCGAGCTCGCGGACCTCGCGACGGCCACCCTGCGCGCCGCCCTCGCGATAGCACGGGCCGCGGCACCGGACGACGGGGCGCTGTGCCGCCTCGCCGTCGTCGCGATGGGCAAGTGCGGCGGCCACGAGCTGAACTACGTGTCCGACGTCGACGTCATCTTCGTCGGGGAGGCGGCCGACGGGGCGGACGAGGGCAAGGCGATCCAGGCCGCCACCCGGCTGGCCTCGCACATGATGCGGATCTGCTCCGAGACCACCGTCGAGGGCAGCATCTGGCCCGTCGACGCCAACCTCCGCCCCGAGGGGCGCAACGGCCCCCTGGTGCGGACCCTCAGCAGCCACCTCGCCTACTACCAGCGGTGGGCCAAGACCTGGGAGTTCCAGGCCCTGCTGAAGGCCCGGCCGGTGGCCGGGGACCTCGCGCTCGGCGAGCAGTACGTCGAGACGCTGGCCCCCCTCGTCTGGCACGCCGCCGAGCGCGAGAACTTCGTCCCCGACGTGCAGAAGATGCGCCGCCGGGTCGTGGAGAACATCCCCGTCGCCGAGATCGAGCGCGAGCTGAAGCTCGGTCCCGGCGGCCTGCGCGACGTCGAATTCGCCGTGCAGCTCCTCCAGTTGGTGCACGGGCGCGCCGACACCTCGCTGCGCAGCGGCACCACCCTCGACGCCCTGAAGGCACTCGCCGCCGGCGGGTACGTGGGCCGCGCCGACGCGGTGCAGCTCGACGCGGCCTACCGCTTCCTGCGCTCCATGGAGCACCGCATCCAGCTGTACCGGCTGCGGCGCACCCACCTCGTGCCCGAGGGCGAGGCGGACCTGCGGCGCATCGGACGCTCGCTGGGGCTGCGCACCGACCCGGTCACCGAGCTGAACCGCGAGTGGAAACGGCACGCGTCCGTGGTCCGCCGGCTCCACGAGAAGCTCTTCTACCGGCCGTTGCTCGACGCCGTCGCCCAACTCGCGCCCGGCGAGACCCGGTTGAGCCCGGGCGCGGCACGCGAGCGGCTCGTCGCCCTCGGGTACGCCGACCCCGCCGCGGCCCTGCGGCACCTGGAGGCCCTCGCCTCCGGCGTCACCCGCAAGGCCGCCATCCAGCGGACCCTGCTGCCGGTGCTGCTGGGCTGGTTCGCGGACTCCGCCGATCCGGACGCCGGGCTGCTCAACTTCCGCAAGGTGTCGGACGCGCTGGGCAAGACGCCCTGGTACCTGCGGCTGCTGCGCGACGAGGGGGCCGCCGCCGAGAACCTGGCACGCGTGCTGTCCGCCGGACGTCTCGCCCCCGACCTGCTGATGCGTGCCCCGGAGGCGGTCGCGCTGCTCGGCGACGGCGCGGCCGGCGGTCTGGAGGCCAGGAGCCGGGCCCACCTGGAGCAGGAGATCCTCGCCGCGGTGAGCCGCGCCTCCGGCGGCGAACAGGCGGTCACGGCCGCGCGCGGGGTCCGTCGGCGCGAGCTGTTCCGCACGGCCGCCGCCGACATCGTCGCCTCGTACGGCACCGAGGAGACGCCCGCCGTGGCCGACCAGGGCGCCCTGGTCGACCGGGTCGGCGCGGCCATCTCGGACCTCACGGCGGCGACCCTCACCGGGACGCTGCGCGCCGTCGTCCGGGACACCTGGGGCGAGACGCTGCCCACCCGCTTCGCCGTGATCGGCATGGGCCGCTTCGGCGGCCACGAACTCAACTACGGCTCCGACGCGGACGTCCTGTTCGTGCACGAGCCGCGCGAGGGCGCCGACGAGCAGGAGGCCGCGCGCGCCGCGAACACCGTGGTCTCCGAGATGCGGCGGCTGCTCCAGCTGCCCAGCTCGGACCCGCCGCTGCTCATCGACGCCGACCTGCGCCCCGAGGGCAAGTCCGGGCCTCTGGTGCGGACCCTCAAGTCCTACGCGGCCTACTACCGCCGCTGGTCCCTGGGCTGGGAGTCGCAGGCGCTGCTGCGGGCGGAGCCGGTCGCGGGCGACGAGGACCTGGGGCGCCGTTTCATCGGGCTGATCGACCCGCTCCGGTACCCGGCGGACGGGCTCGGGGACGACGCCGTACGCGAGATCCGGCGGCTCAAGGCCCGGATGGAGTCCGAGCGCATGCCGCGCGGCGCCGACCCGACCCTGCACACCAAGCTCGGCCGGGGCGGGCTGTCCGACGTGGAGTGGACCGTGCAGCTGCTCCAGCTCAGGCACGGCGCCGCCGAGCCGGGGCTGCGCACCACGCGCACCCGGGCCGCCCTCGCCGCCGCGTCCGCCGCCGGGCTCCTGTCCGAGGAGGACGCCGGGATCCTGGACGAGGCGTGGGTCCTGGCCACGCGGGTGCGCAACGCGGTGATGCTCGTACGCGGCCGGGCCGGGGACACCTTCCCCTCGGACGGGCGGGAGCTGGCGGCCGTGGGCCGCTACCTGGGGTACGAGGCCGGCCACGTCGGAGACCTGCTGGAGGGCTACCGGCGCACGACACGGCGGGCCCGCGCCGTGGTGGACGAACTGTTCTACGGAGGGTGACCGCCCGGAAGCCGACGGCCTGGAAGCCGACCGCCCGGAGGGCGCCGGCACGCGGGCGGGCCGGGCGCAGGACGCCGGGGCGCGGGCGACACAGCGCGCCGGGACGGATGCGGGCCCCACGCAGGCCGCTGGCACGCGGGCGGGCCGCGCCCGGGACGCCGGGGCGCGGGCGGGACCGGCACAGGCGTTGGAACGCGGGCGGGACGGATCCAGCGAGCCGGGGCGGACGCGGGCGCCCGGGGGCCCGCGGGCGTACCCGCGGCGCCGTCAGGCCCGCAGCGGTGGCCGGGGCGCCGTGCCCGGCTCCGGCACCCGGCGGGGCAGGGCGTACGGCAGGGCGCCGTACCACAGGGCCGCGACCGCGAAGCCGAAGGCCAGGCAGATGACGCCGCCCACCGCGTCCAGCCAGAAGTGGTTGGCCGTGGCGACGATGACCACGAGGGTGGCCGCCGGATAGAGGAGGCCCAGGACGCGGGCCCAGGGCGCCGAGGCCAGGGCGAAGATCGTGAGGCCGCACCACAGGGACCAGCCGATGTGCATCGACGGCATCGCCGCGTACTGGTTGGACATGTTCTTCAGGTCGCCCGAGGCCATCGAACCCCACGTCTGGTGGACCAGGACCGTGTCGACGAAGGTGCTGCCGGTCATCAGGCGGGGCGGCGCGAGCGGGAAGAAGTAGTAGCCGACCAGGGCGACCGCCGTCGTCGCGAAGAGCGCCGTGCGCGTCGCCGCGTACCGGCCGGGATGACTGCGGTACAGCCACACCAGAACACCCAGCGTCACCACGAAGTGCAGCGTCGCGTAGTAGTAGTTCATGCCGACGATCAGCCATGTCACCGCGTTCACGGTGTGGTTGACCGACTCCTCGACGGCGATCCCGAGCGTCTGCTCGACCCGCCAGAGCCAGTCGGTGTTGCGCAGCGCCTGCGTCCGCTGCTCCGGGACCGCGTTGCGGATCAGCGAGTACGTCCAGTAGCTCACGCCGATCAGCAGGATCTCGAACCAGAGACGGGGGCGCCGCGGGGCGCGCAGCCGGCGCAGCAGGGCCCGGTCCGCGCGGTCGTCGGTGCTGTCCGCGGCGGACGCGGGAGGGGCCTGCTTCCGGCCTTCCAGTGTCGTCACGGTGGTCTCACCCATAGGGACAGAGTGTGCCAGAAAAGCCTTCCCCCACAGATGATCCCCTGGTCGGGTCCGGGCCGCATTTCCTGCTCCCCGCACCGTCCCGGGTACAGGGAGTGGCCCCGCTCAGGGACGACCGCGGTCCCCGGGCGCCGAGGCGGTCGAACCCCGGACCACCAGTTCCGGCATGAACACGAACTCGCTGTGCGGTGCGGGCGTCCCGCCGATCTCCTCCAGCAGCGTGCGCACGGCGGCCTGGCCCATGGCCGGCACCGGCTTGCGGACGGTGGTGAGCGGCGGGTCCGTGAAGGCGATGAGGGGCGAGTCGTCGAAGCCGACGACGGAGATGCCCTTGGGCACGTCCAGGCCGAGCTGGCGGGCCGCGCGTATCGCGCCGAGCGCCATCATGTCGCTGGCGCACACCACCGCCGTGCAGTCCCGCCCGATGAGGGCGGTGGCGGCGGCCTGTCCGCCCTCCAGCGTGTACAGGGAGTGCTGGACCAGTTGCTCCTCGATCTCCGCGGGGCGAAGGCCGAGCTGCTCCTGCATCGTGCGCACGAAGCCCTCGATCTTCCGCTGCACCGGCACGAAACGCTTCGGGCCGAGGGCGAGACCGATCCGGGTGTGGCCGAGCGAGACGAGGTGGGTGACCGCCAGGCTCATCGCCGCCCGGTCGTCGGGGGAGATGAAGGGGGCCTGCACCTTCGGCGAGAAACCGTCCACGAGGACGAACGGCACGCCCCGGGCGCGCAACTGCTCGTAGCGCTGCATGTCGGCGGAGGTGTCCGCGTGCAGCCCCGAGACGAAGATGATGCCGGCCACGCCCCGGTCGACGAGCATCTCCGTCAGCTCGTCCTCGGTGGAGCCGCCGGGGGTCTGGGTGGCCAGCACCGGGGTGTAGCCCTGTCGCGTCAGCGCCTGCCCGATCACCTGGGCCAGCGCCGGGAATATGGGGTTCTCCAGCTCCGGGGTTATCAGCCCGACCAGGCCCTCGCTGCGCTGCCGCAGCCGCACCGGCCGCTCGTAGCCGAGCACGTCGAGGGCGGCCAGGACGGACTGGCGGGTGGTCGCGGCGACGCCCGGCTTACCGTTCAGGACGCGACTGACCGTCGCCTCACTGACCCCCGCCTGGGCTGCGATGTCGGCAAGCCGTGTGGTCACGGGATTGGACTGTACCGGCCGGGTCTCGCGTTGCCCACCAACCAGGCGCCGTGCGCGGCCGGTTGAACGGCTCGCTCCGGGCTGCTGCGTCATCGGGCTCCCTCGTGTTCTGGTCGGCTCGGCGTCCCGTGCGTGCGCCGCGGGAAAGGGGTGGCTCCTGCAAGGCGCTGACGGGCCGATGATCCTCGTATACGGCAGCGGTGGCAAGAGCTTGCAGAGTCTTGCACAGAGGCCCGGGAGTCCGCTGATCGGCCCGGTACGGGGTTCCCGGGCGGCAACGGTGAGGTCACGGGGACGTAACTCTCGGCAGTGCTTGCACTTTTTTGCTGCAAGCTCTTTCGCGGCGCTTACAACGCTGTTACGTTCACGTCGCCCGGCGGACGCAACGGCGCAGTCGGCAAGTCGGCAAGGGGTGCGGGCGGGACCGCTTCCCCAACCACTCGGGCTTTCACCCTCAAGGAGATCTCATGCGGCGTGGCATAGCGGCCACCGCTCTGGTGGCGTCCATCGCCCTCACGGCGACGGCGTGCGGCGGCGACGACAGCGGCGACAAGTCGGACGGCCCCACCACCATCACCTGGTGGGACACCTCGAACGCCACCAACGAGGCCCCGACGTACAAGGCCCTCGTCAAGGAGTTCGAGAAGGCCAACCCCGACGTCAAGGTCAGGTACGTCAACGTGCCGTTCGACCAGGCGCAGAACAAGTTCGACACCGCCGCGGGCTCCAAGGGTGCTCCGGACCTGCTGCGCTCCGAGGTCGGCTGGACCCCCGCCTTCGCGAAGAAGGGCTACTTCCTGCCGCTCGACGGCACCGACGCCCTCGCCGAGCAGGACAAGTTCAAGTCGAACCTGATCGAGCAGGCCAAGTACGACGGCAAGACCTACGGTGTGCCGTTCGTCACGGACACCCTCGCGCTCGTCTACAACAAGGCGCTGTTCGAGAAGGCCGGCATCAAGGAGGCGCCCACCTCGTGGGCCGACCTCAAGACCGCCGCCGCCACGATCAAGAAGAAGACCGGCGTCGACGGCTACTGGGGCTCCACCCAGGCCTACTACGCCCAGTCCTTCCTCTACGGCGAGGGCACCGACACGGTCGACGTCGACGCCAAGAAGGTCACCGTCGCCTCGCCCGAGGCCAAGAAGGGCTTCGAGACCTGGCAGGGCCTGTTCAGCGGCAAGGGCCTGCACAAGGCCGACACCACCGCCGACGCGTACGCCCACATCCAGGACGCGTTCGTCAACGGCAAGGTCGCCGCGATCGTCCAGGGTCCCTGGGAGATCACGAACTTCTACAAGGGCTCGGCGTTCAAGGACAAGGCGAACCTCGGTATCGCCACCGTCCCGGCCGGCTCCACCGGCAAGGCGGGCGCCCCGACCGGCGGCCACAACCTCTCCGTGTACGCGGGCTCGGACAAGGCCCACCAGGAGGCCTCGCTCAAGTTCGTGAAGTTCATGACCTCGGCGAAGTCCCAGGAGACGATCGCCCTCAAGAACTCCACGCTGCCGACGCGTGACGACGCCTACACCGCGGACGTCAAGGCCGACCCGGGCATCGCCGGCTACCAGACGGTGCTCGCCGCCGCCCAGCCGCGCCCGGCGCTGCCCGAGTACAGCTCGCTGTGGGGTCCGCTCGACACCGAGCTGCCGAAGATCGCCGGCGGCAAGGTGTCGCTGGACAAGGGCCTGAGCAACGCGGAGACCGCGATCTCCAAGCTGGTCCCCGACTTCAAGAAGTGATCCCGCGTGGCCGTCGGATCCGCCCGCACCGGGGGACGGATCCGACGGCCATCCGGCCTGTGCGCCGCGGCCCAGCAGCCGCCGGGCGCGCGCCCAACCCCTGATCTTCCAGAAGGTGTCGAATCATGACAGTCGCCATCGACAGAGCGACCGGCGAGCGGCGTGGTGACCGCGGGCGCCGGCCCGGTCGGATCGAGCGCCTCAAGCACTCGTACCAGAAGTACTGGTACGCGTACGCGATGATCACCCCGGTGGTCGTCGTGCTCGGGGTGCTGGTGCTCTATCCGCTCGCGCGGGGCCTCTACCTGACGCTCACGGACGCCAACAGCCTCAACTCGGCCCGCACGATCGGCGTCAACCACATCGACGCCACCTACGAGTTCATCGGCTTCGACAACTACGCCGACATCCTGTGGGGGCCGACGTCGTACGACCGTTTCTGGTCGCACTTCATCTGGACGATCGTGTGGACGGCGCTCTGCGTCACGCTGCACTACGTCATCGGGCTCGGCCTCGCGCTGCTGCTCAACCAGAAGCTGCGCGGGCGCACCTTCTACCGGCTGCTGCTGGTGCTGCCGTGGGCCGTGCCCACCTTCGTCACCGTGTTCGGCTGGCGCTTCATGCTCGCCGACGGCGGCGTCATCAACTCCGCGCTCGAAGCGGTGCACCTACCGACACCGCTGTGGCTGGAGGACACCTTCTGGCAGCGGTTCGCCGCGATCATGGTCAACACCTGGTGCGGTGTCCCGTTCATGATGGTCTCCCTGCTGGGCGGCCTGCAGTCCATCGACGCGACGCTGTACGAGGCCTCCGAGATGGACGGCGCGAACGCCTGGCAGCGGTTCCGGCACGTCACGCTGCCCGGCCTGCGGTCCGTCAGCTCCACCGTCGTGCTGCTCGGCATCATCTGGACGTTCAACCAGTTCGCGGTGATCTTCCTGCTGTTCGGCAACACCGCCCCGGACGCGCAGATCCTCGTCACCTGGGCGTACTACCTCGGCTTCGGACAGCAGCCGCGCGACTTCGCGCAGTCGGCCGCCTACGGCATCCTGCTGCTGACCATCCTGATCGTCTTCACCTCCATCTACCGCCGCTGGCTGAACCGCAATGACCAGCAGCTCGCGATCTGAGGCGGGAGCCCGCATGAGCACCACGACCCTTCCGACACCCGCCCCGGCGGACCAGGTCTCCCCGGGCGCCGCCCCGCGCAAGGGCCGCAGGCGCGGCGAGAACAGCCGCTCCGGCTCCGTCGTGTCCCACGGCATCCTGATCGTCGCGAGCCTCATCGCGCTCTTCCCGATCGCGTGGCTGGTCTACCTGTCGCTCGGCCCGGACAAGGACGACTACCTCCACCCCGGGCGCATCTGGGACAAGATGACGTTCGACAACTACGCGTTCGTGCTCCAGCACACGAATTTCTTCGCGTGGATGAAGACCTCGCTCATCGTCTCGTTCGGCACCTCCGCCATCGGCGTGATGGTCGCCGCCACCACCGGCTACGCGGTGTCCCGCATGCGCTTCCCCGGCTACCGGAAGTTCATGTGGGTCCTGCTGGTCACCCAGATGTTCCCGATCGCCGTCCTCATCGTGCCGATGTACCAGATCCTCTCGGACCTGCAGCTCATCGACACCTACCTCGGCCTCGTCCTGGTCTACTGCTCCACCGCGGTGCCGTACTGCGCCTGGCTGCTCAAGGGGTACTTCGACACCATCCCCTTCGAGATCGACGAGGCGGGGCGCGTCGACGGGCTCAACCCCTTCGGCACGTTCCTGCGGCTGATCCTGCCGCTCGCCAAGCCGGGCCTGGCCGTGGCCGCCTTCTACAGCTTCATCACCGCGTTCGGCGAGGTCGCGTTCGCCTCGACGTTCATGCTCTCCGACACGAAGTACACCTTCGCCGTCGGCCTGCAGAGCTTCGTCAGTGAGCACGACGCGCAGCGCAACCTCATGGCCGCCACCGCGGTGCTTGTCGCCATACCCGTCTCCGCCTTCTTCTACCTGGTGCAGAAGAACCTGGTGAGCGGCCTCACGGCGGGTGGCACCAAGGGCTGACGCCCGGCAGGACTCCCGCGCGCGCATCGCGCGCGGGTGGCGGCCGCGGCGTCCATCCGACCCCGCCGGCGTCGCGGCCGCCTCATCACACGCTTCCACGACCGAACTGCTCCCCCCGCCGGCCCGGCCCGGCCGGGAGGACCCCCCATCGCATCAAGGACGCCATGAGCCAGCACTCCGCCGACCAGGCCCCGACCTCCGCACTCGCCACCGTCGCCGCCCACCGCGACTGGTGGCGCGACGCGGTGATCTACCAGGTCTATCCGCGCAGCTTCGCCGACAGCAACGGCGACGGCATGGGCGACCTGGAGGGCGTACGTTCCCGACTCCCGTACCTGCGCGACCTCGGCGTCGACGCCGTGTGGCTGAGCCCCTTCTACGCCTCGCCGCAGGCCGACGCCGGCTACGACGTGGCGGACTACCGGGCCGTCGACCCCATGTTCGGCAACCTCCTGGACGCCGACGCGCTGATCCGCGACGCGCACGAGCTGAGCCTGCGGATCATCGTCGACCTGGTGCCCAACCACTCCTCCGACCAGCACGAGTGGTTCAAGCGCGCGCTGCGCGAGGGCCCCGGCTCGTCGCTGCGGGACCGCTACCACTTCCGGCCCGGCAAGGGCACGGACGGCGAACTGCCGCCCAACGACTGGGAGTCCATCTTCGGCGGCCCGGCCTGGACCCGGGTCACCGAGCCCGACGGCACCCCCGGCGAGTGGTACCTGCACCTCTTCGCCCCCGAGCAGCCCGACTTCAACTGGGAGCACCCGGCGGTCGGCGACGAGTTCCGGTCGATCCTGCGCTTCTGGCTCGACATGGGCGTCGACGGCTTCCGCATCGACGTGGCCCACGGACTGGTGAAGGCGACCGGGCTGCCGGACCTGGGATCCCACGAGCAGCTGAAACTGCTGGGCAACGATGTCATGCCGTTCTTCGACCAGGACGGCGTCCACGACATCTACCGGCAGTGGCGCACCATCCTCGACGAGTACGCCGGCGAGCGCATCTTCGTCGCCGAGGCGTGGACGCCGACCATCGAGCGCACCGCCAACTACGTGCGTCCCGACGAACTGCACCAGGCGTTCAACTTCCAGTACCTGGGCACCCACTGGGACGCCACGGAGCTGCACTCCGTCATCGACCGCACCCTGGACTCGATGCGCCCCGTCGGCGCCCCGGCCACCTGGGTGCTGTCCAACCACGACGTGACCCGGCACGCCACGCGCTTCGCCAACGAGGCGGGCCTCGGCACGCAGATCCGCACCGCGGGCAACCGCGAGCTGGGACTGCGGCGCGCCCGGGCCGCCACGCTGCTGATGCTGGCCCTGCCCGGCTCCGCCTACCTCTACCAGGGCGAGGAGCTCGGCCTGCCGGACGTCGTGGACCTGCCGGACGAGGTGCGCCAGGACCCCGCCTACTTCCGGGGCGCCGGGCAGGACGGGTTCCGCGACGGCTGCCGGGTGCCGATCCCGTGGACCCGGGAGGGCTCATCGTACGGCTTCGGTGACGGCGGCAGCTGGCTGCCCCAGCCGGCCGGCTGGGGCGAGCTGAGCATCGAGGCGCAGACGGGCACGCCCGGTTCCACCCTGGAGCTGTACCGCGCCGCGCTGGCCGTGCGGCGCGAGCGGGCCGACCTCGGCGCGGGCGACTCGGTGGAGTGGCTGCGCGCGCCCGAGGGCGTACTGGCGTTCCGCCGGGGCGAGTTCGTCTGCACGGCGAACACCGGCGGCGAGTCGGTCACCGTCCCGGCGTACGGCCGGGTGCTGGTGTGCAGCGGTGAGGTGACCATCGCCGACGACGAGGCGAAGCTGCCCGCGGACACCACCGTCTGGTGGGCCGTCTGACGGTCCGAGTGAACCTCCTGCGCTTCCGGGGGCGGGGGAGAGGGTGCCAAGGGGCCCTGTCGCGAACCGAGTTGGAATTTCTTGCGACATCTTGCTGAAACTTGTCTGCAAGCGCTACGGTCCCGACCACACCGGGGTTGTTCGGTCTGCAACCTCCGGCCCCGCACCCTCCCCCACCCGCACGACGAAGTGCAGGAGATCACATGGCCAGGAGAACTCCGGCCGTCATAGCCGCCCTCGCGGCGGCCCTGGCGGCCTCGGTCACCCTCCCCACGGGAGTGGCCCAGGCATCACCCCCCGGCACCAAGGACGTCACCGCCGTCCTCTTCGAGTGGAAATTCGACTCGGTCGCCCGGGAATGCACCAACACCCTCGGACCGGCCGGATACGGCTACGTCCAGGTGTCACCGCCCGCCGAGCACATCCAGGGCGCCCAGTGGTGGACCTCGTACCAGCCCGTCAGCTACCGGATCGCCGGCCGGCTCGGTGACGCCACGGCCTTCCGGAACATGGTGAACACCTGCCACGCGGCGGGTGTGAAGGTCGTCGCCGACACCGTCGTCAACCACATGTCGGCCGGCTCCGGCACCGGCACCGGCGGTTCGTCGTACACGAAGTACACCTACCCGGGCCTGTACTCGTCCAACGACATGAACGACTGCACGGCCACCGTCACCAACTACGGCGACCGTGCCAACGTGCAGAACTGCGAGCTGGTGGGCCTCGCCGACCTGGACACCGGCGAGGAGTACGTCCGCTCCGCCGTCGCCGGCTACATCAACTCCCTTCTGGGCTACGGCGTCGACGGCTTCCGCATCGACGGCGCCAAGCACATCCCGGCCGCCGACCTCGCCAACATCAAGTCCCGGCTCACCAATCCGGGGGCGTACTGGAAGCAGGAGGTCATCTACGGCTCCGGGGAGGCCGTCCAGCCGACCGAGTACACCGGCAACGGCGACGTCCAGGAGTTCCGCTACGCCTACGACCTCAAGCGGGTCTTCAACAACGAGAACCTCGCCTACCTGAAGAACTACGGCGAGGGCTGGGGCTACATGAGCAGCGGCGTCTCCGCCGTCTTCGTCGACAACCACGACACCGAGCGCAACGGCTCCACGCTCAGCTACAAGGACGGCGCCAACTACACCCTGGCGAACGTCTTCATGCTGGCCTGGCCCTACGGTGCCCCGGACATCAACTCGGGCTACGAGTTCTCCGACACGGACGCGGGACCGCCCAACGGCGGCAGCGTCACCGCCTGCTGGCAGAACGGCTGGAAGTGCCAGCACGCCTGGCCGGAGATCAAGTCCATGGTGGCCTTCCGCAACGCCACCCGGGGCCAGTCCGTCACCAACTGGTGGGACAACGGCGGCGACGCCATCGCCTTCGGCCGCGGCAGCAAGGGCTTCGTGGCGATCAACCACGAGTCCGGCGCGCTGAGCCGCACCTACCAGACCTCGCTCCCGGCCGGGACGTACTGCAACGTGCAGAACAACACCACCGTCACGGTGAACGGTTCGGGCCAGCTCACGGCCACCCTCGGCGCCAACACGGCGCTCGCCGTGTACGCGGGCAAGTCGGCCTGCTGACTCCCCGCACCGCCCGGCACGGCCCGGCCCGCCACCTCCCCGGCGGGCCGGGCCGTGCTTCCCTCGACCCTCCCTTGTGAAAGTTCTTTCCGCTGCTTTCAAGACTCTTGCTGTAAAGCTTGCGTAAGCGGTACGGTCACGCCGGCGCCCGGCATCGAAGCCGTGCCGCGGCGGTGGGGTCGGACCCAATCGAGCCGTATTCGCTAGGAGTTCACACCTGTGGCCCTGATACCGAGATGGCCGGCGCCCGGGGCGCGCCGCGCCGCGCACTCCGGACTGACCCCGCACCGCGGACGGCTCGCCGCCGTCACGGTGGCCGCGCTGGCGGCCGCACTCGTCCAGCCGCTCGCGGCCCGCGCCGCGGCGCCGCCCGCGCCCCCGTCCGACGCCAGGCTCGCCGCCGAGCCCGCCCGTCACGACGCCACCCGCGAGCAGTTCTACTTCGTCCTGCCGGACCGGTTCGCCAACGGGGACACCGCCAACGACCGCGGCGGACTCGCCGGTTCACGCCTCGCGACCGGATACGACCCCACCGACAAGGGGTTCTACCAGGGCGGCGACCTCAAGGGCCTGACGAAGAAGCTCGACTACATCAAGGGCCTCGGCACCACCGCCATCTGGATGGCGCCGATCTTCAAGAACGAGCCCGTGCAGGGCACCGGAGCCGACGCCTCCGCCGGCTACCACGGCTACTGGATCACCGACTTCACGCAGGTCGACCCGCACTTCGGCACCAACGAGGACCTGGAGAAGCTGATCTCCAAGGCCCACGCCAAGGGCATGAAGGTCTTCTTCGACGTCATCACCAACCACACGGCCGACGTCGTCGACTACGAGGAGAAGTCCTACGGCTACCTCTCCAAGGGCGCCTTCCCGTATCTGACCAAGGACGGCGAGCCGTTCGACGACGCCGACTACGCGGACGGCAGCAGGCCGTTTCCGCCGGTCGACGCCGACTCCTTCCCGCGCACGCCCACCGTGCCCGCCGCGAAGAAGAACGCCAAGGTCCCGTCCTGGCTCAACGACCCGACGATGTACCACAACCGCGGCGACTCCACCTTCGCCGGCGAGAGCTCCACGAACGGCGACTTCTCCGGCCTGGACGACCTGTGGACCGAGCGGCCCGAGGTCGTGCGGGGCATGGAGCGGATCTACCAGAAGTGGGTGCGCGACTACGGCATCGACGGCTTCCGCATCGACACCGTCAAGCACGTGAACATGGAGTTCTGGACCCAGTGGGCGACGGCCCTCGACGCCTACGCCGAGAAGCGGGGCCGGGACGACTTCTTCATGTTCGGCGAGGTCTACTCGGCCGACACCTCCGTCACGGCGCCGTACGTGACCCGGGGCCGCCTGGACTCCACGCTCGACTTCCCCTTCCAGGACGCGGCACGCTCCTACGCCTCCCAGGGCGGCAGCGCCAAGAAGCTCGCCGCCGTCTTCGGTGACGACTACAAGTACACGACGGACAAGGCCAACGCGTACGAGCAGGTCACCTTCCTCGGCAACCACGACATGGGCCGCATCGGCTCCTTCCTCAAGCAGGACGACCCGAAGGCGACCGACGCCGAACTCCTGAAGAAGGACCGGCTCGCCACCGAGCTGATGTTCCTCAGCCGGGGCAACCCCGTCGTCTACTACGGCGACGAGCAGGGCTTCACCGGCGCGGGCGGCGACAAGGACGCCCGCCAGACGATGTTCGCCTCGAAGGTTGGCGACTACCTCGACGACGACGAGCTCGGCACCGACCGTACGCACGCCGACGACGCCTACGACACCAAGGCGCCCCTCTACCGCCGGATCGCCGCCCTGGCCGAACTGCGCAAGGGCAACCCGGCACTCGCCGACGGCGTCCAGACCGAGCGGTACGCGGCCGACGGCGCCGGGGTGTACGCCTTCTCGCGCACGGACGCCAGGACCGGCACCGAGTACCTCGTCGCCGTGAACAACGCGACCGGGGCCAAGGAGGCGACCTTCGCGACGGGCTCCGCCGGCATGCGGTTCCGCGGCCTCTACGGGACGTCCTCCGACGTCACCAGCGACGCCGACCGGAAGGTGACCGTCAGCGTCCCGGCCGGATCCGCCGTCGTCTGGAAGGCGGCGGGCAGGCTCGCCGCACCCGCGACCAGGCCGACGGTCACCCTCAAGGCACCGGAGGCGGGCGCCACCGGCACCGTCGAGCTGACCGCGGACGTCGAGGGCGGCCGGCTGAACAGGGTCGTCTTCGCCGCCCAGGTGGGCAACGGCAAGTGGCGCACCCTCGGCTCCGCCGACCACGCCCCGTACAAGGTCACCCAGACCATCGGCGAGGATGTGGCGCCCGGCACCGCCCTGCGCTACAAGGCCGTCGTGACCGACTCGGCCGGACGCACCGCGAGCGACACCGCCGCCGGCACCACTGGCACACCGCCCGCCCCCGAGGTGCCCACCGCGTCCTCCCGCGACTACGCGGTCGTCCACTACAAGCGCGCCGACGGCGACTACACCGACTGGCGGCTGTACGCCTGGGGCGACCTCGCCGACGGCGAGTCCACCACCTGGCCCGCGGGCCACGACTTCGTCGGCCGGGACGCCTACGGGGCCTTCGCCCACGTCAAGCTGAAGCCGGGCGCCTCCAGCGTGGGCTTCCTCGTCATCGACAAGGACGGCAACAAGGACGTCTCCGCCGACCGCACCATCGACGTCACCAAGACCGGCGAGGTCTGGGTCGAGCAGGGCAAGGAGGCCCTGCTCACCGAGCGGCCCGACTACCCGGCGCAGGACAGGAGCAAGGCGGTCCTGCACTACCACCGCGCCGACGGCGACTACGACGGCTGGGGACTGCACGTCTGGACCGGCGCCGCGAACGGCACCGACTGGACCAAGCCCCTGGAGCCGGCCCGCGAGGACGCGTACGGCGCCGTCTTCGAGGTGCCGCTCGCCGAGGGAGCCACCAGCCTCAGCTACATCCTGCACAAGGGCGACACCAAGGACCTCCCCACCGACCAGTCGCTCGACCTCACGGCCAACGGCCACGAGGTGTGGATGCTCGGCGGCCAGGAGAAGTACCTGCTCCCGCAGCCCGCGGGCAGCGCCGCCGCCCTCGACCTGACCACCTCCAAGGCGGTCTGGATCGACCGGGACACGGTCGCCTGGAACGGCGCCGAAGGGGCCGCGTCCACCCAGCTCCTCTCCTCCCGCGACGGTTCCATCGCGGTCAAGGACGGGACGCTGACCAGTGACGACGAGCGCTGGCTGCGGCTGTCGAAGACCGCCCTCACCGACGCGCAGAAGGCCGCGTTCCCGCACCTGAAGGGCTACACGGCCTGGTCCGTGGACCCGCGCGACCGCGACCGGGTGCGCGCCGCCCTGCGCGGCCAGGTCGTCGCCACCCAGCGCGCGGCCAACGGCGCGGTGCTGGCGGCGACCGGTGTCCAGCTCGCCGGAGTCCTGGACGACGTGTACGACGCGACGGAGGCGGACCTCGGGCCGACCTTCCACCGGGGCCGCCCGACGCTCGCCGTGTGGGCCCCCACCGCGCAGTCGGTGAGCCTGGACCTCGACGGGGCGACGGTCGCGATGAAGCGGGACGCCGCCACCGGCGTCTGGTCGGTCACCGGCAAGAAGTCCTGGAAGAACAAGCCCTACCGCTACGTCGTGAAGGTGTGGGCGCCAACCGTCCGCAAGGTCGTCGCCAACAAGGTCACCGACCCCTACTCGGTCGCCCTGACCACCGACTCCGAGCGCAGCCTCGTCGTCGACCTCGCCGACCGTTCCCTCGCGCCCGCCGGCTGGTCGTCCCTGAAGAAGCCGCGCGCGGTGCCGCTGAAGGACGCCCAGATCCAGGAGCTGCACGTCCGGGACTTCTCCGTCGCGGACGCCACGACGAAGGCCGCCGACCGGGGCACGTACCGCGCCTTCACCGACAAGGACAGCGACGGCTCGAAGCACCTGCGGGAACTCGCCGCCTCCGGCACGTCCTACGTGCATCTGCTGCCCGCCTTCGACATCGCCACGATCCCCGAGAAGAAGGCCGACCGGCAGAGCACCGACTGCGACCTCGCCTCCTACCCCGCCGACTCCGAGAAGCAGCAGGAGTGCGTGGCGAAGACCGCGGCCAAGGACGCCTACAACTGGGGCTACGACCCGTACCACTACACGGTCCCCGAGGGCTCCTACGCGAGCGACCCCGACGGCACCCGGCGCACGGTCGAGTTCCGCGACATGGTCAAGTCGCTGAACCAGGACGGGCTGCGGGTCGTCATGGACGTCGTCTACAACCACACCGCCGCGAGCGGCCAGGCCGACACCTCCGTGCTCGACCGGATCGTCCCCGGCTACTACCAGCGGCTCCTCGCCGACGGGTCCGTGGCCAACAGCACCTGCTGCGCCAACACCGCAACCGAGAACGCCATGATGGGCAAGCTGGTGGTCGACTCGATCGTCACCTGGGCCCGCGAGTACAAGGTCGACGGCTTCCGCTTCGACCTCATGGGGCACCACCCCAAGGCCAACATCCTGGCGGTCCGCAAGGCACTCGACGCGCTGACGCCTCAGAAGGACGGCGTCGACGGGAAGAAGATCATCCTCTACGGCGAGGGCTGGAACTTCGGCGAGATCGCCGACGACGCCCGCTTCGTGCAGGCCACCCAGGAGAACATGGCCGGCACGGGCGTCGCGACCTTCTCCGACCGGGCCCGTGACGCCGTACGCGGCGGCGGCCCCTTCGACGAGGACCCCGGCGTCCAGGGCTTCGCCTCGGGTCTCTACACCGACCCCAACTCCTCGGACGCCAACGGCACCCCGGCCGAGCAGAAGGCCCGCCTGCTGCACTACCAGGACCTCATCAAGGTCGGCCTGAGCGGCAACCTGGCCGCGTACCGCTTCACCGGCTCCGACGGCAAGGAGGTCAAGGGCTCCGAGGTCGACTACAACGGCTCACCCGCCGGTTACGCCGAGGCGCCGGGCGACGCCCTCGCGTACGCCGACGCGCACGACAACGAGTCGCTGTTCGACGCCCTCACCTACAAGCTCCCGAAGGGCACCTCGGCGGACAGCAGGGCCCGCATGCAGGTTCTCGCCATGGCGACGGCGGCCCTCTCCCAGGGACCGTCCCTCTCCCAGGCGGGCTCGGACCTGCTGCGCTCCAAGTCCCTGGACCGCAACTCCTACGACAGCGGTGACTGGTTCAACGCCGTCCACTGGAACTGCCAGGACGGCAACGGCTTCGGGCGCGGACTTCCGCCGGCCGCCGACAACAAGTCCAAGTGGCCGTACGCCAAGCCGCTGTTGACGTCCGTCAAGGTGGGATGCGAGCAGATCGAGGGCACCTCGGCCGCGTACCGGGACCTGCTGAGGATCCGCAGCACCGAGGACGTCTTCGGCCTCGGCACGGCGGGCCGCGTCCAGTCCGAGCTGTCCTTCCCGCTGTCGGGCGAGGACGAGACACCGGGAGTGATCACGATGGAACTCGGCGACCTGGTCGTCGTGTTCAACGCGACGCCGGACAGGCGGGAACAGAAGGTCGGCGCCCTGGCGGGAACGGCGTACGCGCTGCATCCCGTGCAGGCGGCGGGCGCGGACTCTACCGTGAAGAGCGCCGCCTACGCGGCGGAATCGGGGACGTTCGCCGTCCCGGGCCGTACCGTCGCGGTATTCGCCCGGACCTCGCGCTAGCGCAGTACGTTGGTGGGGGCAGACCACGGGGTCTGTCCCCACTCCCCGTGCCCCGAGGGGCTTCGCACATGAACGGCTTCGACCCGGAGGCCGACGGCACGGCCTCCACCGTGCTCGTGGTCGACGACGCGGCGGCCGGCCGCTACGCGCTGGCCGCCGTACTGAGTCGTGCCGGTCACCGGGTCGTCCCCGTTGCCGGCGCGACCGAGGCCCTCCTCGAACTCGACGCCCGGGTACGTGCCGGCACCCTGCCCGACGTGGCGCTCGTGGACGTCGGACTGCCCGACCTGAACGGCTTCGAGCTGTGCCGCAGGATCAAGGCGCGGCCCGCCACCGCCGCCCTGCCCGTCGTCCACTTCTCCGCCGCCTCCGCCGAACCCGGCTACCGCTGCCGGGGTTTGGAGGCGGGCGGCGACGCGTATCTGTCGGTGCCCGCGGAACCCGAGGAGATCGAGGCGGTCGTCCGGGCCGCGGTGCGCGGCGCCCGGATGCTCTCCGGGGCCGAGACGCTCGTCGAACGGCTGACCCTGCTCTCCGAGACGGTCGTCGCGGTCCAGACGGCGCGCTGCCTCACCGAACTCGCCGACGCGGCAGCCGAGGGCACCGCCCGGCTCACCGGCACACCGGCAGCCGTGTTCGTGCTCTCCGAGGACGGTGAACTGTACGAGGGCAGATCCGGCGACCGGTCGCCCGCCCGGTCGCACCCCCCTTCCCGCGGACCGTCCGCGGACCCCGGCACGCGGGAGGCGGTGGGCGGGCTGGTCCGCTCCTTCATGAGCGGCCACACCGGGGTGCGCAGCACCGTCGTCCCCGCGCCGCTGTGGCCCGCGGGCTTCTTCCGTCCCGGTGTCTGCGACGACGCCCGCCTGGTGCTCGCCAGGACCCGCCACGAACGGGCCCCGGTCTGCCTCGCCGTGCCCGCGCGGCACCCGCGCTCCCCGGTCGCCGACCCGCGGACCGAGGCACTCGTCGTCCGGCTGGCCCAGGCCACCGCGCTCGCCGCCGAGCCGCTGCTGATGTACCAGGTGGAGCGGCACGTCGCGCTCACCCTCCAGCACAGCTTCCTTCCGCAGCCGCACCGGCTGCCCGAACTCCCCGGCGCCGACGTCGTCGTGCGCTACGTGCCCGCCTCCCGGCAGACCGAGATCGGCGGTGACTTCTACGCGGCCCTCAGCACCTCGCGCGGTGTGCTCACCGCCGTCGGGGACGTCGTCGGGCACTCGCTCGACGCGGCCACCGTCATGGTCGAGATCCGGCACGCCCTGCGCGCCTACTGCGTCGAGGACCCCGACCCCGGCGACCTCGCCCGCCGCCTCGACCGGATGCTCCAGCACTACCACCCCGACGTCACCGCCACGGTCTGCCTCGCCCTGGCCGACCCGGCGAGCGGGCGGGTCCGGATCGCCAACGCGGGCCACATCCCGCCCCTGGTCGTCGGCGACGACGGCACCGCCTCCTACGTCAAGGCCGCCGGCCCGCTGCTCGGACTCGGACTGGACCGCCCGGAGCCCACCGAGGCGGTGCTGATGACCGGCGACCGGCTGCTGATGGTGACGGACGGCCTGATCGAGACCCGCGGCACGGACCTCGCCGTCTCCATGGAGCACCTGCGCACCGCCGCCGCCGACGCCCCGCCCGGACCCGCCGCCCTGTGCGACACCCTCCTCGACTGCTTCGGCCGGGACCGGGAGGACGACATCGCGCTGCTCGCGCTGCGGCTAGGGTGACCGGGACGTCCCCCTGGAACAGGAGTGCCCATGCCGCAGATCACCGTCGACTACTCCGCGACGCTCGACACCGCCTTCGACCGCGCCGGCTTCGCCCGGGCGCTGCACGAGCGCGTCGTCGACACGGCGGCCGCGAAGATCGGCGCCTGCAAGACGCAGTTCCGCCCGACCCAGGACACCGTGGTCGGGGAGGACACCGGCGGGCACGCCATCGTGCACGTCACGCTCGGACTGCTCGCCGGACGGACCGAGGAGACCAAGGCGAAGCTGACCGAGGAGGTGCTGGACCTGCTGAGGACCCACGTGAAGCCCGCCGACGGTCTCGCCCTGCACGCCTCCGCCGAGGTGCGCGACCTCGACCCGTCCTACCGCAAGTTCGAGCTGTGACGTCCGGGGCGTGACGGCGCGCGGCCGGGGCCTGTCGCTCGGGTCGGCGTGATCCGAACGGCAGACGCTACGCCGCCGGAGGCGACGCCAGCGAGATCAGCCGGACGGCGAGGTCCGTGAAGGGCCCCTCGGCCGGCTCGTTCTGGAAGGCGCGCCGCAGCACGTCGGTCATCTCGGCGTCGTAGGCGGCGCTCACCGCGGCCAGCGCGGCGAAGTCCCGCACGAGCTGCGTCTCCAGCTCACCGCGCGGGATGCGCCGCCCGTCCAGCCAGATCAGCGCCGTGGACTCGGCGAGCGAGATCCACGACCGGATCACCAGCTCCAGCCGGGCGGGCGGGTTCTCGACGCCGAGATGCGCGAGGATCTGGACGTACGCGGCCTGGCGCACCGAGTCGATCAGGGCGTTGGTGGTCGAGGAGCCGACGGCGGGGCCACCGCGCATCAACGCCGAGAAACCGGGCCCGTGGTCGTCCACGAAGTCGAAGAAGCGGTGCATGACCCGCAGCAGCCGCGCCCCGAGCGGACCCTCGCGGGGCTCCACGAAGCGCCCCGCGAGATCGTCGGAGGCCCGCTTCAACGCCGCCTCGTAGAGGCTGAGTTTGCCGGGGAAGTAGTGGTAGACCAGCGGTCGCGAGATGCCGGCGGCGGAGGCTATCTCGTCGATGGAGACCTCGTCGGGCGAGCGTCGGCTGAACAGGTCGAGGGCGACGCCGATCAGCTGCTGCCGTCGCTCCTCGACGCCCATTCTGCGGCGTACCCCGGTTGTCATACGAACACCTTACCGATCGGTTCCGCCCCGGAACGGGCCGGTCCGTCCAGGGGTGTCACATGTCCAGCACGATGCGCGCACCCCGCGCCCGCGACACACAGATCAGCATCGAGTCGTCACGCTCCGCGTCCGTCAGCAGTTCGTCCCGGTGGTCGATCTCCCCTTCCAGCACACGCTGTTGGCAGGTCCCGCAGAAGCCCTGCGCGCACGAGTACACGGTGTCGGGCAGCACCTCCCGCACGGCGGCGAGGACGGTGGAGCCGGCGGGGACGGTCACCGTGCGGCGGCTGCGGCGCAGTTCGACCTCGAAGGCGCCGTCGCCGCCGGCCGGGGCGGGGGCGACGAACCGCTCCAGGTGCAGCGAGGCGCCCTGGGGCAGCCGGGCGGCGACGGCCTCCATCAGCCCCTGCGGACCGCAGCAGTAGACGGCCGCGCCGTCGGGGAGGTCCGCGAACAGCCCGTCCAGGCCGGGCCGTCCGTCCACGTCCTCGGCGACGACGGTGACCCGGCCGCCCGGCAGCTTCTCGACCTCCTCCAGGAAGGGCATCGACGCCCGGGTCCGTCCGGCGTACAGCAGCCGCCACGGGACGTCCTCGCCGAGGGAGCGCAGCATCGGCAGCACGGGCGTGATCCCGATGCCGCCGGCGACGAAGACGTACGCGGGCGCGTCCACGAGCGGGAAGCGGTTGCGCGGGCCGCGCACCTCGACCTCCGTGCCCGTGCCGAGGCGTTCGTGCACCTCGCGCGAGCCGCCGCGCCCGCCCGCGGCCTCGTCCACGAGCCGCGCCGCCACGGTGTACGCGGACGCGTCCTCGGGGTCCCCGCACAGCGAGTACTGCCGTACGCGTCCGGAGGGCAGCACCAGGTCGAGGTGGTCGCCGGGCTCCCAGGCGGGCAGCGGGCCGCCCTCCAGGCGCAGTTGGACGACGCCGTCGGCGATCCGCTCGTGCCGGGCGACCCGCAGCCGCAGCGCGCGCGAGCGCGGGCGGCCGGAGACGGGCTCCTCCAGCGCGGGCAGCGGCCACAGCGGCGACGCCTCGATCCGGCGGCGCAGTGCGCTCCGGACGAGCAGCGCGGTGCCGGCGACGGCCACGAGGGTCCGCACCCGCGGCGTCACGAGGCGCTCCGCTCGGCGGCCGTGGCGGCGGGGGAGGCGGCGAGGTAGGCCAGCGCCTGCTCGGTCGAACCCTCCTGGGAGGGGTGGTAGCCGCGGCTCAGATAGCGCGGGATCGACTTCAGCATGTCCCCGGTCGACGGCAGCACGCCCGCCCTGCCGCTCGCGTAGAAGTCCCGGAAGCCGGCGCGGCCGTCCGTCAGAGTCGGGTCGTTCGCCATGAAGAACCGTGGGCCGCGCTGCCAGAGGAAGACCAGGGCCGCGAAGGCGGTCGCCCAGGTCCGCACCCGGCGCCGGTAACCGCCGTCGAGGTGCTGGAACAACTCGAAGGCCACGGACCGGTGCTCCACCTCCTCCGCGCCGTGCCAGCGCAGCAGGTCGAGCATGGTCGGGTCGGCGCCCCGGCGGTCCAGCTCCTCGGCGTTCAGCACCCAGTCGCCGAGGAACGCGGTGTAGTGCTCGATGGCCGCGATCACGGCGACCCGCTCCATGAGCCACCACCTGCGCGCCCGGCCCGGCGGCAGGGTGCGGTCGCCGAGCAGCTTCTCGAAGAGCCAGTCGACCTGCGCGGTGTACGGAGTGGGGTCGAGGCCCAGCTCCCTGAGGTGCGGCAGCACCTCGTCGTGGGCCTGCGAGTGCATCGCCTCCTGCCCGATGAAGCCGATGACGTCCTCGCGCAGCCGCTCGTCCCGGACGAGGGGCAGCGCCTGCCGGTACACGTGAACGAACCAGCGCTCACCGGCGGGCAGCAGCAGGTGCAGCACGTTGATGGTGTGCGTGGCGAACGGATCGCCCGGCACCCAGTGCAGGGGGGTGTCCGCCCAGGAGAACGACACCTTGCGCGCCTGTAGGGCGGTCCGCCCGGGCTCGGCAGGCTGCGGCTCGCGGGGCGTCTGCTTATTGGACATGGCGTCAATGTACTGACGGGTAGCCCGCGGGAGAACCCCCGTGCGCGGACTTGTTGACATGAACGTCAGCTAGGTCGGGGGTTCTCGGCGGCGGTGCCACGGGGATGTTTACGGAGCTGTGCGGCCCGGAGTCGCGGTCAACGGGCCGGTGTGGCACGCAGTCGCGCTCCAGGGCACCGCGTTGCGCGAGACCGCGTCGCGGTCGGCCGCACCTCGCGAGGCCGCGCTCCCGTCGGCCGCACTTCGGGCGGCGACGGGAGCGGGTGCCGAGCGGACGCCGAGACGAACGACGCCCGGGCACTGGGGTGTTCGGACGCCCGGCCCCCGGACGCCTGGCCCCCGGGACCCCGGACGCCTGGCCCCCGGCCCGCTCGGACGCCTGGACCCCCGTACGCCCGACCGGCCCCCGGACGCCTGGCCCCCGGGGCCCCGGACGCCTGGCCCCCGGCCCGCTCGGACGCCTGGACCCCCGTACGCCTGAACCCCCGTATGCCCGTCTGCCCGTACGCCCGCACGCCCGGACACCAGGACCCCGGAACCCCCCCCGGACGCCCGGGGGCAGAAAGCGGACGCCCCTAGCGCAAGCCGTCGATCGACGCGCCGTTGGCCAGCCTGCCCGTCAGCTCCGCCTGCGCGCCCTGCTTCGCGCGGACGGCGAGCAGGTTGCCCTGGGAGGTGCCGCGGACTCCGCCCGTCGCGGCCACCGACGTCATGTCACCGCTGCCCGCGGCGAGCAGGTACCAGGAGCCTGCGGCCGACTTCCACAGCACGCCCGCCAGCACGTGCGGGTCGCGGGAGCCGCAGGCGGGCGCGTTCTCCGCCTTCGCCGCGACCGCCCCGAAGAGTCCGCCCGGCGTGTGGAACTGCGCCAGCACGCGCGGGTCCGCGCCGCGCCAGGTCTCGGCCCGGGTGCAGACCCAGTCGGCCGCCCCGCTCCCGTCCGGCAGCTGCTGCCGCGCGAACTGCCAGGCGTTCACCGACCGGACGCCCATGGAGCGCACCGAGGCGAGCGAGCAGGCGTAGGCGGACCAGCTGCGCGGCGAGGCCTCGCGCGGCGCGGACGGCCGCCCCGCGGTGAGGTGCGCCGGGGTGAGTTCGCCGAGGTCGCTCAGCAGCCGCGGGCGTGAACCGCCGGTGCCGCCGGTCAGTTGCAGCGTGTGCCAGGAGCGGCAGGTGCCGGTCTGCTGCGCGGGGCTGGCCAGCGGCCCCGTCACGCCGTCCGCCGACAGCCCGAGGTCGACCGGGGCCGCCGCCGGCTCCAGCAGGTCCCGCTCGGCGGCCCGGCGCACCCAGGGCGCCGTCAGATAGCGGACGTTGCCGTCCGCCCGGTCGAGGACCACCGCGCTCGACTCGGCGTCGCTCGCGCCGTCCACCCGGGCGAAGTCGAGGGCGGCGCCGTTCGTCCCGTTCTTCGGCTCGGCGTAGCGGGCGAT
The DNA here is from genome assembly GCF_053611025.1 of Streptomyces sp. NPDC054842. Taxonomy (NCBI): domain Bacteria; kingdom Bacillati; phylum Actinomycetota; class Actinomycetes; order Kitasatosporales; family Streptomycetaceae; genus Streptomyces; species Streptomyces sp. NPDC054842. The sequence goes on from NZ_JBSGZN010000030.1 coordinate 93,754, forward strand.
GCGCAGACCGTCGTAGAGGAGGACCACGCGCGCGGAGTCGACGTCCCCCGCGTACAGCAGCTGGGGCGGGCCGGGCGGGGCGCCCGAGGGCGTGCCCGGGGTGGCGGACACCTGCACGCTCTCGCCGGGGCGGGCCCACACGGCGAGGGCCCGCCGCAGCAGCGCGCCGTCCCCGGTGAGGTTTCCGCGCGCGGGCCACACCGAGAAGTCGGTGCGCGCGGCGGACCGCCAGGCCGTCGCCGGCACCTTCACGACCTTCGCCGGGTCGAGCGCGGCCTCGGCGGCGGGGTTCTGCGCGTACGAGGGGGCGGCGGCCCCGTCCGGACCCCAGCCGTCGCCGGGCAGGCCGAGCAGCGCGCCGCACACCGCGACGGCCGCGGCGGCGGCGAGCGCGGCCTTGAGGTGCTGCCTGCGCCGCATCAGGTCGGTGGGCCGGGCGTGCAGCGAGCAGGGATCGAACTCGGGGGAGAGCAGCAGCTCCTCCCCGGCCGTCACGGTGCCGGCCTCCGTGAGCGCCGCGCCGGGCTCCCCGACGCCCGCCGCCTCCAGCACCTCCCGCACGTCGGTGTCCGGCATGCGCTCCAGGGCGCGCAGGACGAAGGCCGCGCGGGCCGGCCCGGTGAGCCCGGAGAGCCGCTGGTCCAGGGCGAGTTCGTCGGCACCGCCGGAGCGCGGGAAGAGCCTGAGGCCCCACACCTGCGGCAGCAGCGGCGGCAGTTGGGCCCGCTTCGGCCAGGCCAGTCGCTTCAGCGGCAGGCCCGCCTCCAGGGCGCTGCGCACCACGTGGAGGCGGACGACGGCGTACCCCGGGTCGCTGTCACGGCCGCCCGCCTGGGCGGGGATCAGGGCGGCGGTGGTCCGTCCGCGCGGCAGGGCGCGCTGGGTGAGGGCGTGCGCCGTGAGCACCCGGCGGTTGCGGCCGAGGCTCGGCGGCAGCACCAGGTAGGCGAGCCGGACGAGCCGCGGGTAGTGCTCGACGAGCGCGGCCTCGGCCTGCTCGACGTCGACGGCCGGTTCGGGTGCGGGGCGCGGGGCTACATCCTGTGACTGCACGTTCAGCAGAACGAGCGAATCGTCGGTTGGTCACCTCGGCCCGCGGGAGCGGACGAGGGCTTTACGCTCCCGGTTCCACCAGCAGCCGGGCGTAGTTCGCCATGGACCGCTGATAGCGCGGCAGATGGGGGGCGAGGGCGCCGAGCACCAGGGCGAGGCCCTCCCGTTCACGGCCGAGGTCGGCGAGGCAGAGCGCGAGACAGGCCCGTACCGCGTCGTCCAACTCGTCGGAGGGCGCCAGCAGTTCGGGGGTGAGGAGATTGACGCCCTCCTCCGCCTGCCCGATGTTCCGCAGGGAGCTGGCGAGTTGGATTTTGGTGCGCCGGGTCCGGTGGCTGTCGAGGCCGCCTGCCAGCGCCTCCTGGTAGAGGGGGACCGCCCGGTCCGAGTGGCCCGTCGAGTCCCAGGCGCAGGCCCGTTCGAAGAGGCCGAGGGGGCTGCCCTCCGGGAGTTCGGCGACGAGTTCGTCGATCACCGCGCGGAACTCGCCCGCCCGTGCCTGGTCGTAGTCGTCGAAGGTGGCCCAGGCCGCCGCCACGCGCATGTCCCAGTCGTCGTTCACCCTCCCACCCTCGCACAGGCACCCCGGCCCGGACCATCGGCCGCGTGATCTTCCTGCCACCGGACCCGGCAGTCCGCGTCCCCGGCGCCCGGTGCGCGGGCCCGCCCAGCCCTGGGTGCCGGGAGGGTTCGGGCCGGGGCCTCCCACAGGGCCCGGCACCCGGGGGAACCGTCCGCCGCTTCACGGATGACGGGCCGGATGACGCGCCGATTGAGCGCGGAGGGCGCCGGAGCCGTATCGAAGGCGGGGCCCTGTGCCGGGGCTTCCCGTGGCGTGGGCCGGGACCGCCGCCCCGAGGCGGTTCCGAGGCCGGTGGCACCGGCCGCGCCCGGCACCGTGCGTCGCGACGGACCGCCCGTCCGCGTGCCCCCCGTCCCGGCGGGTGCGGCATGCTGACCGGACGGGCGTCCGTGCTCGACGGTGCGTACGAGAGGCGACGGGTTCAGGTCGCCGCGAGGACCGGAGGAACGTATGAGGGTGACGCGCGAGGGGTTCGCGGCCGGAGCGACCGGGGCGGCTGCGGCACTGCTGCTGCTCACCGGCTGCGGCGGGCCGGGCGGCACCGGCGCCGAGGACGACAAGGTCCCGGCCACGGCCACCGGCAGCCTGGAACACCTGGCCTCCGAGGCGAAGTGCGAGCCGGACATCCAGACGGACGCGGACGAGATCCGCCAGGCCGTCTGCAAGAACACCGACGGCAAGTTCATCCTCGCCACCTTCGCCACCGACCGGGGCCAGCGCGAGTGGCTCAACGAGGCGAAGGACTACGGCGGTTCGTACCTCGTCGGCAGCAAGTGGGTCGCCGTGGGGGAGCCGGGGACGGTCACGGCGCTGCGCGGCCGGCTCGGCGGGACGATGGAGAAGGGGACCTCGCACCACTCGGGCGGCGGCGGTGGCGGAGGGGACGAGACCGCGCACTCCGGTCACCACGGCGGCTGACCCCGCCGGTTCACGGGGCCTCGGGGGCATCCCGGGGCGAGCGGAGAACGCCGGAGGCCGGCGGTGGGAGCTCCCACCGCCGGCCTCCTGACGCGGACCGGGTCAGCCGGTCACCTGCACTTCCTGCCGGTGTTGATGCAGTTGACCATCTTGTTCATCAGCTTCTCGTCGAAGACGTTGATGAAGTCGTCGTGGTCGGTGCTCGGCTTGTGCAGTTGCTCGGGGAAGCCGTCCACCGCGTACGGGTTCTTGACCTGCCCGTTCTCGATGGTCGGCGCCGGCACGTCGTACACCAGGCGCATCGTCAGCTGCGGGATCGCCTTGAAGCCGTTCGCGCAGTTGCCCTGGGCGTCGGCGAACGCGACGTGCGTACGGTGGTTGGCGCTGTCGACGTTCTGCCCGTCCCAGCAGCTCTGGAAGGCGAACGAGCGGACCACGTCGCTGCCCTCGGGGCAGATCGGGTACTGCTCGGTCAGCTGCACCTTGCTCTCGAACCCGGTGCAGCTCCAGTGGGCGTTGGCGTTCGCGAGACCGTTGGTCGTGGTCTTCGCGTCACCGGTGATGATCCGCAGGAACTTCGGCATCGCGACGACCTTGCTCCGCGGGTTGCCCACGAACTTGATCGACGCCTGCTTGGTCTGCTGGATCTGCCCGACGTTGCCTTCCTTGCCACCGCCGTCGTTGTTCTGGTCGAAGTCCTGCGTACCGTTCTGGATACGCACCACCGGCCAGTAGTACGACGACTTGTCGCCCTGGTTCGCGCAGCTGGTCTGGGCCGCGGCGAACGTGTCGTTGTTGGCGAAGGCGTCGTTCGACTGGTTGCCGACGTAGTCGTGAAGGTGGTGGGCGCCGTTGGTGACACCGGGTGCCACGATCACGTTGTCGGTGTTGAACTTCTTGTTGGCGTTGACACCGCAGGAGCTGGTGAAGGTGCCGGCCGAGCCGCCGGAGCGGGTGCGGGGCTTGCGGGCCACGTTGGGCTGGACCTTCGTGATGTCCACGAAGTCGGCAGCCACCGGGCCGTTGCCCGCCTGACCGCCGTTGCCCGCCTGGCCGCCCTGGTCCTGACCGCCGTCGTCGCCCTGACCGCCGGCGCCCTGGTCCTGGCCGCCGCCGTTCTGGTCCTGGCCGCCGTCGGCCTGGCCGTCCCCGTTCTGGTCCTGTCCGTCGCCGGCCTGTCCGTCGGTGGTCTCCGGCGGGTCCGCGGGTACGCCCGTGCAGGGGGCGAGTCCGTCCAGCGAGCTCGGCGCGGTGCTGCCGGTCCGCTTGAATTCGATCTTGATCCGTTCGATCGTCGCGGTCCGCTTGTCCTTCAGCGGGCCGAGGATGGAGTTCTGGACGAAGCCGGCGTCCTTGGCCGCGGCGTCGCGCGAGGCGGCGAGCCGGGCGTACGCCTCGGTGATCTGCTTGTCGAGGGTCGCCAGCTCCCTGTCGACGCCGGAGCGTGCCCGGTACGGGACCTTGGTCAACTGCTGTCCGACGTCCGGGCACTTGATGGTGGCCACCTGAGCGGCGGCGGCCTTGGTGTCGTTCTGCGCCGAGTTCTCCTCATGCGCGGAAGCGTAGAAATTCGCCCAGACCAGCCCGCCACCACCGATCGCCAGGGCCGCCGATGCGGCTATGGCGCGGACGGCAAGCGGTGAACGGCGTTTTCGTGTGTTGCGTCCCATGGAACTCCTCTGACTTCCTTGCGGGGCAGCGAGGCGCCCGACAGGAGTGAAGCGGCTCCGTTCCATACGGGTGAGGCGGGTGGGGCGTTCAGGATCCCCGCAAGAACTTGGGAATCCCGGTGGCCGATTCCGGCATCAGTCACCTCAAACGCCGTGAAAACAAAGGCAGTTGATCTACGCGAACAGGTTTGAACCATGTTCAGCGGGGCCGCGGGAGCCGGCAGCCGGAGCCGTCGCGGACCGGGACTCAGCGTCCCCGGTCCAGGTACGCCAGCACCGCGAGGACGCGCCGGTTGTCGTCGTCCGAGACCTCCAGGCGCAGCTTGGCGAAGATGTTGGACGTGTGCTTGGCGATCGCCCGTTCCGTGACCACCAGTTGGCCCGCGATCGCCGTGTTCGAGCGTCCCTGCGCCATCAGTTCCAGCACCTCCGTCTCGCGCGGCGTGAGCCGGCCGAGCGGCTGGTCGGTGGCGCTCCGCCGGGCCAGCAACTGCTGGATGACCAGCGGGTCCATGGCGGTGCCACCCGCCGCGACCCGTCGTACGGCGTCGATGAACTGCTCCGCGTCGAACACCCGGTCCTTGAGCAGATAGCCGACCCCGCCGGTGCCGTCGGCCAGCAACTCCCGCGCGTACAGCTGCTCCACGTGCTGGGAGAGGACCAGCACCGGCAGCCCCGGCCTCCTGCGGCGTGCCTCCAGGGCGCACTGGAGGCCCTCGTCGGTGTGCGAGGGCGGCAGGCGTACGTCGACCAGGGCGATGTCCGGGGCCGACTCGGCGAGCGCCCTGCTGAGTTCGGGGCCGCTCCCCACGGCGGCGGCGATCTCGAAGTCGTGGGCCTCCAGCAGCCTCACGAGTCCGTCACGGAGCAGGAAGAGGTCCTCGGCCAGGACAACACGCACGGAATCTCCATGGTCACCGTCGTGGGACCGCCCGCGGGGCTGCTGACGGTCAGGACGCCGTCGAATGTACCGAGCCGCCGCTCCACCCCGGCGAGCCCGGAACCCGCTCCGGCGACCGCCCCGCCGCGGCCGTCGTCGGTGACGGTGATCCGCAGGACCCCCTCCGCGTGACGTATGCCGACCCGTACCCGGCCGGCGCCGGAGTGCTTGACCGCGTTGGTGAGGACCTCGCTGACCGCGAAGTGGGCGGCGGACTCGACGGGCGGTTCCGGGCGGCCGTGCAGATCGACGGCGACCTCCGCTTCCAGGGGCAGGCGCAGCGCCAGCGCCCGTACGGCGTCGCCCAGTCCGCGCTCGGCCAGCACCGGCGGATGGATGCCCCGCACCAGGTCGCGCAGCTCGGTGAGCGCGTCCGCGGAGGACTGACGGGCCCGTGCGAGCAGCTCGCGCGCCCGGGCCGGGTCCTTGTCGAGCAGCGCCTCCGCGGTCCCCAGGTCCATGCCCATGGCGACGAGCCGCGCCTGTGCCCCGTCGTGCAGGTCCCGCTCGATCCGCCGCAGCTCGGCCGCCGAGGTGTCCACGGCGTCCCGCCGGGTGTCCGTCAACACCTGCACGCGTTCGGCCAGTTCGGCCCGCCCGGGGGAGAGCACCGACCGGGCGAGCAGGAAGTGGACCCGCAGCAGCGCCGGGGAGAACCGGTACGCGGCGAAGAGGAGCACGGCGCCGAGGGCCCCGGCCGCGAGGGCACCGGCCGGTCCGGAGCCGTACCACCGGCCGCCGTGCGTACCGCCCTCGAAGACCCACCACAGGGCCAATGCCAGGCCCTCCAGCGGGCAGAGCAGCAGGGCGGCCGGCAGCAGTGCGGTCGCGAACCCGGCCGTCATCCGGACCGGCAGCCACCGCAGGTCCCGCCAGGTCGCCGGGTCCCGGAGCATGCCGAAGCACCGTCTCCACGCGGGGGCGCCGGCGGGCGGCGGCCGGTACGCCGAGGGGATGCGCACCCCGCACCACCGTCCGGCGAGGTCGCGCTCCCGGCCGGTGAACGCGCGTACGCCGGTCAGCAGCCAGGGGGTGGTGACAATGCCGACGCCGACCGGCACCAGCGCCACCGACACGGCGGTCAGCACCAGCAGCACGGTCGACGCGGCGAACCCCGCCACGGCGAGGACCAGCCCCCGCGCCCCCGCCACGGCGGCCTCACCTGCCCTCGCCCGGACGCCGTCACCGCCGGCCCGCATCGTCTCCATGCGCCCAGTCTCCCGGCACCGGGTCCACCGGTCACTGGGGCGGGCCCCCCGTCCGGGGGTGTAGCCGAGTGCACTCCCGGGGGCCGCCCGTCCGCTTGAGGTGCCCGGGCGCAAGAGGCCGGGCACCCGCGGGGTCACACCCCGAGCACCTTCGCCTCCACGGCGGGATCCAGGCCCACCGCCGGCCGGTCGGACCGCTGCGGGGCGACGCCTCCGAGGCCGAGGAGCCAGCTCCACGTGTCGGCGACCGTCTCCTCGACCGGACGGGCGCGCAGCCCCGTCGCGAGCGCGCGGGACACGTCCGCCCCGTGCAGCGCGTCGTGCAGGTCGCTGTCCGGCGGCACCCACACGGGCAGGTGCGTCCAGGGCTCGATCCCGGCCTCCAGGACCGCCGCGGGACCGGTCCACCGCAGGTCCGCCCGTCCGCCGGTGGCCCGGACGCACGCGTCGAGGAGTCCGCCGGTCGTGGTGTGCCCGCGCGGTGCGACCAGGTTGTACGCCCCGCTCACCTCCTGCTCCGCCACCCCGACGATCCACTCGGCGAGGTCGCGGACATCGACGTACTGGAGCGGCAGGTCACGCGGACCGGGCGCCAGTACCGGGCCCCCGCGCGCGATCCGGTTCAGCCACCACGGCAGCCGCCCGATGTTCTCGTACGGCCCGAGGATCAGCCCGCTGCGCACCAGCACCGAGCGGTCCGCGCCGAAGCTCTCCAGCACGGCCAGCTCGCCGCCCCGCTTGTCGCGGGCGTAGTCGGTCTGCTCCGCGTCCGCCGAGGCGCCGTCCACGAGCGGAGCGTCCTCGGTGTACCCGGCGGGCGGCGCCCACGCGTACACCGAGCAGCTCGACACGTACACGTACCGCCCGGCCCGCCCGGCCAGCAGCCGTGCCGCCTCCCGCACCGCCCGCGGCGCCGCCGACCAGGTGTCGACGACGACGTCCCACTCGCCCCCGGCGAGCGCCGCGAGACCGTCCGGGGCGGCGCGGTCGCCGTGCAGCGTCCGCACCCCCGGGGGAGTCTCCCCCCGGCCCCGGTGGAACACGGTCACGTCCCAGCCGGCCGCGAGCGCCGCCTCCACGACGGCGCGCCCCACGAACTCCGTACCACCCAGCATCAGAAGCCTCATACCGGCGACTCTGCCCGACGGGGCGGCCGGCCGGAACGGGAATCTGCTGACAGGAGATCCCGGTCAGCGCCCCGCCGGCGGCGCGTACTTGTAGCCGACCCGCCGCACGGTCTGGATCGCCTTGCGGTGCTCCGCGCCGAGCTTGCGCCGCAGCCGGGCGACGTGGACGTCGACGGTGCGGCCGTCGCCCACGTGCCCGTAGCCCCACACCGTGGTGACCAACTGGTCGCGGGTGTGCACCCGGTGGGGGTGCGCGACGAGATGGGCGAGCAGCTCGAACTCCAGGTACGTCAGGTCCAGGGCGCGGCCGTCGACCCGCGCGGTGCGCTGTACGGAGTCGACCCGGACGAGGGGCTGGGTCCCGTCGTCGCCGGGGCCCTCCGGCTCGGGCGCGTCCGGCACGGCGACCGGCAGCAGCGGCTGCTGGTCGGCCGGGACGAGGACCAGGTAGCCGACCATCGGCGGGCGGCCCGGCAGCGTCGGCAGCGTGTGCGGGGGAGCGGGCAGCCAGGTGGCGCCCGGCGGCAGGAAGTCGGCGACGTCGATCACCTCGTCCCGGTCGACGGCGCGCAGCCGGTGCCGTGCGCTGCCCGGGGAGGTGGCGGTGAGAGTGCCGGCGGTGGAGAAGGAACGGGTGTTCGCCATGAGAGGTCAGCTCTTTCGCGCGAGGAGTCGTCGTGTGGTGTCGACGGCGGCGAGTTCTTGGTCGCGGCTGTCGAGAGACGTACGTCGTGCGCGCTGGCCGAAGGCCGGGGTGTACGGCTTTAGAGGGCCCGCGCGTTCATCGCGCGGCAACACACCCGGTCGAAGTCGTGGTGCTGACGGGACGGCCAGAACGGCTCCAGGTCGTGGCGACCCGTCGCGGTGTCCTTCTGGAAGCTGGCCATGGCCCCATTGAAGCAGATGAGCCCGGTCCGGAGCAGATCCCGTACGGACCTTCTCGGCACGTGATACGGACCTTGGCGCGATCCGGCCCCTGCCACGCGGAAGGGGCGCCCGCCGGACCGGCGGGCGCCCCTTCACGGGAAGCGGGGGATCAGACCTGGCCGGCCTTCTCCAGGGCGGAGCAGCAGGTGTCGACGAGCAGGCGCGTCACCACGTAGGGGTCGACGTTCGCGTTCGGACGGCGGTCCTCGATGTAGCCCTTGCCGTCCTTCTCGACCTGCCACGGGATGCGGACCGAGGCGCCGCGGTTCGAGACGCCGTAGCTGTACTCGTTCCACGGGGCGGTCTCGTGCAGACCCGTCAGGCGGTCGTCGATGCCGGCGCCGTAGTTCTTCACGTGGTCGAGCGGCTTCGAGCCCTCGCCCAGCGACTCGCACGCGGTGATGATCGCGTCGTAGCCCTCGCGCATCGCCTTGGTGGAGAAGTTGGTGTGCGCGCCCGCGCCGTTCCAGTCGCCCTTCACCGGCTTGGGGTCCAGCGTCGCGGAGACGCCGAAGTCCTCGGCGGTGCGGTAGAGCAGCCAGCGCGCCACCCACAGCTGGTCGGAGACCTCCAGCGGCGCCAGCGGGCCGACCTGGAACTCCCACTGGCCGGGCATGACCTCGGCGTTGATGCCGGAGATGCCGAGGCCCGCCTTGAGGCAGTTGTCCAGGTGCGCCTCGACCACGTCACGGCCGAAGATCTCGTCCGAGCCGACACCGCAGTAGTAGCCGCCCTGCGCGGCGGGGAAGCCGCCCTCGGGGAAGCCGAGCGGGCGCGCGCCCTTGAAGAAGGTGTACTCCTGCTCGATGCCGAAGATCGGCTCCTGCGCGGCGAACTTCTCCGACACCTCGGCCAGCGCGGCACGGGTGTTGGACTCGTGCGGCGTCATGTCGATGTTCAGGACCTCGCACATGACGAGGACGTCGTCGCCGCCGCGGATCGGGTCCGGGTACGTGGCGACCGGCTTGAGTACGCGGTCCGAGGCGTGGCCCTCCGCCTGGTTGGTGCTCGACCCGTCGAATCCCCAGATCGGCAGGTCGGCACCCTTCTCGGAGTCCGCCAGTATCTTCGTCTTCGAACGGAGCTTGGCCGTCGGCTCGGTGCCGTCGATCCAGATGTACTCAGCCTTGAAGGTCACGGGCCACATCCTTCGGGGTGGGTCTGCAGGCGCACTTGCGGGTGCTGCGGCGCTGCGGCACTGGGGCGCCGCTGGGGATGCCCGGCAGCCTGTCAACAGGCGGTTTCCCGGCCGTTGCCCACGTGTGAACCCCGTGTTACCTGGCGGCTCGTGTGCCCGGGGTCACGGGGGTGAGAACGCGGCGGCGTGCGAGAAGGGCCCGCCCCTCCGGTACGGGAGGGACGGGCCCCTCGGACGCCGCGCACGCCGCGGGCGCCGTCGCGGCGGGCGGTCAGCCGACCTTCTCGATGCGCGCCTTGCGGATCAGGAACTTGCCGGGCTCCCTGACCTGCTCGAACGCCGCGTTGTTCAGCAGGACGCAGCTGCCCGAGACCGAGGTGACCTCCACGGTCGTGGACTTGTTGTTGTCCAGGTTGGTCACCTTGAGCTTCGTCCCGGCCGGGAACTGGTTGCTGGACGCGGCCGGCGCGCCGTTCTCCCCGGACAGCGTGACGGTCGAACCGGCGCAGACCTGCTCCCCGGCGGCGGCCTCCCCGCCCCCGGCACCGGCCTCGTCGCCGGGCGCGGCCTCCCCGGGAGCCGTCGCGCCGGGCGCTGCTTCCCCGGGAGCGGTCGTGGCGGGCGCGGTGGTGGCCGGCGCGGTGGCCTGGGAGTCCTGAGCCGACTCCCCGACCTCGCAGCCGGACGCCTCCTGCTGGCGCCCGATCTCCTTGATGACGGCCTCGCGGTTGGCGATGCGGGCCTCCGACTGGGCGTCGGGGGCGGCCCGTTGGGCGTCGATGAACCGCTGGTTGTTGCCGACCGCGGTCGCCAGCCCCTGGCAGACCGTCGAGTTGCCCGCGTTCTGGACCGGCGCCGCGTTCGACGTGGCCGCCAGGGCGAAGGCCCCGCCTCCGGCCACGGCGGCGGCACCGGCCAGCAGGGCGAGCTTCTTCGGGGTGCTGAGCGTTCTCCTACGCGACATGCGCGCCTCCTGGGTCCGGGGGAACGTACGCCGCTAGGTACGAGATACCGAACGAGGTCACTCAACGGTCACGGTGACCAGGCGAGTGACGTGGGCCACAGGGGCGGGTGCCGGATGGTCAGCGGGACAGGGCGTCCCGTACCGCCTCCTCCGTACGGGCCACCACCGCGGTCCCGTCGTCCGCCGTGATGATCGGCCGCTGGATCAGCTCGGGGTGCTCCGACAGCGCCGTGATCCAGCGGTCCCGCGAACCGGCGTCCCGCGCCCACCCCTTGAGCCCGAGCTCCCCGGCGGCCGGCTCCCCGGTCCGGGTGATGTCCCACGGTTCGAGCCCGAGCCGCTCCAGCACGGCCCTGATCTCGTCCTCGGCGGGCACGTCCTCCAGGTAGCGGCGCACGGTGTAGTCGGCGCCCTCCGCGTCGAGCAGGCTCACGGCGCTGCGGCACTTCGAACAGGCCGGGTTGATCCAGATCTCCATGCTCACACGGTACCCGGAACACCCTCTCTCACCTGCGTCACACCAGGTCAACGCCCTTGTGACCACAGGCTTTTGTCAGTGCCGGGCGGTAGAATAGAAGCAGTGTTCGAGGGTGCCGCCGGACGTTCCGGCGAGGCCCTGACCGCGACAGGAGGATGCCCGTGCCCGCTGCCGCACTGAAGCCGAAGCCCACCCAATCCACCGCCCGCAGGGCGGTCCCGCTCGACCTGCCGTACGAGCCCGTGGAGAAGCGTCCGCTCCCGCCGGGACGCCCTCGCGACTGGTACGTCACGCACAACCGCCGGCTCAAGGCGATGCGCCTGGCGATCGCCCTGCTCGACTCCGGCGTCTACATGGCCGACCACGCCCGCAACGAGACGATCCACAGCGCCGCCGCGCTCATCGGCGTCCACCCGCCGTCCGACACCACGTGCCACATGGTCAGGGCGCTGATGCGGTACGCCCGCTGACACACACCGGGGGCTCCGCCCGCCCGCGAGGAACGCGGCCCGGGCGCGGCCCCCGGTACGGGAGCCGGCGGCGGGGGCCTACCCCGCCGCCAACTCCCGCTCCAGCGGCGTCCGGAAGCGGGGCGTGACCCGGACCGCGCCCACCCACGCGGACAGCCGGGCGGCCTCCGCGGCGACGGCCGCACGCCCCTCCCGGCCCAGCCGGGCCGCGTCCGGCACCCGCCACACCACCTCCCCGTCGGGCCGCTGCGCCCAGCCCCCCACGACCTGCCCGTTCCACCACACCGTCGGCCCCACGTTCCCGCTCCGGTCGAAGAGGGCGGGCCGCAGCTCCGGGTCGAGGAACCAGTCCCTGTCCCGCCACCCCATGGCCGTCGGGTCGAGCCCCGGCAGCAGCGCGGCCCACGGCTCGGCGGGCCCGGCCACCGGCCCGGCGTCACCGTCCGCCACGTACCCCGTCACTCCGCCGTCGAGCGACACGGCCACCGCCCCGGCCGCCGCCAGCGCCCGGCGCACATCGGTGACCTTCCACCCCGTCCACCACTTCAGGTCGTCCTCCGTCGCCGGACCGCACGCGGCCAGCCAGCGCCCCATCAGGTCCGCCTGCGCCGCGGCCGGCTCCAGCTCGGGATGCGGCGGCGCGACGGCCCAGCGGAACCGGGTCGACGTCCACGTGCCCAGCGGCCGCCCGCGCACGACCCGCCCCTCGACCCCGAGGACCCGCATCAGCCGGGACGACACGTTCTGCTCGCTCTCGTAGCCGCGGCCCGCGCCGTAGGTGAACCGCTCCCTCAACCGCGGCTCGTCCCGCACGAGTTCGTCCACCGTGGCCTCCCCGCGCCGGGCCAGTGCGGCGAGCACGGCCTCCTCGACCTCGGCCAGCCACTCCGCGGTCAGCCGCCCCCCGCTGCCGTCCGCCAATTCCTTGAGCAGCCCGGTCCGCGCCCGCGCGGCGACGGCGAGCCCCGTCGAGGCGTGCACCACGGCCGTCAGCGCGGCGGGGAACACGAACACCGTGTGCCGCATCCCGTGCATCCGCACCAGCGTGCGGTCCTCGTACAGCGCCCGCTCCAGCTCGCCCACGGTCTTCCCGGGGTCCGCCAGCCGCGCGCCCACCGCCAGGTACACCGTCGCAGGATCGGTCCCGTGCAGGGCGACGAGCGAATCCGCCACCTCCTCGGCACGGGCCGCGCGCGCCGCCCCCGCCAGCCGGTGCCGCAGCGCCAGCCTGGCCCGCCGCTCCGCCACTCCGATGTGCCGCCGCGCTTCCACGTCGCCTCCGCCTCTCCGGCCGCCCGCGCACCGGATCCCCGGTACCTCCCCCATCCTCCCGAACACCCGGCCGCCCTTGGGGCACGTCACCCGAATGCCGTACCCGGCATGCGTGCGGCCCGCCCGGCGGACTTCACTGGGGCGACCGGGGGAGAGCAGGGACCGCAGGCGCGGGGAAAGGCGGGACGGCGATGGGCGGTCAGGGTGGACGAGGGCTCGTCGCGACGGCCGCCGCAGCGCGTCCCCGCTCATGACCACGCCGGCCGACCGCGCCCAGAAGGGCAGAGCGGTCCGCAAGATCCTCCCCCGTTCCGCGCACGCCGACTGGCCGGCCGCCCTCGACCGGCCCGACCCCGTCGCCGTACTCGAACGCCAGGGCCGGGACCGGCTCCAGGAACTCCTCCCGGTCAGATACGGGAGGATGACCGCCTCGCCCTTCGCCTTCCTGCGCGGCGGGGCCGCCGTGATGGCCGCCGACCTTGCGGCCCGCCCCCACACGGGCCTCACCGTGCAGCTCTGCGGCGACGCCCACCTGCTGAACTTCGGCCTCTTCGCCTCCCCGGAACACGCCCTGCTCTTCGACCTCAACGACTTCGACGAGACCTTCCCCGGGCCCTTCGAATGGGACGTCAAACGGCTGGCCGCCAGCGTCGCCGTGGCCGCCCGCGAGAACGGGCACAGCGAGGCACGGGCCCGCCGCGCGGCGCGCGCCTCGGCCGCCGAGTACCGGCACGCCATGCGCGGCCTCGCCCGCCGGGGCGAGCTGTCCGTCTGGTACGAGCGCATCGACGCCGACCGGCTGCTCCCGCTGGTCCGCTCCGCCCACCACCGCAAACGCCTGGAGTCCACCCTCGCGCGGGCCCGCCGCCGGACCAGCCTGCAGGCGCTCGGCAGACTCACCGAGATCGCCGAGGGCCGGCCCCGCATCGTCCAGGACCCGCCCCTGCTGGAGACGGCGGGGCCGTCCGACATGGGCGCCCTGCGGAAGATCTTCAGCGACTACCGCTCCACGCTCTCCGAGGAACGCCGGCTGCTCCTCGACCGCTACCGCTTCATGGACGCCGCCCGCAAGGCCGTCGGCGTCGGCAGCGTCGGCGTCCGCTGCTACGTCGTGCTGCTCGCCGGCCGGGACGCCGACGACCGACTGCTCCTCCAGCTCAAGGAAGCCGGCCGGTCCGTGCTGGAGGAGCACCTGCCCACCGGCCCCTACGACCACCCCGGCCACCGCGTCGTCGCCGGCCAGCGGCTGCTCCAGGCCACCGGCGACATCTTCCTCGGCTGGATGACGGGGCCCCAGGGACGGCCGTACTACTGGCGGCGGCTACGCGACATGAAGGGCTCCCCGGACGTCGCCGGCATGAGCCCGGACGAACTCCACGACTACGCCCGTCTGTGCGGCGCCGCCCTCGCCCGCGCCCACGCCCGCTCCGGTGACCGCGTCGCCATCGCCGGCTACCTCGGCGGCGCCGACGCCTTCGAGCGCGCCGTGGCGGACTTCGCCCTGCACTACGCCGACCAGAACGCCCTGGACCACGGAACGCTGTGCGCCGCCGTGGCCGCGGGCGTGGTCAGAGCGGCCCCCGGGGTCTGACCCGGGGCCGGGAACGGCAGGGGCCGCCGGAAATAGGGATGCACGCGCTGAGAGCGGGTCCCTACGCTGGGCACGCGTTCCGGAGCCGCCGGGCACCGCTTCCCTCCGGACAGGCTTCAGCCGGCGGTGCCGGGGCTAGTCTCTACGCACCGACGGCCGCCCACCCCAGCGCCGCGTCGGAGCACCTCTCGAAGACCCGTAACCCACGCCCCAAGGAGTCCCGTCATGGGCACCTTGATCATTTCGGCGACCGCGGTCCTGGTCGTCCTCGGCTTCACCCACCACGGCCTCTGGCTGGCCGCGGTCGCCGTCCTCTTCCTGTACGTCCGCTTCGGGCGCGCCGGCACGGGCGCGCCCACCGCCTCCTCGACCGGCGCGCCGGCCGCTCCCGGCGCCTCGGGCGGGTCCGCCGCCCGCGTGGACTCCAGCTACCGCGCCTACCGTGCCCGCCGCGACCGGCAGGCACGGTGGGAGCGCCGCTACCGCCGCGAGCGCCCGCTGGAGTCGCGCCGCCAGGAACGGAAGGGCCGCTGAGACGGCCCGCCGTACGACTGAGCCCCGCCGCCGGCCCGTGAGGGCGGCGACGGGGCTCGGGCCGGGAGCCGTGACGGTTTACACGTCGAAGTACAGCTCGAACTCGTGCGGGTGCGGGCGCAGCTGGAGCGGCGCGATCTCGTTCGTGCGCTTGTAGTCGATCCACGTCTCGATCAGGTCCGACGTGAAGACGTCGCCCTGGAGGAGGAACTCGTGGTCGCGCTCGAGGGCGTCGAGGACGGCCGGGAGCGAGGTCGGGACCTGCGCCACGTTCGCGTGCTCCTCGGGAGCCAGCTCGTAGAGGTCCTTGTCGATCGGCTCGGCCGGCTCGATCTTGTTCTTGATGCCGTCGAGACCGGCGAGCAGCAGCGCCGAGAAGGCGAGGTACGGGTTGCCGGAGGAGTCCGGGGCGCGGAACTCGACGCGCTTGGCCTTCGGGTTCGAGCCGGTGATCGGGATACGCATCGCGGCGGAGCGGTTGCGCTGCGAGTAGACCATGTTGACCGGCGCCTCGAAGCCCGGGACCAGACGGTGGTACGAGTTCACCGTCGGGTTGGTGAAGGCGAGCAGCGACGGGGCGTGCTTGAGGATGCCGCCGATGTAGAAGCGGGCGGTGTCCGAGAGGCCCGCGTAGCCGGCCTCGTCGTAGAACAGCGGGTCGCCGTTGGCCCACAGCGACTGGTGGACGTGCATGCCCGAACCGTTGTCGCCGAAGATCGGCTTCGGCATGAAGGTCGCGGTCTTGCCGTTGCGCCAGGCGACGTTCTTCACGATGTACTTGAAGAGCTGGAGGTCGTCGGCCGCGGCGAGCAGCGTGTTGAACTTGTAGTTGATCTCCGCCTGGCCGGCGGTGCCGACCTCGTGGTGCTGGCGCTCGACCTGGAGGCCCGAGGCCTCCAGCTCCAGGGAGATCTCGGCGCGCAGGTCGGCGAAGTGGTCGACGGGCGGGGCCGGGAAGTAGCCGCCCTTGTAGCGGACCTTGTAACCGCGGTTGTCCTCGATGGCGCCGGTGTTCCAGGCGCCCGCCTCGGAGTCGATGTGGTAGAAGGACTCGTTCTCGGCGGTCTTGAAGCGCACGCTGTCGAAGACGTAGAACTCGGCCTCGGGGCCGAAGTACGCGGTGTCGGCGATGCCGGTGGAGGCGAGGTACGCCTCGGCCTTCTTCGCCACGTTGCGCGGGTCACGGGAGTACTGCTCGCCCGTGATCGGGTCGTGGATGAAGAAGTTGATGTTGACCGTCTTGTCGCGGCGGAAGGGGTCGACGCGCGCGGTGGACAGGTCGGCGCGGAGCGCCATGTCGGACTCGTGGATGGCCTGGAAGCCGCGGATCGAGGAGCCGTCGAAGGCCAGCTCCTCGGCCGGGTCGAAGGCCTGGGCCGGGATCGTGAAGTGCTGCATCACGCCCGGAAGGTCGCAGAAGCGGACGTCGACGAACTTGACGTCCTCGTCCGCGATGAACTTCTTGGCCTCGTCGGCGTTCTGGAACATCCAGCTCCTCCTACTCCCGCCCACTAGGACCGGGGTGGTAGTTCGTTCGTGCGGCCAGTGCGGTGGCACACGCTGCGCCCGACCTTAGGGACCGGGGATTTCTCAAGCGTGACCCATTTGTTTCGCGCAAGTTAACCGGCCCGGGTTCGACAGCAGCCTACGCATACCCCGGCCGGTAGGGCACATACCCGGGCGCAGTACCGTGGACGGGTGGACAACAGGCAAGCAATCGGATCGTGGCTGTCCGGCCCCCGCGCGGCCGCGGAGGAAGCCGGTGCCGACTTCGGATACCGGGGGGAACAGCTCGGTCTGCCCGAGGAGGGGCCTGGCTCGATCGCCCGCCCGGGCCGCCGCCTGGGCGCCCTCGCCGTCGACTGGGGCCTGTGCCTGCTGATCGCATACGGGCTGCTCACCGAGGGCTACGACCGGACGACGGGGAACTGGGCGCTGCTCGTCTTCTTCGTCCTGGGCGTCCTCACCGTCGGCACCGTGGGCTTCACGCCGGGCAAGCGCCTGTTCGGACTGCGCGTCGTCCCCGAGGGCGGCGGCCGGCTGAACCCGCTGCGTGCCCTGCTGCGGACGGCGCTGCTGTGCGTGGCGGTACCGGCCCTGATCTGGGACCGCGACGGCCGGGGCCTGCACGACCGCCTGGCCCGCACGGTCGAGGTCCGCGGCTGACGACGGCGCCGAGACCCGCGTCCGGCCGCGAGGACGGAGCGTGACGGCGCCGACGTACGAGAAGTCCGGCGTACGAGACGCCTACGCGCGAGACGCCAACCCTAGAGAAGGCCGACGCACGAGAAGGCCGACGCACGAGAAGGCCGACGTAACGCGAAGAGGGCGCCCGGAGTGGTCCGGGC
>NZ_JBSGZN010000031.1:0-106477 GCF_053611025.1 Streptomyces sp. NPDC054842
AGCGTCGTGCGCAGCGCCAGCTCCACATGCCGGTCGTGGGACTTCGCCACCAGAGTGATCACCGGGGCACCGGAGTCCAGCAGCGCCTGGACCTGGGGGTCCTCGGCGGCCTTGGCGTGGGCCCGGCGGGTGGCGCCGAAGGCCACGAGCTGGGCGTGCCGGAAGTCGATCTCCTGCCGGGCGCGGGCGAAGAACTCGGTGTCCCGGGGGTTGGCGCCGGGCCAGCCGCCCTCGATGAAGCCGACGCCGAAGTCGTCCAGGTGCCGTGCGATGGCCAGCTTGTCCGCGACCGTGAGGTTGATGCCCTCACGCTGCGCACCGTCGCGCAGCGTCGTGTCGAAGACGTGGAAGGAGTCGTCGAGCTCGCTGGTTTCCGTCATGGTCTGTGGCTCCTGTGAGAATTCTCGGTCTACCGGAATGACCGGCTCCACCGTCCCCCAATGATCCCTCGCGCTCTCTCTCCCCGGCTTGTGGTGGGCCAGGAAAACGAAAAACCCCTCGCGGGTGCGAGAGGTCTGCGCGCGGGTCGAGACGACGGTGCCCGCCCGTACGTGGTGGTACGTGGCGGTCACTGCGGACCGGCGCGCCTGCTGCCAATAATCATGGCGAACGAGAGCACGGAGGCAGTCTGGCACAGCGGGGCCCCACCGCTCACCGGCGTCTCAGGATGCGAGCCGCGCGTCCCGCCGAGAGGGACGGCTTCCGGCCACTCCGGCCGGCGTCCCGCGCCTCGGGCGGGGCGAGGTCCGCAGCTCGTGTCCGCCCCACTGAGGCAGGGCCTCCCGGCGCCCGTAGCGCCGAGGCCCCGCCACCGGCGTCCGCTCTGTCGAGGGCCGGCCTCCCGGCCTCCGCCCCGTCGGGGCCCGGCCTCAGGACTCCCGACCGGGTGAGCCGATCCTGAGCGAGTCGTCGAGGAACTCGCGGACGTGGGCGAGGACCTGCCCCCGGTCCGTCCCGCGCAGGCCGATGGCCACGTGGATGGAGAAGCCGTCGAGCAGGGACCGCAGCCGGGAGGCGAAGCGGTCCGGGTCGACCCGGCGGAACTCGCCGCGCGAGACGCCCTCGGCGAGCAGCGCCACCAGGTCGCGGTGCCAGGCGCCCTCGATGGCGGACTGCCGGTCGCGGGCCTCCTCGTCGGCGTTCTGCGAGCGGTTCCAGACCTCCAGCCAGAGCGTCCAGTGCGGGTCGCGGTGGCCGTCGGGCACGTACAGGTCCACGTACGCGTCCAGGCGCTCGCGGGCCGTCCCGCGCGCGGCGAGCAGCCGGCCGCGCTCGGCGCCGAGCCGCCCCTCGCTCCACTCCAGGGTGCGCAGCAGCAGCTCGTCCTTGGAGTGGAAGTAGTAGAGGAGGTGGCCGCTGCTCATGCCGACCTCGCGGCCGAGCGCCGCCATGGTGAGCTTCTCCAGACCGCGCTCGGCGATCATGTCCATGGCGGCCGCCAGCACATCCTCGCGCGGAGGCGCGTTCCTCCTCCTCGGCGTGCGGCTCTCGGCCACGTGTTTCTCCCGGCTCAGGTCCTCGGCTGCTGCTGGGTGATGCAGTGGATGCCACCGCCCCCGGAGAAGATCGTACGGGCGTCCACCAGGGTGACCGTCCGATCGGGGAACAGCCGCCGGAAGATGCCGGCGGCGATCTCGTCGCGCGGGTCGTCGAAGCCGCACAGCACCACCCCGCCGTTGCAGAGGTAGTGGTTGATGTACGAGTAGTCGGCCCAGTGCCCGTCGGCCTCCAGCACCGTGGGGGCGGGCACCTCCACGACCTCCAGGCGGCGGCCCCGTGCGTCGGTCTGTCCCCTGAGCAGGCCGATGATCTCCTTGCCGACCTCGTGGTCGGGGTGCGCCGGGTCCGGCTGCGCGTGCGCCACGACGACGCCGGGCCGCGCGAAGGCGGCGACGATGTCGACGTGCCCGAGGGTGCCGAAGCCGTAGGGGGGATAGTCCCCGGTCAGGCCGCGCGGCAGCCAGATCGCCTTGCGGGTGCCCAGCAGGGCGTGGATCTCGGCCTCGACCTGCTCACGCGTCCAGTGCGGATTGCGCTCGGGGCCCAGCTGCACGGTCTCCGTGAGGAGGACGGTGCCCTCGCCGTCGACGTGGATGCCGCCGCCCTCGTTGACCAGTTCCGAGGCGTACGTGCGCGCCCTGGCCAGATCGGAGACGTACGCGGCGACCTTCGCGTCGTGCTCCCAGCGGGCCCAGTCCTGGGCGCCCCAGCCGTTGAACGTCCAGTCGACGGCGGCCAGTCCGCCCTTCCCGTCGGTGAGGAAGGTCGGGCCGATGTCGCGCATCCAGGCGTCGTCGAGGTCCCGTTCGACCAACTCGATCCGGTCACCGAGGAGTTCGCGCGCCCCGGCCGTCTGGCCCGGGCCGCACACCACCGTCACCGGTTCGAAGCGGCGGACGGCGCGGGCGACCTCGGCCCATGCCCGGCGGGCCCCGGCCAGGTCGTCCGGGTCGTCGAAGGTGGGGTTGGGGCCCGGCCACGCCATCCAGGTGCGCTCGTGCGGGGCCCACTCGGCGGGCATGCGGAAGCCGTCGGCGGCAGCAGACATGGGGGGGTCCTTAAAGGAAGTACAGGCGGTTGAGGGAGACGGAGTCGGCCGGCTCGGAGCGCAGCGGGTCCCCGTCGAGGGTGACGAGGCCGGTGCGCTGGTCGACGTCGACGGCTCCGGTACGGGAGTTGAGGCGCAGGTCGGCGGGGCCGATGCCGCGGGTGCCGCGCACGGCGACGCGGCGGCGGCGGGTCGGCATGGTGTCGTGGCCGAGGTCGAGCGCGGCCTGGGCGACGAACGCCACCGAGATCTCGGCGGGCGTCGCGCCGTGCGCCCCGAACTGGGGTCCCAGTACGAGGGGTTCGCAGGTGTCGGTGGCCGCGTTCGGGTCGCCGACGACCCCGTACGCGGGGAACCCGGACTTGAGGACGAGCTGCGGTTTGGCGCCGAAGTACTCGGGCCGCCACAGGACGATGTCGGCGAGCTTGCCGACCTCGATGGAGCCGACCTCGTGGGCGAGGCCGTGCGCGATGGCCGGATTGACGGTCAGCTTGGCCATGTAGCGCAGCACGCGCGCGTTGTCGTCGCCGGTGTCGCCCGAGCCGTCCAGCGGTCCCAGCTCGGCCTTCATCTTCCCGGCCATCGCGAAGGTGCGCCGGACGGTCTCGCCCGCCCGGCCCATGCCCTGCGCGTCCGAGGACGTGATGCCGATGGCGCCCAGGTCGTGCAGGACGTCCTCGGCGCCCATCGTCCCGGCCCTGATCCGGTCCCGGGCCATCGCGGCGTCGCCGGGCAGGTCGGTCTTCAGGTCGTGGACGGAGACGATCATGCCGTAGTGCTCGGCGACCGCGTCCCGGCCGAAGGGCAGGGTCGGGTTGGTGGAGGAGCCGATGACGTTCGGGACGCCCGCCATCTTCAGGACGTTCGGCACGTGGCCGCCGCCGCAGCCCTCGATGTGGAAGGCGTGGATGGTGCGCCCGTCCAGCACGCGCAGGGTGTCCTCGACGGAGAGGCATTCGTTCAGTCCGTCGCTGTGCAGGGCGACCTGGACGTCGTGCTCCTCGGCGACCCGCAGGGCGGTGTCGAGCGCGCGGGTGTGGGCGCCCATGTCCTCGTGGACCTTGAACCCGCTCGCGCCGCCCTCGGCCAGCGCCTCGACGAGGGGCGCCTCGTGCGAGGACGAACCCCGGCCCAGGAAGCCGATGTTGACCGGCCACGCGTCGAAGGCGCCGAAGGCGTGCCGCAGGGCCCAGGGCGAGTTGACGCCGACGCCCCACACCGGCCCGAACTCCTGGCCGATGACCGTGGTCACGCCGGAGGCGAGGGAGGCTTCCATGATGCGCGGCGACAGCAGGTGGACGTGCGTGTCGACGGCACCGGCGGTGGCGATCAGCCCCTCGCCGGACACGATGGACGTGCCGGTGCCGACGACGACGTCGACCCCGTCCAGGGTGTCCGGGTTGCCGGCCCGCCCGATGGAGCAGATCCGGCCCTCGCGGATGCCGATGGAGACCTTGCGGATCCCCTGGACGGCGTCGATCACGACGACGTTGCTGATCACGACGTCGCAGGTGTCGCGGACGGCGGCGGCCTTGAGGTGCAGTCCGTCGCGGGCGGTCTTGCCGAAGCCGGCCAGGAACTCGTCGCCGTACCGCTGGGAGTCGGCCTCGACCCGGACCGTCAGCCCGGAGTCGCCGAGCCGGATCCGGTCCCCGGCGCGGGGGCCGTGGGTCGCGGCGTACTCGTACGGGGTGAGGCGGCGGGGTTCCGCGGGGTGGCCTCCGGGGCGGCTCATCGCTCGGCCTCCTGGTCACGGGTGTCGGGGACGCCGAGGTAGCCGCAGGCGGCGGCCCGGCGCAGGGCCTCGTCCCGGGCTCCGGGCGCGTCGAGGGGGCCGTCGACGAGACCGGCGAAGCCGATGGCGATCCGTTCGCCGCCGATCGGCAGGAGACCGACCTCGGCGCTCTCGCCTGGGCCGAAGCGGACGGAGGACCCGGCGGGGACCGCGAGCCGCGTGCCGTAGGCCGCCGCCCGGTCGAAGTCGAGCCGCGGATTGGCCTCGAAGAAGTGGAAGTGGGAGGTCACGGAGACGGGGACCGTCGCGGTGTTGGTGACGGTGAGCCGGACGACGGCCTCGGGTTCGGCGTGCGCGGGTCCCGGGATCAGCGCGCCCGGGGCGTCCCCGCCGAGCCCTCCGCCGATCGGGTCGCTGACCACGGCGAGCCGCGAACCGTCGTCGAAGACGGCTTCCACGTGCACCTCCGTGACGACGTCGGCGACCCCCGGCAGCACGTCGTCGGGTCCGAGCACCGCGCGGGCCGCCGCGACCGCGTCGGCGAGACGGCGCCCGTCGCGGGCCGCCTCGCAGACGGTGTCGGCGATGAGGGCGGTCGCCTCCGGGACGTTGAGCCTGAGGCCGCGGGCCCGGCGGGCCCGCGCCAGTTCGGCGGCCCCGAAGAGCAGCAGCCGGTCACGCTCGGTGGGAGTCAGTCTCACGACGCGACACCTCCTTGCCTTCCACCATTTAGAGCACCACTCTAACCACAGCCTACGGCGAGATTCACGGGACGGAAACATTGACGTGCTCGCCTGTACAGGTCACATTGAACGCCGCTCAAACTTTTGGGTGTGCACGCAGGCGGCCGATCGAAGGAGACCAGCCATGCCGATGGAACAGCGCGGAGTCGACACCGTCCCGGACGAGGAACGCACCAGCGGGCCCCGCGACCTCGCCTCGATCCTGCTCGGGTCCAACCTGTGCCTCGGAGTGATCATCTTCGGCTGGCTGCCGCCGTCCTTCGGCCTGGACTGGTGGGCGTCCGTCAGCTCGATCGTGGCGGGCACCGTCGTCGGCACCGCGGTCACCGCCCCGCTCGCGCTGGTCTCCCTGCGCACCGCGACGAACCTCTCGACCTCCTCCGGCGCGCAGTTCGGCGTCCGCGGCCGGCTGGTCGGCTCGGTCGTCGGCCTCCTGCTGGCCCTCGGCTACACCGCGCTGACCGTCTGGATCGGCGGCGACGTGGTGGTGAGCGTGCTGCACCGGCTCGTCGGGCTGCCGGCCACGGGAACCTCGTACGCGGTGGTGTACGCGCTGCTCGCCGCGGCGACGGTCGCGGGCGCGGTCTACGGCTACCGCGTGCTCCTCGCCATGTCGCGGGTGCTGGCGATCGGCATGACCGCGCTGCTGGTCCTCGGCGTGATCGCGTACGCCCCGCACTTCACCACCTCCGCGCTCCCCGGGACCGGCGGCTACCTGCTCGGCTCGTTCTGGCCGACGTGGCTGCTCGCGGCGGTCGCGGCGGGCCTGTCCGGGCCCATCGCCTTCATCACCCTCCTCGGCGACTACACCCGCTACATCTCCCCCGCCCGCCACAGCTCCCGCAGCGTCCTGCGCGCCACCTGGCTCGGCCTGCTCGCCGGCCTCCTGGTGCCGCAGCTGTTCGGCACCTTCACCGCGTACGCGGCCCGCGCCGCCCTCGACTACGCGGGACCGCTCGTCGCCGCCTCGCCCGGCTGGTACCTCGTCCCGCTGCTGCTCGCCGCGTCGGCCGGCTCGGTCGGCAACGCGGGCCTGATGCTGTACTCCATGGGCCTGGACCTCGACGCGATCCTCCCGCGGGCCTCCCGCGCCCGGGCCACCGTCACGGTCGCCGTCGTCGCCACCGCCTGCGTGTTCGTCGGCCACTACGCGTCCAGCGCCCAGGACGCGATGACGTCCTTCGTGCTGCTGCTCACCGCGATCGGCACACCGTGGGCGGTGATCACCCTGATCGGTTTCGTCCGCTGCGGCGGCGTCTACGACCCGGACGCGCTCCAGGTCTTCAACCGCCGCGCCAAGGGCGGCGTCTACTGGTACCGCGGGGGCTGGCACGTCCCGGCCACCGTCTCCTGGGCGCTCGGCGCCTGCGTCGGCCTGCTGGCGGTGTCGCTCCCCTCGTACGAGGGCCCGCTGCTGTCCCTGACGGGCGGGGTCGACTGCAGCTTCCTGCTGTCGGGGGCGGTCGGCGGCGCCCTCTACCTCGCCCTGACCCGGGACACGTCCGCCGTGCCCGAGCCCTCGGACGCCGAGCGCGAGGCGGCTCCCCTCCCGTCCTGACGGGCGCCCGGCCCGCTCCACGGGACGCGAGAGCCCGCCTCCCCCGGAGGGAAGCGGGCTCTCGCGTGGCCGGGGCGGGGCTCAGCCCAGCGGGTGCATCCAGCCGTGCTTGTCCTCGCTGATGCCGCGCTGGATGTCGAGGAGCGCCTCGCGCAGCCGCAGGGTGACCTCGCCCGGCTCGCCGCCCGACTGCTGCCACTCGGTGCCGGTCCGCTTGACCGTGCCGACCGGGGTGATCACGGCCGCGGTGCCGCAGGCGAAGACCTCGGTGAGCGTGCCGTTCTCGGAGTCGCGCTGCCACTGGTCGATGGAGACGCGGCCCTCCTCCGCCTCGTAGCCGAGGTCGCGGGCGACGGTGAGCAGCGAGTCACGGGTGACGCCCGCGAGCAGCGAACCGGTCAGCTCGGGCGTGACGATCCGGTCGCCGTACACGAAGTACAGGTTCATGCCGCCGAGCTCCTCGACCCACTTGTGCTCCACGGCGTCGAGGTAGGCGACCTGGTCGCAGCCCTTGGCGGCGGCCTCGGCCTGCGCGAGCAGCGACGCGGCGTAGTTGCCGCCGGTCTTGGCGTCGCCCATGCCGCCGGGGACGGCGCGGACGCGGTCCTCGGAGAGCCAGATCGAGACGGGCCGCACGCCCCCGGCGAAGTACGCGCCCGCGGGCGAGGCGATGACCAGGAACAGGTACTCGTTGGCGGGCTTCACACCGAGGCCGACCTCGGTCGCGATCATGAACGGCCGCAGGTACAGGGACTCCTCGCCGCCGTGCGCCGGGACCCAGGCGCGGTCGTGCTGCACCAGGACGTCGCAGGCCTCGATGAACGTCTCGACGGGCAGCTCGGGCATGCCGAGCCGGCGGGCGGACGCCTGGAAGCGCCGCGCGTTCATCTCGGGGCGGAAGGTGGCGACGGAACCATCGGGCTGGCGGTACGCCTTGAGGCCCTCGAAGATCTCCTGCGCGTAGTGCAGGGTCATGTTCGCCGGGTCGAGGGAGAGCGGGCCGTACGGGACGAGCTGGCCGTCGTGCCAGCCGCGGCCCTCGGTCCACCGGATCGTCACCATGTGGTCGGTGAAGTGGCGGCCGAACCCGGGGTTCGCCAGGATGGCCTCGCGCTCCGCCTCGGAGAGGGGGGCGGCCGAGGGCTTGAGCTCGATGGTGGGCGTCGTCATGAGTGGGTGTCCTTCACCGGTTGTGTGTGACGGGCCGCGCTCACGCCTGTACTGCCAGTGGCCAGTGCTAGGACGTCCGAGCATTCCCTCATTCCGCGGCTCCACGTTCGATTATCGCGTGTGGTGAGCCGTGGACGAAAAAGGTGTGAATGCGGCCCAGGGTTCGATGGTGGCACCCGGCGAGGGCATAAGAAAAGCCGCCGGGTGCGGATGCGACCCGGCGGCTCGTGCGGAAAGCGAGTGGCGCGGGGTCAGCCGGCTACTCGTACGGCGAGGGCGTCGCCGATCTCGTCGGTGCTGCGGGCGGGTGCGCCGACCCGCTCGGCGAGGTCGGCGGCGACCGCCTCCTCGATCCGCGCGGCCTCGGTCTCGTAGCCGAGGTGGCGCAGCAGCAGGGCGACGGACAGGACCGTGGCGCTGGGGTCGGCCTTGCCCTGGCCCGCGATGTCGGGCGCCGAACCGTGCACGGGCTCGAACATCGAGGGGTAGGCGCCGCTCGGGTTGATGTTGCCCGAGGCGGCCACGCCGATGCCGCCGGAGACGGCCGCGGCGAGGTCGGTGATGATGTCGCCGAAGAGGTTGTCGGTGACGATCACGTCGAAGCGCTCGGGCTGCGTGACGAGGTAGATCGTCGCCGCGTCGACGTGCATGTACTCGGTGGTGACGTCGGGGAACTCCTCGGCCACCTTGTTGAACACGTCCGTCCACAGGTGTCCCGCGAAGGTCAGCACGTTGTTCTTGTGGATGAGCGCGAGCTTCTTGCGCGGGCGGGCCTGGGCGCGGGCGAAGGCGTCCCGGACGACCCGCTCGACACCGAAGGCGGTGTTGACGCTGACCTCGGTGGCGACCTCGTGCGGGGTGCCCTTGCGGATGGTGCCGCCGTTGCCCGTGTAGGGGCCCTCGGTGCCCTCGCGGACGACGACGAAGTCGATCTCGGGCTCGCCCGCGAGCGGGGTGGCGACACCCGGGAGCAGCTTCGACGGACGCAGGTTCACGTGGTGGTCGAAGGCGAAGCGGAGCTTGAGCAGGAAACCGCGCTCCAGGACGCCGGAGGGGACCGAGGGGTCGCCGATCGCGCCGAGGAGGATCGCGTCGTGCTTCTGCAGGGCGTCGAGGTCGGCGTCGGTGAGGGTCTCACCGGTGGCGTGGTAGCGCCGGGCGCCGAAGTCGAACTCCTTGGTCTCCAGCTTCACATCCTGCGGAAGGACGGCGGAGAGGACCTTCAGTCCCTGGGCCACGACCTCCTGGCCGATGCCGTCACCGGGGATCACTGCGAGATTGAGGATGCGAGAGCTTGCCGACATACGCAGCACCGTACTCCGTGTCCCATGGGATGACACGGGGTGTCCGCCATACGGACACCGCCGAGGGTGTCCGGCCGGGCGGCGGAGCCATTCGTCAGACTCCGTTCACCCGGGCGTTCGACGGTTGTCGGTCGTTGCTGGGAAGTTCACCGGCATGGACACTCCTGACGTCGGCATTCCGGAGCAGCTCGCGCGCCGCATGAGCATGGCCGAGCAGCACGAGTACCTGCGCACGCGGCTCACCCGGCGCCGCGCGCTGGTGTCGGCGAGCGCGTTCGCGGGCGCCGGGCTGCTGGCCGGCTGCACGCCGGGCACCGCGAGCGACGCGCGGCCGGCCGGTGCGTCGCCGAGCCCGGCCACCAGCCGTTATCCGGGCTCCGCCCTCGCGCCGTTCGGGCGCCATCTCGCCTTCGGCGCGGACCCGAAGACGCAGATGCGGATCTCCTGGCAGGTGCCGGCCGCGGTCCGCGGGCCGTACGTCCGTGTCGGCCTGACGCCCTGGTCGCTGAGCCGGCGGATCGAGGCCGACCTGCGCGACCTGCACACGCCGGGCGTGCCGGGGCAGCGGCCGGCGCTCGACCAGTTCTACCTGCACGCGGCGCTCGACGGACTGCGCCCGGGGACGACGTACTACTACGGCGTCGGCCACGAGGGCTTCGACCCCGCGGGCAAGGAGCACCACGGGACGGTCGGCCGCTTCCGCACGGCGCCCGCGCACCCGGAGACGTTCGTGTTCACGGCCTTCGGCGACCAGGGCGTCACGCCGGACGCGCTGGCCAACGACAAGGCGCTCCTCGGCCGGGGCCCGGCCTTCCACCTGCACGCGGGAGACATCTGCTACGCGGACGGCACCGGCCACGGCGAGAAGTCGGACATCTACGACCCGGCCGCCTGGGACCTGTTCCTGAAGCAGACCGAGACGGTGGCCGGGTCGGTGCCGTGGATGGTGACGACCGGGAACCACGACATGGAGGCCTGGTACTCGCCGAACGGCTACGGCGGCCAGTCCGCCCGCTGGTCGCTGCCCGACAACGGCTTCGACGCGAGGCGGGCGCCGGGCGTCTACTCCTTCGTCTACGGCAACGTCGGCGTCGTCGCCCTGGACGCCAACGACGTGTCGTACGAGATCCCCGCCAACCTCGGCTACTCGGACGGCCGGCAGACCGCCTGGCTCGACCGGCGGCTCGGACAGCTGCGCGAGCAGGTCGACTTCGTCGTGGTGTTCTTCCACCACTGCGCCTACTCGACGTCGACGCACGCCTCCGACGGCGGGGTCCGGGACACGTGGGTGCCGCTGTTCGCCAAGCACCAGGTGGACCTGGTGATCAACGGGCACAACCACGTCTACGAGCGGACCGACGCCATCCGGGGCGGCGCGGTGGGACGGCGGGTCCCGGTGGGCGCCTCGACCGATCCGACCCGCGACGGCATCGTCTACGTGACGGCGGGCGGCGCGGGCAAGAGCCTCTACAGCTTCCCGGACGGGGTGAAGGACAGCCACGAGAAGAAGGTGCGCGACCGCGAGTCCGTGGAGACGTACCACTGGACGAAGGCGAAGCGGCGCAAGCGGGACACCGTCGAGTGGTCGCGGGTGCGGTACACCGGCTACTCGTTCCTCTCCGTGGAGGCGGAGGCCGGTGCGCGGCCCCGGCTCACCGTGTCCGCGCTGGCGCAGGACGGCGAGCGGATCGACCACTTCGAGGTGCGGCGCGGCACGTGACCGGCGTGTGCGCCGCGCACCGGGCGGTGCGGTGGCGCGGGGCGTGGGCCTCGCGCCGCCGCCGCACGGGCGCGGGGCGTGCGCCGGCGGGCCTCAGTGGCCCGTGGCGCCGCCGTTGTCCCTGCGGTCGAGGGCGCGCTGGAGGGCCGCGGCGGCGTTCTTGCGGTCGGACTCGCTGGTACGGGAAACGTGACGGACTCGGCGGACGGTCGTCTCGGCCATGACGGTCGGCTCCTTGCCTCCGGACGCTGACGCCGGAAGTGGGGTGAGGGATACGAGACGCCGGAGGGGCGGGGAGCGGTGCCGCAGGGGTTGCCTGCTCGGGGCCCGGCTCACGACCGCCATTCGCTTGATCGAGCGAGACGTTCGGCTCCTACAAAGCTAGGGGAGGAGCGCGCGTCTGTCTCCACAATTACTCGGACTTCCTACTATCTGAGACGGCGGCACCCCCTTCACCGCTCTGACCTGCGGTGACGTGATGCAGGGGGTCATGCCTCCCGGGGGTACAGCGCCCGCAGCTCCCTGATCAGTGCGCGCACGGCGACCGTGGCGGCGAGTTCGGGCGTGGTGACGTAGCCGACGGAGCGGGTCGGGCGGTCCGGACCGAGATCGGTGATCTCGACGGAGAGCGGTGCACTCGCGAGGGAGAGCGCGGGCATGATCGCCATGCCGAGACCACTGCTCACCATGGAGAGCACCGCTCCGTCGTCCTCGGCCCGCACCGTCGCGCAGGGGATCCAGTCCTGCGCCGCCCACCACGCGCGGGTGTACGACGAGCAGTTCTCGGTCCAGTCGACCAGCGGCAGCGAGCGCGGGCGCGGATGGCCGGCCGGGTGGACGAGGGCGTACGGCTCCTCCAGGAGGACGTCGCCGACGAGTTCCGGCGGCACGGGCGCGCTCGTGCCCAGCGTGACGATCCCGATGTCCGCCCGCCCCTCGGCCACCTCGCCCGCCGTACCCGGTCCCACCTCGCGCACCACGCGGACGGTCGCCTCGACCGCGGGATGCCGGGCGGCCAGCCGCTCCAGCGCGGGCGGCAGCAGACGCAGGGCCGCGCCCCGGAAGGCCGCGACGCGCAGCGGCCCGGCGACGGTGTCGCCGCCGTCCGGCCCCGCCCCGGCGCCGCGCGCCTCCGCGGTGAGCGTCTCCAGCATCCGCAGGACCCGCCGGGCGTGGACGACGGCCCGCTCACCGGCGGGCGTGGGCCGCGCCCCGTACCGGCCCCGCTCGAACAGCACGACGCCCACCTTGCGTTCGATGCCGCGCACCGCGTGCGAGACGGCGGACTGGGTCGTGCCGAGCGTCCCGGCGGCCGCCGAGAAGCCGCCCTCCCGGGCGACGGCCACCAGGGTCCGCAGTTCCTGCGGGGCGAGGTCGGCTGCGGTCATCGGGGCTCCCACCTGCTTCCATGAGGACGGCTCATGGAAGCAGCCGTCGCATGAGCGCAACCCTCTGCCCGGGTCGCGTGTTCCTCCCTAGCGTCACGTCCATGACCACCACACCCCTCGGCACCCCCGCCCCCGCAGCGACGGCCTCCCTCGGCGGGACCGCGCTCACCGTCCAGCAGACCGCCCGTCCGACCGGTTTCCCGACCCCGGACCACTTCCGCTTCGTCGAGTCGCCGGTGCCCGAGCCGGGCCCCGGCACCGCCCTCGTGGAGAACCTGTACTGGTCCGTCGACCCCTACCACCGCGAGATGATGGACGGCGACTTCCCGCTCGGCGCCTCGCTGGAGGGCCGCACGCTCGGGCGGGTGACCGAGTCCCGCGATCCGGCGCTCCCCGAGGGCGAGATCGTGTTCCACCGCCACGGCTGGCGCACCCATTCCGTCGTGCGGCCCGACGAGGCCAGACGGCTCCCCCGCCTCGACGGCGTTCCGCTGTCCGCCCACCTGGGCCTGCTCGGCGGCACCGGACTGACCGCGTACGTGGCCCTGACCCGGGTCGCCCGGCTGCGCGCGGGCGAGGACCTGTTCGTCTCGGCCGCCGCGGGCGGGGTCGGCACGGCGACCGGACGGTTCGCCCGGCTGATGGGCGCCGGGCGCCTGGTGGGCAGCGCGGGCAGCGCCGCGAAGGTGCGGTACCTGACGGAACAGGTCGGCTACGACGAGGCGTTCGACTACCGCACCGGACCGGTGGCGGACCTGCTGGCCGGCGCCGCGCCCGACGGCATCGACGTGTTCGTCGACAACGTGGGAGGCGAGCATCTCGGGGCGGCGGTCGGCGCGCTGCGCCGGCACGGCCGGGTGGTGCGGGTGGGCACGGTCGGCCAGTACAACACGCCCGACGCCCCGCTCGCGGTGTTCGACCACGCCGACGTGGTGGAGAAGAGCCTGCGCATCGAGGGCTTCCTGGTGCGCGATCACCTGCGACTCCAGGACGAGTTGTACGCGTTCGCGGTGCCGGCGCTGCGGGACGGACGGCTGGCCCTGGACGAGACGGTGGTGGATGGCTTCGGCCGGATCGTGGAGGCGTTCCTCTCGATGCTGCGCGGCGGCAACACCGGGAAGATGATCGTGCGCGGAAACTGACGCGGCGTCAGAGCACGTCGCCGTCCCGCCAGTCGAAGACCAGCTCGTGCGCCGGGTCGAGCGGGCCCGCGCCGGCGTGCCGGACGAAGGTGGTGCCCTCCTCCTCGGCGAGCCGGACCACGCCCGCCGGGCCGAGCGCGCTGATCCGGCCGGGCCAGACCTGCCAGCCCCGGGCCGCGTAGAGGCCGGCGCCCTCCTCGCTCGCGGAGAGCGCGCCGAGGGCGTACGCGCGGTCGACGATCTCCTCCAGGGCGCCCATCACCCGGCCGCCCAGGCCGGTCCGGCGGACGTCGGAGCGCACGCCGACCGCCTCGACGTAGCCGACGCGCAGCGAGCGCCCGCGGTGCAGGACGCGCCGCTGGACGACGGAGCCGTGGGCGGCGAGGCCCCGCTCGTCGTGGACGAGGGCGTGCATGCCGCCGAGACCGTGGTCCCAGTCCTCGTCGCCGAAGTCGCCCTCGAAGGCGTCGTCCAGGAGGGCGCGGACGGCGCGGAGTTCGGCGGGCGCGAGGTCCGCCGTGTGAGCGGTACGCAGTCGGGTGGCCATCGCCCCAGTATTCCGGCCGCCGCGCCCCGCCGGGCGGCCCTGGGACGCACACGGGCCGGGAACCGCCCTGCTCGGCGGTGCCCGGCCCGGGACCTCGGGGGAGGTCAGCCCATGTGCGGGTACGTGTAGTCGGTCGGCGGGACCAGCGTCTCCTTGATGGCGCGGGTCAGCGTCCAGCGCATCAGGTTCTGCGGGGCGCCGGCCTTGTCGTTGGTGCCGGAGGCCCGGCCGCCGCCGAAGGGCTGCTGGCCGACGACGGCGCCGGTCGACTTGTCGTTGATGTAGAAGTTGCCCGCGGCGTAGCGGAGCTTCTCCATCGTGTACGCGGCCGCCGCGCGGTCGTTGGAGACGACCGAGCCGGTGAGCGCGTAGTCCGACACCGACTCCATCTGGGTCAGCATCTCCTCGTACCGGTCGTCCTCGTAGACGTGCACGGCGAGGAACGGACCGAAATACTCCGTGCGGAAGACCTCGTTCTCCGGGTCGGAGCACTCGACGACGGTCGGGCGTACGAAGTAACCCACCGAGTCGTCGTAGGAGCCGCCCGCGACGATCGTGCAGGCCGGGTCGGAGCCGGCGCGGTCGATGGCGGCCTTGTTCTTCGCGAACGAGCGCTCGTCGATGACGGCGCCCATGAAGTTGGCGAGGTCGGTGACGTCACCCATGGTCAGGCCGTCGACCTCGGCCGCGAACTCCTCCTTGAAGCCGGAGTTCCAGATGGAGGCGGGGATGTACGCGCGGGAGGTCGCGGAGCACTTCTGGCCCTGGTACTCGAAGGCACCGCGGGTCAGGGCGGTCCTGAGGACGGCGCGGTCGGCGCTCGGGTGCGCGACCAGGAAGTCCTTGCCGCCGGTCTCGCCGACCAGACGCGGGTAGGAGCGGTACTTCTCGATGTTGTTGCCGACCGTCTTCCACAGGTACTGGAAGGTCTTGGTCGAGCCCGTGAAGTGGATGCCCGCGAGGTCCCGGTGCTCCAGAGCCACCTCGGAGACCGCGATGCCGTCGCCGGTGACGAGGTTGATGACGCCCTTGGGCAGGCCCGCCTCCTCCAGGAGCTGCATGAGCAGCACGGCGGCGTGCGTCTGCGTCGGGGACGGCTTCCAGACCACGACGTTGCCCATGAGCGCCGGGGCGGTGGGCAGGTTGGCCGCGATGGCGCTGAAGTTGAACGGCGTGATCGCGTAGACGAAGCCCTCCAGCGGGCGGTGGTCCATGCGGTTCCACACGCCCGGGGAGTTGGCCGGGGGCTGCTCGGCCAGGATGTTGCGGGCGTAGTGGACGTTGAAGCGCCAGAAGTCGACGAGCTCGCAGGGGCAGTCGATCTCGGCCTGCTGGGCGGTCTTGGACTGGCCGAGCATGGTGGAGGCGGCGAGGGTCTCGCGCCACGGGCCGGACAGCAGCTCGGCGGCGCGCAGGATGATCGCGGCGCGGTCGTCGAAGGACATCGCGCGCCAGGCCGGTGCGGCGGCGAGGGCGGCGTCGATCGCGTCCTGCGCGTCCTGCCGGGTGGCGTGCGCGCCGGTGCCGAGGACGGCCTTGTGGTTGTGCGGCTGCACGACCTCGAAGCGCTCACCGCCGCCGAGCCGCTTCTCGCCGCCGATGGTCATCGGGAGCTCGACGGGGTTCTCGGCCAGCTCCTTGAGCTTGGCCTCCAGACGGGCGCGCTCCGGGGAGCCGGGGGCGTAGCCGTGCACCGGCTCGTTGACGGGGGTGGGGACCTGGGTCACAGCGTCCATGGGTTCCGTAACTCCTTAGTGAGCGGTGGTTCGGGCTCAGCCCTTGGTGAGGATCGAGCGGGCGCTGTGCCTGCCCGGGGGACAACCCCCGGACTCCCGGCCGAAGCCGCGGCACAGCCAAGAGAAATCAGCCACGTGTGATCACGCTTCGCATGAAGAACAGGAGGTTGGCCGGCTTCTCCGCGAGGCGCCGCATGAAGTAGCCGTACCAGTCGGTGCCGTACGCGGTGTAGACACGCATGCGGTGGCCCTCGGCGGCGAGCCGCAGGTGCTCCTCGCCGCGGATGCCGTAGAGCATCTGGAACTCGTACTCGTCGGGCTTGCGGCCGGCGCGCCGGGCGAGTTCCTGGGCGACGGAGATCAGCCGGGGGTCGTGGGACCCGATCATCGGGTAGCCGTCGCCCTCCATCAGGGTGCGCAGGACGCGGACGTACGCCTTGTCGATCTCGGCCTTGTCCTGGTACGCGACCTCGGCGGGCTCCTTGTAGGCGCCCTTCACCAGGCGCACCCGGCTGCCGTTCGCGGCGAGGCGTCGGGCGTCGGCCTCGGTGCGGAAGAGGTAGGCCTGGATGACGCAGCCGGTCTGCGGGAAGTCCTTCCGCAGCTCCTCGTGGATGGCGAACATCGAGTCGAGGGTGGTGTGGTCCTCGGCGTCCAGGGTGACCGTGGTGCCGATGGCGGCGGCGGCCTCGACGACCGGGCGCACGTTGGCGAGCGCCAGCTCGTGCCCGCCCTCCAGCGCCTGGCCGAACATCGACAGCTTGACGGACATCTCCGCCCGGGTGCCGAGTTCCAGGCCCGCGAGGTGCTCGATGAGCTCCAGGTAGGCGTCCCGGGCGGCGGCGGCCTGCTCGCGCGTGGTGATGTCCTCGCCGACGACGTCGAGGGTGACCTCCAGGCCCTTCGCGACGGCGTCCCGGACGATCGGCACGACCTGGCCGACGGTCTCACCGGCGATGAAGCGGGCGACCACCTGCTTGGTGCCGGGGGCCGCCGACACGAAGCGGCGCATCCTGTCGCTGCGCGACGCGGCGAGAATCACGGGACCCAGCACGGGGCACCTCCACGGAAAGTACGGACGGCCGCGGGCCCCGGACGGGACGCCCGGGTACGGCACGGAGAACCACCGTGAAACCTAAGGATCCTCCCGATCCTCGGCCATCGACAGCTGTCACGCATCCCTGCCCTGGATCTCAGACATTTGTATGAAGCCAGCGGGGGAATGAGGGAGAATGCCCGTGTGACGGGCGATTTCATGGCGGGCCGGCCGGCCGGACGCGGCGAGTACCA
Organism: Streptomyces sp. NPDC054842; assembly: GCF_053611025.1. Classification (NCBI taxonomy): domain Bacteria; kingdom Bacillati; phylum Actinomycetota; class Actinomycetes; order Kitasatosporales; family Streptomycetaceae; genus Streptomyces; species Streptomyces sp. NPDC054842. The sequence continues at coordinate 16,882 of NZ_JBSGZN010000031.1, forward strand.
GGAATTGGTGGACGAGATCTCCGCGCTCCTCGGCGCCCCCGCGACGCTGGAGAACCGCGACTTCGAGCTGATCGCCTTCGGCGCGTACGACAGCGAGAGCGACTTCGACGAGGCCGCCCTCGACCCCGTGCGCACCCGCTCGATCCTCACCCGCCGCTCCACCTCGGCGGTCCGCGCCTGGTTCGAGGGCTTCGGCATCGCACGGGCGACAGGCCCGGTCCGCATCCCGCCGGCGCCGGAGGCCGGGGTCCACCGCGGACGCGTCTGCCTGCCGGTACGCCATCGGGGGGTCGTCCTCGGTTACGTGTGGCTCCTGGACGGCGATCCGGGGCCGACGGCGGCGCAGCTGACCGCCGCCATGGAGGTGGCCGCCCGCATCGGCGCGCTGCTCGCCGACGAGGCGCAGGCGGGCGCGGACCTCACCCGGGAGCTGCGGGCGGTCCTCACCGCCGAGCGCGGCTGGCAGCGGGACATGGCGGTGGCCGAGCTGCGCACCGCGCTCGGCCCGCGCGGGGACGGGCTGCACACGGTGGTGTGCGTCGCCCCGTGGCCCTCTGCCGACCCGGACGACGCCCCGTCCGTGCGTACGGTGCCGGGGGCGACCGCGCTGTGCACGGTGCCCTGGGGGACGACGGGGCAGGGCCTCGCGCTGCTGATGCGGCTGCGGTCGCCGGAGGTGCTGACACCGGCGCTGACGGCGGCGACGCGGTTCGTCCGGGAGGCGACCGGCGCGGGCGCCCCGGCGGCCGGGCGCCCCACGGGAGCGGCCGGCACCCCTGACACCTCGGCCGGCGGAGGAGGCGTGGCGGCCGGGGTCGCCGCGGCGCGCGCCGGGCTCGCCGAGCTGGGCGCCGCCTGGCAGGAGGCGTCGGCCGCCGCCCGGGCCGTGCTGGCCGAACCGCGCCTCGGTCCGGTCGCCGAGTGGGCGTCCATCGGCCCCTTCCGGCTCCTGACCTCGCTCCCGCCGGGCGCCGCCCGGGACCCGGCCGTCCGCGTCCTGCTGACCCCAGCCCACCGCGAACTCGCCCGCACCGCCGAGGTGTTCCTCGACGGCGCGGGCCAGGCGGGACGCACCGCGGCGGCGCTGGGCATCCACCGGCAGACCCTGTACTACCGCCTGTCCCGGGTCGAGCAGCTCACGGGCCTCGACCTGGACGACGGCGAGGACCGCCTGCTGCTGCACATGGCCCTGAAGGGGGCCCGCCTGTAACCGGCGCGTCCGGCACCGCCGTGTGCCGTAACGTGCGCGAGCCGCGTCAGCCGCCCGCCTTCGCCGACGCCTGGATCACCCGCCGCAGGCCCTCCGTGAGGTGCGCGGCGTCCGTCGCGGACCCCGGGTCGAACAGCCACTGCACGCACAGGCCGTTGAGCAGGGTCTGGTAGAAACCGCCGACCGTGCGCAGCGTCTCGTCGTCGACGTCGGACTCCCGGCCGCCCATGAGCAGGGGGATGAGACCGCGGCGCCCCTCGTCCTGGGCCTTCACCAGCTGCTCGCGGACCCCGGGGAGCCGCCCGTCGTCGGTGATCACCTCGAAGGTCAGCATCCAGACCGGGCGGGCCTCGCGGAAGGACCGGGTGACGTTCGTCCAGACCTCCTGGAAACGCTCCAGGGAACCCGGCTCCCCCACCGTGCCGTCCCCGCCGAAGACGTCGAAGCCCTCGCCCACGTTCGCGATGAGATCGACGTACGCCTGCGCGAGCAGCGCGTCCTTGGAGCCGTAGTGGTAGCCGATGGACGCCAGGTTCGTGCCCGACTCCTTGACGATGTCGCGGGCGGTGGTGCGCCCGAACCCCTTCTCCAGCAGGCAGCGCTTGGCGCCCTCGAGCAGATCCTCACGGTGTCCCATGCGGACGAGCGTACCCGGATCCACACAAGCGTCCCATACAGCCGTCCCATACACACGTCTCCGGCGCTGATCTTATACAAGCGTTCTAGACAGGCGTGTAATACGCCCGTACAGTCACGGCCATGACGCACTCGACGAGCCCCTCCCCCGTGCCCGGCCCCCGTGCCGGCCGCCGCGAATGGACCGCCCTCGGCGTTCTGATGCTTCCGCTGCTCCTGGTCTCCATGGACGTCTCGGTCCTGTACTTCGCGATCCCCGCGATCAGCGCCGACCTGGAGCCGAGCGGCACCCAGCAGCTCTGGATCTTCGACATCTACGCGTTCGTGCTCGCCGGGCTCCTGATGACGATGGGCTCCCTGGGCGATCGCGTCGGACGCCGCAGACTGCTCCTGTTCGGCGCCGCCGCCTTCGGAACGGCCTCGGTCCTCGCCGCGTACGCCAACAGCGCCGAGACCCTGATCGCGGCCCGCGCCCTCCTCGGCGTCGGCGGCGCGACGCTGATGCCGTCGACCATGGCGATCATCCGCACGATGTTCACCGACCCCGGCCAGCGCGCGAAGGCCATCGGCATGTGGTCCGGCGTCATGACCGGCGGTATCGCGCTCGGCTCGGTGATGAGCGGTGTCCTCGTCCAGTACTTCTGGTGGGGCTCGGTCTTCCTCGTCAACCTGCCCGCGATGGTGCTGCTGCTGGTCCTCGGCCCGGTCCTGCTGCCCGAGTCCAGGAACCCCCGGCCCGGCCGCTTCGACCTGGTGAGCGTGCCGCTGTCGATGGCCGCCGTGCTGCCCCTGATCTACGGCGTCAAGGAGATCCCCTCCGAGGGCTGGCAGCCGCGGTACGTGGCCTGCGTCGCCGTCGGCCTGCTCTTCACCGCGCTCTTCGTCCACCGCCAGCGCACCGCCGACTCCCCTTTGATCTCACCGGAGTTGTTCCGCGGGCGCGGCTTCGCACCGGCGGTCGTCCTCAACCTGGTCTCCTCGTTCGGGATGATGGGCTCGGCGTTCTTCACCACCCAGTACCTGCAGTCCGTGCTCGGCAAGAGCTCCATGGAGGCCGCCCTCTGGGCGCTGCTGCCGACGGTCCTGGTCGGGGTCGCGGCGCCGGTCGCCGCGCTCCTGGTGCAGCGGGGCGTGGACCGCGCCCACGTCGTCGCCGGCGGTTTCGTCGTCGCCGCGTGCGGCTACGGGCTGCTCGTCCTCGCCGGTACGGACTCGATGTGGCTGGTGCTGGCCGGCGCGGGCGTCCTCGCCTCCGGCATCGTCACCGTGATGTCCCAGATGATGGACCTCGCCCTCGGCACGGTCCCCGTCGGCAACGCGGGCACCGCGTCGTCCCTGCTGGAGACGGGCGCGGAGTTCGGCGGCGCGCTGGGCATGGCGGTCCTCGGCTCCATCGGCACGGCCGTCTACCGCCACGAGATGCCGTCCGCCGCCCCGGCCACGGCCCGCGAGACCCTCGGCGGCGCGCTGGCCACCGCCCGCCACCTGCCCGACCGGGCGGGCGACGCCCTGACGACGGCCGCCCGCGACGCCTTCACCAGCGGCATGAACGCCGCGGCCGTCGCCGGAGCGCTGCTCCTCCTGGCGGCGGCGGCCCTGACCACCACAACCCTCCGCCACCGCACCACCCCACGCCCGACCCCGGACCCCCGGCCCACTGAGGAAGCGACTCTGACCTGAGGGACGGGGAGGCAGGGGACTACGACTCCGCCGAGGAAGCGCACCTGGAGGCCCGGGAACCTCACCTCGGCCGGGGACCTCACCCCGGCCGGGGAAACTCAGCCCGTCCGGCGCTTGAGGACGAGGCCGTCCAGACCGAAGCGGGGTCCGGGGGCGCAGCCCCTGGACGGCCGGGCAATTCCGGCCCAAGGACCTCACCCCGGCCGAGGAAACTCAGCCCGTCCGGCGCTTGAGGACGAAGCCGTCCAGCCCCGCCCCCGGCCGGCGGGGGCCTGGTCCCCGCCCCGGCCCGCCGCGCGCGGGGGGCGGCGGCGGCCCCCCCCCCCCACGGCACCGACAACCCCGGGAGCCCGCAGACGGAGGCGCAGGGGGCGCAGCCCCACGACCGCGCCAGCAGCCAAGCCGAGGAACCAAACCCCGGCCCAGGAAGTCCAGCCCGTCCGGCGCTTGAGGACGAGGCCGTCCAGGCCGAAGCGGGGGGCCGGGGGCGCAGCCCCCGGAGGGCACCCTTATTGCAGGGTGCCGAGTCACCACCGCATGCCAGGATGGACCCGTGGCACAGACTTTCGGTACGCCGTTCATCGGCCGGTCAGAGGAACTGTCCCGGCTCACCGGCGTGCTGGACCGCGCCGGAGCCGGCGACCCCCGCGCCGTACTGGTGGCGGGCGACGCCGGCGTCGGCAAGACCCGCGTCCTGACCGAGGCCGCCGCACACGCCGCCACGACCGGCATGACCGTCCTGACCGGCCACTGCGTGGACCTCGGCGACGTGGGCCTGCCGTATCTGCCGTTCACCGAGATCCTCGGGTCGCTCGCCGCGGACGAGCGGTTCGCCCCCGCGCTCGCCGCGCACCCCGCAGTCGACCGCCTCCTCGGCAGCGGGGCCGACGGCGCCTCGGACGCGGGCGGGCGCCTGCGCCTGTTCGAGGGCGTCGCCGGCCTGCTGGGCGACGCCGCCGCGATCGCCCCGCTCCTCCTCGTCCTGGAGGACCTGCACTGGGCGGACCAGTCCTCCCGCGACCTGCTGCGCTTCCTGCTCAGCCGCGGTCTGCTCCAACTCCCGCACACCCGGGGCCCGTCGGCACCGGGGACGGGAGCCGGCGCCCCCGCCCGGCGGCTCGCCGTCTTCGCCTCGTACCGCGCCGACGACCTGCACCGCCGCCACCCGCTGCGCCCCCTGCTCGCCGAGCTGGTCCGGCTGCCCGCCGTCGACCGCCTGGAGCTGCGCCCGATGCGCGACGCGGAGGTGGCCACCCTGGTGCGCGCCCTCAACACCGGCCCGGTGCCGGACACCACGGTCCGCCGCATCGTCGAGCGCGCCGAGGGCAACGCCTTCTACGCGGAGGAACTGCTCGCCGCCACCGCCGACGCCGTACCCGGCTCTCCGGACCCGGCGGCGGACGCCGTGCCCAGCGGCCTCGCCGACGTCCTGCTCATCCGCTTCGAGCAACTGCCCGCCACCGCCCAGCAGGTGCTGCGCACCGCCGCCGTGGCCGGCCGCCGCGTGGAGCACGAGCTGCTGCGCGACGCCGTCCAACTCCCGCAGGAGGAACTGGAGTCGGCGCTGCGCGAGGCCGTCGGCCGGCAGCTCCTCGTCCCGGCCGAGCAGGACACGTACACCTTCCGGCACGCCCTCATCCGCGAGGCGGTGTACGCCGACCTGCTGCCGGGTGAACGGGTGCGGCTGCACCGGGAGTTCGCCCGGCTGCTGGCCGGCCGCGGTGACCCGGCGAAGAGCGCGGCCGAGCGCGCCCACCACTCACGGGAGAGCCACGACCTCGCCGACGCCCTGCGCGCGTCCCTGGAGGCCGCCGACCACGCCGCCGGCGTCGGCGCACCCGCCGAGGAACTGCGCCACCTGGAGTCCGCCCTCGACCTGTGGCCCGCCGTGGCGCCCACCGCCCGGCCCGAGGACAGCCTCGACACCGTCACGCTGACCCTGCGCGCCTCGGCCGCCGCCGCGCACGCGGGCGAGAGCCACCGGGCGGTGACCCTGACCCGGTCGGCGCTCGCGCGGGCGGGCTCGGACGCCGACTCCGAACTGGCCGTGCGCGTCCGCTACACCCTCGCGGGCAACCTCATGCGCGTCGACCGGCTGAAGGCCGCGTTCACGTACAGCAGTGAGGCGCTGGCGATGATCCCCGCCGAGCCGCCGTCGCGCACCTGGGTCTGGGCCGCGGCGACCCACTCCATGGCCGCCCGCTACATGGGCCACGACGAGGACGCCCAGCGCGTCGCCCGGCAGGCCCTGCGCGTCGCCGAGGACCTCGGACTCCGCGACGCCCAGGCGGACCTGACGATCTCCCTGGTCGGGCTCGAAGGGCACAACCGCCGCACTCCCGAGGGCCGCCGCAGACTGGCGGAGGCACGCGGCCTTGCCCGGCTCGCGGGCAACGTCTCGGTGGAGATGCGGGCTCTGTTCAACCTGGCGGTCGGCTGCTACGAGTCGGGCGACCTGGACGAGTGCCTGACCTGGCTCGCCGACGGACTCGACCGCGCGGGCCGCTCCGGCCTGCTGTCCTCGCCGTACGCGCTGGAACTGCGCTACCTCCAGTCCCTGCTGTTCTACACGCTGGGCCGCTGGGACGACTGCGCCCGCGCGGCCGCCGCCGACGCCGGGCGGCTGCCGAGCGCCGGCGGCTTCGCGACCGGCCCCGCCCTGTACGTGGCGCTGGCGCGCGGCGACCACACGGCCGCCGACCGCGCGCACGCCCTGCTCGACGGCCCGTTCGACTGGATGGCCACGCTCGTCGCGGGCATCGTGCTGACCGACGCCGCGGCGCTGCGCGGTGACGCGGAGGCGGCCGTCGCCCGGGTCCGTACGACGATCACCACGCTCGCGGGCGAGGCGGGGGCCGAACGGCCGGACGTCGCGGTGCACCTGGCCGGGCTCGCCCTGGCCGCGGTCGCGGACCGGGCCGAGCAGCTGCGGACGGCCGGCGACCGTACGGAGGCGGGCCGGTGGACGGAGACGGCGGACGAGCTGGTCGAGCTGGCCCGGGCCACCGCCACCAAGGGCGAGGACGGCTCACGGCAGGGTCCCGAGGGGCTCGCCTGGCTGGCCCGCGCCGAGGCCGAGTGGACCCGCGCCCGCACCGGTCCCGACGTCACCGCCTGGGAGAAGGCCGTCGCGGCCTTCGGGTACGGCGACCCGTACGAGCTGGCGCGGTGCCGGCGGCGGCTCGCGGAGGCGCTGCTGACGGCGGACCGCCGCGAGGAGGCCGCCGAGCAGATCCGCGCCGCCCACGAGACCGCCGAACGGCTCGGTGCCGTGCCCCTGTGCGAGGACCTGGACGCCCTGGCCCGGCGCGGCCGGCTCGCCCAGGCCGGGCCCGCCGCGCAGGACGGCGCCGCGGTCCTGACCGCCCGGGAGTACGACGTGCTGCGGCTCCTGGCCCTCGGCCGCACCAACCGCCAGATCGGCGAGGAGCTGTTCATCAGCGGCAAGACGGCCAGCGTCCACGTCTCGAACATCCTCGGCAAGCTGGGCGCGGCCGGGCGCACGGAGGCCGTCGCCATCGCCTACCGGCAGGGCCTGATCGAGCCGGAGCGCACCGCGTCCCCCTGACGTCCGCCCGCCGGACGCCGAAGGGCCGGACCACCCGAAGGTGACCCGGCCCTCAGCTCGCGCGGCCCGTACTCCCGTACGGCGCGCGGCGGTTGTGCGCGACTCAGACGAGGTTGACCGAGCGGGCCGACGTGGCGCCGATCTCGTCGGCGACCTCGGTGAGGACGGACTGCGGGACGGTGTCGTCGACCGTGAGGACCGCGAGGGCCTCCCCGCCGACGGCGGCACGGGCGACCTGCATGCCCGCGATGTTGATACCGGCCTCGCCGAAGACGCGGCCGACGGTGCCGACGACACCGGGGCGGTCCTCGTAGCTCAGCACGACCATGTGGTCGGCGAGCGCGAGGTCCACGTCGTACTCGCCGACGGCGACGATCTTCTGGAGGTGCTTGGGGCCGGCCAGCGTGCCGGAGACGGCGACCTCCTGGCCGTCGCCGAGCGTGCCGCGGACGGTGACCACGTTGCGGTGGTCCGGGGACTCGGAGCTGGTCGTCAGACGTACCTCGACGCCGCGCTCCTGCGCGAACAGCGGGGCGTTCACGTACGACACGGTCTCGTCGACGACGTCCTCGAACACGCCCTTGAGCGCGGAGAGTTCGAGCACCTTCACGTCGTGCTGGGTGATCTCGCCGTAGACCTCGACGTCGAGGCGGACGGCGACCTCACCGGCGAGGGCGGTGAAGATGCGGCCCAGCTTCTCGGCGAGCGGCAGACCGGGCTTCACGTCCTCGGCGATGACACCGCCCTGCACGTTCACCGCGTCCGGTACGAGCTCACCGGCGAGGGCGAGGCGCACGGAGCGGGCGACGGCGATGCCGGCCTTCTCCTGGGCCTCGTCGGTGGAGGCGCCGAGGTGCGGGGTGCAGACGACCTGGTCGAGCTCGAAGAGCGGGGAGTCCGTGCAGGGCTCCTTGGCGTACACGTCGAGGCCGGCGCCGGCGACGCGGCCCTCCTTGAGCGCCGAGTACAGCGCCTCCTCGTCGACGATCCCGCCGCGGGCGGCGTTCACGATGCGCACCGAGGGCTTGACCTTGTGCAGCGCCTCGTCGCCGATCAGGCCGAGCGTCTCGGGCGTCTTGGGGAGGTGCACGGTGATGAAGTCGGCGACCTCGAGCAGCTCGTCCAGCGACAGGACCTTCACGCCCATCTGGGCGGCGCGCGCGGGCTGCACGTAGGGGTCGTAGGCGACGACCTTCATGCCGAACGCGGACATGCGCTGGGCGACCAGCGCGCCGATGCGGCCGAGGCCGACGACGCCGAGGGTCTTCTCGGCCAGCTCGACGCCCGTGTACTTGCTGCGCTTCCACTCGCCGTTCTTCAGGGCGGTGTTGGCCTGGGGGATGTGGCGCGCGGTGGCGAGCAGGAGGCCGCAGGCCAGCTCGGCGGCGGTCACGATGTTCGAGGTGGGGGCGTTGACGACCATGACGCCGGCCTTGGTGGCGGCGGAGACGTCGACGTTGTCCAGGCCGACGCCGGCTCGTGCGACGACCTTGAGCTTCTTCGCGGCGGCGACGGCCTCCGCGTCGACCTTGGTGGCCGACCGGATCAGGATCGCGTCCACGTCGGCGATCGCGGGCAGCAGCTCGGCGCGGTCCGCGCCGTTGCACTGCCGGATCTCGAAGTCCGGGCCCAGGGCGTCCACGGTCGCGGGCGACAGCTCTTCAGCGATGAGTACGACAGGTTTCGAGCTCACGTGAGTCCTCACAAGTCCAATGCGGACGGCCGTCCCGACGGCCGCATGCGGTGGAGGGTTGTCGGCGGCCCCGGGGAGGTGCTGGTGCCGTCCCGCGCCGAGTGGCGTGGGGGCGTGCCTTCACTTCCTCGGTGTCGCTTGAGCCGCGTGGAAGACGCACGACGCTGTGGGCCTGACGCGTTTGTTGTGCAGCAGTCTAGTGCTGCTGCGGGGGCCGTCTTGCGCCTCCGCGGAAGGATCACCCGGACGTGGCTGGCCTCAGTGGACAACACCGTTACCCCGGGTTCGGCGACGGGCCGGAGCGTATTGCCCCGGCCCGTCGCCCCGAGACCTACGCCTCGTCGTCGTTGACCCAGCTCATGAGCTTGCGCAGCTCCTTGCCGGTGGTCTCCAGGAGGTGGTTCTCGTCCTGGGTCTTGTACTCGTTGTACTTCTTCAGGCCGCCGTGGTACTCGTCCATCCACTGCTGGGCGAACGTGCCGTCCTGGATCTCCGCGAGGACCTTCTTCATCTCCGCCTTGGTGGCGTCCGTGATGATCCGCGGGCCGGTGATGTAGTCGCCCCACTCGGCGGTCTCGGAGACCGACCAGCGCATCTTCTCCAGGCCGCCCTCGTACATCAGGTCGACGATGAGCTTCAGCTCGTGGAGGCACTCGAAGTACGCGATCTCCGGCTGGTAGCCGGCCTCGGTCAGCGTCTCGAAGCCCGCCTTGACCAGCGCGGCGGTACCACCGCAGAGGACGGCCTGCTCGCCGAACAGGTCGGTCTCGGTCTCCTCGGTGAACGTCGTCTTGATGACGCCGGCGCGGGTGCCGCCGATGCCCTTGGCGTACGAGAGCGCCAGCGCGAAGGCGTTGCCTGTGGCGTCCTGCTCGACGGCCGCGATGCAGGGGACGCCGCGGCCCTCCTCGTACTGACGGCGCACCAGGTGGCCCGGACCCTTGGGGGCGACCATGCAGACGTCGATGCCGGCCGGGGGCTTGATGAAGCCGAAGCGGATGTTCAGGCCGTGGCCGAAGAACAGCGCGTCGCCGTCGTTCAGGTTGTCCTTGATGGACTCCTCGTAGACCTGGGCCTGGATCGGGTCCGGCACCAGGATCATGATGACGTCGGCCTCGGCCGCCGCCTCCGACGGCGTCACCACGCGCAGGCCCTGCTCCTCGGCCTTGGCCTTGGACTTCGAGCCCTCGTGCAGACCGACCCGGACGTCGACACCCGAGTCACGGAGCGACAGCGCGTGGGCGTGGCCCTGGCTGCCGTAACCGATGACCGCGACCTTGCGGTTCTGGATGATGGACAGGTCGGCATCGTCGTCGTAGAACAGCTCGGCCACTGGGGTTCTCCTCGTTTGCGGTAGTGCTGCGTCCCACCGTACGGCGGGCGGGGGAAGGGAAGTCTTCGGGTCTCGGGATGCGGGCGGTCGGCGGGTGCGGACCGCCCGTTTCCGGTCGTGCCGTGGCCGGGGACGGTCGGTCCCCGGCCGGAAGGGTCAGGCGGAGCGGTCGAGGGCGCGCAGCGACCGGTCGGTGATGGAGCGGGCGCCGCGGCCGATGGCGATCGTGCCGGACTGGACGAGCTCCTTGATGCCGTACGGCTCCAGCATCTTGAGCATGGCCTCCAGCTTGTCGCTGCCGCCGGTGGCCTCGATGGTGACGGCCTCCGGGGAGACGTCGACGGTCTTGGCGCGGAACAGCTGGACGATCTCGATGATCTGCGAGCGCGTCTCGTTGTCCGCGCGCACCTTCACCAGAACGAGTTCCCGCTGAACGGCGGAACCCGGCTCCAGTTCGACGATCTTCAGGACGTTGACGAGCTTGTTGAGCTGCTTCGTCACCTGCTCCAGGGGGAGGTCGGCGACGCTCACCACGATGGTGATGCGGGAGATGTCGGGGTGCTCGGTGACACCGACCGCGAGGGAGTCGATGTTGAAACCGCGACGCGAGAACAGGGCGGTGATCCGGGCGAGGACACCCGGCTTGTTCTCGACCAGGACGGAGAGCGTGTGCTTGGTCATGGGTGGCGTTCCTTCTCCTGCGGCTCTCAGTCGTCTTCGTTGTCGCCGAAGTCGGGGCGGACGTCCCGGGCGGCCATGATCTCGTCGTTCGAGGTGCCGGCGGCGACCATCGGCCACACCATCGCGTCCTCGTGGACGATGAAGTCCACGACGACCGGGCGGTCGTTGATCGAGTTCGCCTCCTCGATGACCTTGTCGAGGTCGTCCGGGGACTCGCAGCGGATGGCGTGGCAGCCCATGGCCTCCGACAGCTTCACGAAGTCGGGGACGCGGGTGCCGGCGCTGGGCTCCTTGCCGCTGGCCCCGGGGCCGGAGTGCAGCACGGTGTTGGAGTACCGCTGGTTGTAGAAGAGGGTCTGCCACTGGCGGACCATCCCGAGGGCGCCGTTGTTGATGATGGCGACCTTGATCGGGATGTTGTTCAGGGCGCAGGTGGTGAGTTCCTGGTTGGTCATCTGGAAGCAGCCGTCGCCGTCGACCGCCCAGACCGTGCGGTCCGGGGCCCCGGCCTTGGCGCCCATCGCGGCCGGGACCGCGTAGCCCATCGTCCCGGCGCCGCCCGAGTTCAGCCAGGTCGCGGGCTGCTCGTACTGGATGTAGTGCGCGGCCCACATCTGGTGCTGGCCGACGCCCGCCGCGAAGATCGTGCCCTCGGGGGCGAGTTGGCCGATGCGCTCGATGACCTGCTGCGGCGACAGCGAGCCGTTCTCGGGCTGCTCGTAACCCAGCGGGTACGTCTCGCGCCAGCGGTCGAGGTCCTTCCACCAGGCCGCGTACTTCGACCGGGCGGCCTCGCCCAGGTGGCCGTCGCTGTGCTCCTTCTGGACGGCCTGGACCAGGTCGGCGATGACCTCGCGGGCGTCACCGACGATCGGCACGTCGGCGGCGCGGTTCTTGCCGATCTCCGCCGGGTCGATGTCGGCGTGGACGATCTTGGCGAACGGGGCGAAGCTGTCCAGCTTGCCGGTGACGCGGTCGTCGAAGCGGGCTCCGAGGGCGACGATCAGGTCGGCCTTCTGCAGCGCGGTGACGGCGGTGACCGCACCGTGCATGCCCGGCATCCCCACGTGCAGCGGGTGGCTGTCGGGGAATGCGCCGAGCGCCATCAGGGTGGTGGTGACGGGCGCTCCGGTGAGTTCGGCGAGGACCTTGAGCTCGGCGGTGGCCTTCGCCTTCAGGACGCCGCCGCCGACGTACAGGACCGGCCGCTTGGCGGCGGTGATCAGCTTGGCGGCCTCGCGGATCTGCTTGGCGTGCGGCTTGGTCACCGGGCGGTAGCCGGGCAGGTCCTGGGTGGGCGGCCAGCTGAAGGTGGTCTTCGCCTGGAGGGCGTCCTTGGCGATGTCGACGAGGACGGGGCCGGGCCGGCCGGTGGAGGCGATGTGGAAGGCCTCCGCGATCGTCCGCGGGATGTCCTCGGACTTGGTCACCAGGAAGTTGTGCTTGGTGATCGGCATCGTGATGCCGACGATGTCCGCCTCCTGGAAGGCGTCCGTGCCGATCGCCTTGGAGGCGACCTGGCCGGTGATGGCGACCAGCGGCACGGAGTCCATGTGCGCGTCGGCGATCGGCGTGACCAGGTTGGTGGCGCCGGGGCCCGACGTCGCCATGCAGACGCCGACCCGGCCGGTGGCCTGCGCGTAGCCGGTGGCCGCGTGGCCCGCGCCCTGCTCGTGACGGACGAGCACGTGCCGCACGCGCGTCGAGTCCATCAGCGGGTCGTACGCCGGGAGGATCGCACCGCCGGGAATGCCGAATACCGTGTCGGCCCCGACCTCCTCGAGAGAGCGGATGAGGGACTGCGCACCCGTGACGTGCTCGGGGGCGGACTGATGTCCTCCGGAACGGGGCCGCGGCTGCGGATGGTGGGCCCCGGTGGCCTGCTCGGTCATCGGCATTCTCTTCTCGATGCTGAGGGTTTTTGCGAGGTTTGTGCGGTGTGCGTTTGCTGATGGAAAGGCGTCTGTGCAACAAAAAACCCCTCGTGCCGTGAGGCAAGCGAGGGGAGCGCGCCGGGTGCGGTCGCTGGGTGTTCCGGATCGTCCTCCGGTGTGCCCCAGCTTCAGCCGACGCGCTTTCCAAGTACGAGAATTCGGGTGCGCATGGCATTGACCCTCCCCCCGGCACGCACCGACTGTCAAGTGGGTGGGACGGGAGTCTCATTATGTGAACGGAGCGCCGTGCCGCCCCCGTAGACGGCGGGCAGGCCGCTGCCGTACCTTCCCGCGCCGCCGCCGGCGAAGGCGGGCTCGACCGGGCCGTGCGGGACCGCGTAGTGGCCGAGGGACAGGGCCCGGCGCAGCCGGTATTCGTCGAGCGGTCCGGAGAACGCCATGCCCTGCCCGTGCGTGCAGCCCATCGCGCGCAGGGCGACGACCTGCTCCGGCAGGTCCACGCCGTCGGCCACGGACTGCAGCCCGAGGTCGGTGGCGATGCGCAGCAGCCCGCTGGTGATCTTGTGCAGCCGCGCGGACTCCACGACGCCCTCGACCAGCCCGCGGTCGAGTTTCAGTACGTCGACGGGGAGCCGGCGCAGCGCCGTGATGGCCGCGTAGCCGCTGCCGAAGCCGTCCAGCGCGATCCGGACGCCCATGCGCCGCAGCGCGTTCAGCCGGCGCTCCAGCTCGTCCAGGGAGACCCGCGGGTCCATGTCGGACAGCTCGACGACCAGGGCGCCCGACGCGAGGCCGTGCCGGGTCAGCAGCGCCTCGACGGAGCCGAGCGGCATGGAGCGGTCCAGCAGTCTGCGGGCGCTCATCCGCACGGCGACGGGGACGGACAGACCGGTGGCGGTGCGCTCGGCGGCCTGCTCGACGGCCTGCTCCAGCATCCAGCGGCCGAGTTCGGCGGTGCGGTCGTTGTCCTCGGCCACCCGCAGGAACTCGGCCGGGGTGAAGAAGACGCCCTGGGAGGAGCGCCAGCGGGCCTGGGCGGCGACCGACGTGATCCGGCCGTTCTCCAGGGCGACGACGGGCTGGTGGAGCAGGGCGAACTCGCCGTCGTGCAGGGCGGCCCGCAGCCGGGTCGCCAGCTCGGCCTTGCGGACGACGTCCTGCTGCATCTGGGGGGCGTACAGCTCGACACGGCCCTTGCCCGCACCCTTGGCGCGGTACATGGCGAGGTCCGCGTTGCGCTGGAGCTCGCCCGCGCCGAGGCCCGGTTCGGCGAAGGCGACGCCGATGGAGGCGGCGACCCGGACATCGTTGCCGTCGATGGCGTACGGCTGCGACAGGGTGATCCGGAGCCGGTCGGCCAGGTCCATGATGTGCCGTTCGCGGGCGGAGCGGTCGCGGGCGCCGTCGCCGACGATGAGGGCGGCGAACTCGTCACCGCCGAGGCGGGCGGCCGTGTCGCCCTGCCGTACCGAGTCCTGGAGCCTGCGGGCGGCCTGGACGAGGAGTTCGTCGCCCGCCTGGTGGCCGATGGTGTCGTTCACCGCCTTGAAGCCGTCGAGGTCGATGAAGAGGACGGCGGTGCCGCGGTCCGTGGAGCGGCGGCCGGACAGGGCCTGCTGGACGCGCTTGCCGAACAGGGCCCGGTTGGGCAGGTCGGTGAGCGGGTCGTGCTCGGCGTTGTGCTGCAACTGCGCCTGGAGGCGCACCCTTTCGGTCACGTCACGGCTGTTGAAGATGAGGCCGCCGTGGTGGCGGTTGACGGTGGACTCGACATTGAGCCACCCGCCGTCGCCGGACTTGAAGCGGCACTCGATCCGGGTGGTGGGCTCCTCGGCGGGACTCGCGGCCAGGAAGCGGCGCACCTCGTGCACCACGCAGCCGAGGTCCTCGGGGTGGATGAGCGCGGCCAGTTCGGACCCGACGAGCTCCTCGGCGGGCCGGCCGTACACCCCGGCGGCGGCCGGACTGACGTACCGGAGGATGCCGTTGGGGGCGGCGATCATGATGACGTCGCTGGACCCCTGCACCAGGGAGCGGAAGTGGTTCTCCTTCTGCGCCAGTTCCTGGGTGAGGGTGATGTTGTCGAGGAGCATGATGCCCTGGCGCACGACGAGGGCGAGCACGACCGTGCCGCCGGTGATCAGCACCACGCGGTCGACGCTGTGGCCGTTCAGCACGTTGTAGAGGATGCCCAGCGTGCAGACCGCGGCGGCGAGATAGGGCGTCAGCGCGGCCAGCGAGCCGGTGATGGGCCGGGTGGCCGGACAGCGTCCGCGCTCGCCGCCGTGCGCGGGCCCCGGCAGCGGGGTGTGCCCCGGAGCGGGTGTCCGGTCCTGGGCCGGTGCCTCGTCCTGGGCCGGTTCGTGGAGGTGGCCTCCGGGGCGCTGCCCGGGGACGTGCTCGTGCACCACGCGCGTGTGCCCCTCGCGGTCCGGGTGGCGGCCGTCGCGCAGGCCGACCCAGGGGGCGTAGGCGAGCAGCAGGGAGCCGGCGAACCAGCCCGCGTCGAGGAGTTGCCCCGAGCGGTAGTTGTTGTGCAGCAGGGGCGAGGTGAACAGGGCGTCGCACATGACGGTGAGGGCGAGGGCGCCGATGGCGGTGTTCACCGCGGACCGGTTGACCGCCGAGCGCCGGAAGTGCAGGGCGAGCACCATGCTGACGAGGGCGATGTCCAGGAGGGGGTACGCGAGCGAGAGCGCGGTGTGCGCGACGCTCGGGCCGTCCATCTTGGCCGCCTGCGCCAGCGCCAGGCTCCACGACAGCGTGAGCAGCGAGCCGCCGATCAGCCAGGCGTCCAGGGCCAGGCAGACCCAGCCGGCCTTCGTCACGGGCCTCTTGGCGAGCACCAGGAGGCCCACGATCGCGGGCGGGGCGAAGCAGAGGAAGAACAGGTCGGCGTAGCTGGGGCTGGGCACGGTGATCCCGAGCACGACCTCGTACCACCCCCAGACCAGGTTGCCCAGCGAGGCCATCGCGGAGGACAGCGAGAACAGCAGCCACGCGGGCCGGAAGCGGATGCGTCGCCTGCGGGCGTACAGGTAGCAGGAGACCGCGGCGGCGCCCGCCGCGGCGCTCAGGCCGAAGTCGCCCATGACGAGGGCGGCGCGGGGCGAGCCCCAGCCGAGCGCGGCCCCGATTCCGTAGGCCGCGCACACCAGGGCCAGGACGAGTTGCGACCGCATGCCGGCCCCGCCGCCGGGTGCCGGCCTGCGGGTCAGCAGCGTCCCGAGGAGCCGCTGCGGGCGCAGCGCTCCCTCGAAGGCGGTGGGCGGCGGCGGGGAACTCACCGCGCCCACCCGGTCCGTGCCGCCGCGGGGTCCCGCTGATCGCGGGGTGCGGGGTGCGTGTGCCTCCTGCGGCCGCTGTGCCTGCGGTGGTGGTGATGACCGCTGTGGCCGTGGCCGCGCCTGCGCGTCGCCGCCCGCCAGGGTCGCCGTCGGCGGCCCCGCCGCGTCGGATCGTTGGTCCATAGGCCGTGCATCGCCCGTCGCCCCCCTCGCAGTCTTGACTCTTCGTCCCCGGCGCCGAACGGTGCGCGGCGCAGCCCCTGTCGGGACGATACACCAGTATCGTCACTCAGGGACATAGTTCCTCTACGCTCCGTGACGACCAGCACGTATGCCCGTACGGAACGCGTTCGGGCGACTGCGAAGGGTGCCCGAACCGGACGGGGAGTGAACGGTACGCCGATCAACCGCCGGTTGTGAGCACTACGTTGTGAAGCGCCTCCCCGCGCGCGAACCGGGTCAACTGTGCGACCAGCAGCCGCTTGGCGCGGGGCAGGAACGCGGACGTGGGTCCGCCGACGTGCGGGCTGACGAGCAGGCCCGGCGCATGCCACAACGGGTGCCCCGGGGGCAGCGGTTCGGGGTCGGTGACGTCGAGGGCCGCGGTGATCCGGCCGCTCTCCAGTTCGGAGAGGAGGGCCTTGGTGTCCACGACGGGGCCGCGGGCGACGTTGACGAGCAGGGCGCCGTCCTTCATGCGGGCGAGGAAGTCGGCCCCGGCCAGGCCACGGGTGGTGTCGTTGAGCGGCGTGGACAGGATGACGACGTCCGCTTCGGGCAGCAGGGCGGGGAGTTCGGTGAGCGGGTGCACCGGACCGCGCTCCGTCGTGCGGGCGGAGCGTGCGACGCGCGCCACCCGCGCGAGCTCGAAGGGTGCGAGCCGGTCCTCGATGGCGGCGCCGATCGACCCGTATCCCACGATGAGGACGGACTTGTCGGCCAGGGCCGGGCGGAACCCGGAGCGCCACTCCTCGCGGTCCTGTCCCCGGACGAAGTCGGGGATGCCGCGCAGCGAGGCGAGGACGAGCGCCAGGGTGAGTTCGGCGGTGCTGGCCTCGTGCACCCCGCGGGCGTTGCACAGCCGCACGCCGGGACGCAGGTGGCGCAGGCCCGGCTCGACGTGGTCGATGCCCGCGGACAGGGTCTGCAGGGCTTGGACGGACGTCATGCGGGGCAGCGGGCGCGCGGAGACCTCGGCCCCCTTCATGTACGGCACGACGTAGAAGGCACACTCGGCGGGGTCCGCGGGAAAGTCCTGGTCACCGTTCCAGAAGCGGTAGTCGAGGCCGTCGGGCAGGCCGTCGATCTCGTCCGCGCGGAACGGGAGCCACACATCGGAAGTCATGGTCAGGAGGCTATGCGAAGGCCGCACGGGTCCATTGGTTAGTTTGGGGTGCCAGAGAGGGAGGGTGCGGCCAGGTGGAGCGCAGGACGATCGGTGCGGCGACGCTCGATGTGGGGGCCGTCGGACTGGGGTGCATGCCGATGAACTGGGCGTACACCGGTTCGCGGCAGCGGAGCGACGAGTCGCTGCGGACGGTTCACCGGGCCCTGGATCTCGGCTCGTCGCTGCTGGACACCGCCGACATGTACGGCCCCTTCACCAACGAGCTGCTGCTGGGCAGGGTGTTGAAGGAGCGGCGCTCGGAGGCGTTCGTGTCCACCAAGGTCGGACTGCTGGTGGGCGAGCAGCACATCGTGGCCAACGGCCGCCCCGGCTACGTGAGACGGGCCTGCGACGCCTCGCTGCGCCGGCTCCAGACGGACGTGATCGACCTCTACCAGCTGCACCGCGCGGACCCGGAGATACCGGTCGAGGAGACCTGGGGGGCGATGGCGGAGCTGGTGTCGGCCGGCAAGGTCCGGGCGCTCGGACTGTGCGCGGTCGGCGCGCGCTCCCGCCGTCGTCCGGGGGCCCGGCTGCACGACGGGACGATCCGGCAACTGGAGCGCGTGCAGCAGGTGTTCCCGGTGAGCGCCGTGCAGGCCGAGCTGTCGGTGTGGTCGCCGGAGGCGCTGGACGCGCTGCTGCCGTGGTGCGCGGCGCGCGGGGTGGGCTTCCTCGCCGCGATGCCGCTGGGCAACGGGTTCCTCACCGGGACGCTGACGCCCGGCGAGGGGTTCGAGCCGGACGACCTGCGCGCCCGGCACCCGCGGTTCACCGCCGAGATGATGGCCGCCAACCAGCCGATCGTCGTCGGGCTGCGCAGGATCGCCGAGCGGTACGGGGACGGGGTGACGCCCGCGCAGGTGGCGCTGGCCTGGGTCCTGGCGCAGGGCCCGCACGTGGTGCCGGTGCCCGGGGCCAAGCGGGAGCGGTGGGCGACGGAGAACGCGCGAGCGGCGGAGCTGCGGCTGTCGGCCGAGGATCTGGCGGCGGTGGCGCGGCTTCCGGCGGCGCGGGGATCCTGGGACTGACCGGATCTCCCGGCGTCGGCGGCGGTGATCGGGAACCTGTGGCGCGCGGGCGGTGTATGAACAGTAGGACCACCGCGTCGAAGGGACCTTGATCGTGCAACGTCGAGCTGTGACGGCCGTGTTGGCCACGGCCGCGCTCCTGCTGACGGCCGGCTGCTCCTCCGACGACGGAGGAGGGCCGGACGCCACCGGGAGCGCGGGGCCGGACAGGAGGACCCCGGCGGCCTCGTCCTCCGGGGCGCCCGGGGAGAGCGCGCCGCCCGCGAAGGGCTCGGTCGAGGTGGTGCGTACCGTCGCCGAGGGCCTGAAGTCGCCCTGGGGCCTGGCCCCGCTGCCGGACGGCGACCTGCTGGTCGCCTCGCGCGACGAGGGCACGATCACGCGGATCGACGCCAAGACCGGTGAGAAGTCGGAGCTGGGCAGGGTGCCGGGGGTCGCGGCGTCGGGTGAGGGGGGCCTCCTGGGGCTGGCGCTCTCCCCCGCGTACGCCTCGGACCACATGGTCTACGCGTACTTCACCACGGCGTCGGACAACCGCATCGCCCGCCTGCTGTACGAGGAGGAGAAGCCGGCCGGCGAGCAGCTGGGCGCCCCGGACACGATCCTGCGGGGCATCCCCAAGGGCGTCATCCACAACGGCGGCCGGATCGCCTTCGGCCCGGACCGCATGCTGTACGCGGGCACGGGCGAGACCGGCGACACGGGGCTCGCCCAGGACAAGAAGTCGCTGGGCGGCAAGATCCTGAGGATGACCCCGGAGGGCGAGCCGGCTCCGGGGAACCCCTTCGGCGACTCCGTCGTGTACTCGTACGGCCATCGCAACGTCCAGGGGCTGGCCTGGGACGACAAGCAGCGCCTGTGGGCGTCCGAGTTCGGGCAAGACACCTGGGACGAGCTGAACCACGTCGGGCCGGGCGACAACGACGGGTGGCCCGACGCCGAGGGCAAGAGCGACGACAAGGCGTTCGAGAACCCGGTCGCCCAGTGGCACACGGACGAGGCGTCCCCCAGCGGCATCGCCTACGCCGAGGGGTCGGTGTGGATGGCGGGCCTGCGGGGCCAGCGGCTGTGGCGGATTCCCCTGAAGGGCACCGAGGCGTCCGCCGAACCGCAGGCGTTCCTGAAGGGCGAGTACGGCCGCCTGCGCACGGTGGTCTCCGCGGGCGGCGACCGGCTGTGGCTGGTGACGAGCGAGACGGACGGCCGCGGCTCCCCCGAGGGCGGCGACGACAGAATCCTGGAGCTCGCGGTGAAGTAGGGGCGCCGGACGGGCCGGCTCGCGGTGAGCGAGCCGGCCGGATCACCCCGCGCCGGGCGGCTCGGGCTCCGCGGGGGCCCGTCGGTCCGCGCCGGACGGCTCGGGCTCCGTTCGGTCCGCGCCGGGCGGGGTGGCGGGCTCCGTCGCCGGGTCCCGCGGCGCCGGACCGGCCGCGGGCGTTTCCTCCGGCGGGTCCGGGGCGGGCGGCCGCGCGCGGACGACGACCTTGCCCGAGGTGAGGTCTATCGGGCCCCGCCCGGGGTCGCCGTCGTTCAGGTCGACGCGGCTCAGCTCCAGCCGCTTGCGCTCGTCGTCGGTGTGCTTGCGGCCCGGTGCGAACAGCTCCTCGAACATGTTGAACACGGCGCCTCCCTCGGCCCGGCTCCTCACAGCGTAGGTCCGCCGCCCGTCGCCCGGGCGGCCGGTGTCTCCGGGGGGAACAGCCGCAGCCGGTGTGCCAGCGCGGCGGCCTCCCCGCGACCCGAGACACCGAGCTTCGCGAGGATGTTCGACACGTGGACGCTGGCCGTCTTCGGCGAGATGAACAGCCGCTCGGCGATCTGGCGGTTGCTGCGGCCGGCGGCCACGAGACGCAGGACGTCCCGCTCGCGGCTGGTGAGCCCGAGCGCCTCCACGGGGTCGGCGCAGGCACCGGCCGCCCGTACGGGCTCGGCCGGGGCGTGGGACAGGGTGAGGCGTGCGTGCCGGGCGAGCAGGGCGACGGCGTCGGCGAGGGGCCGGGCTCCGAGGTGCCCGGCGACCGCGCCGGCCAGCCGCAGCAGTTCGGTGGCGCGGGCCCGGTCGTCGTCGTCCGCGCCGGAGGCGAGCAGCGACTCGGCGAGGCGGTGCCGGACGCGGGCCAGGTCATAGGGGCGGGCCAGGGGTTCGACGGCGGTGACCACGTCGGACCAGACCCGCGGGGCCGCCGTGCCCTCGGCGCGCCGGAGTTCGGCGCGCACCCACTGCTCGTACGCCCGCCAGATGGGCGCTCCGGTGGCGAGGGAGCGGGCGGCGGCGCGGATGCGGCCGAGGATCTCGGCGCGGCCCGGCCCGGCCGGGGGCAGCCCCCGGAAGTCGGCCTCGGCCGTGGTGCCGGCCAGCAGCAGCGGCCAGCCGTAGCGCTGGGTGCCGGGCGGGAAACCCGCGTCCAGGGCCTCGCACAGCGCGGTGCGGGCCTCCTCGTGACGGCCCTCGCCCGCGGCCAGGCCGATGGCTATGCGCAGCAGCGGCAGGGAGTTCTGCGGCATCGGGTCGTGGGTGCCGTAGAACCCGCGGGCGGCGGCCAGATGACGGGCCACGGCGGCCAACTCGCCCCGGGCGAGGGCGATGTGGGCGAGCCGGCTGGAGGCGCCGCCGCGCGGTTTGGCGCTCTGCCCGGTGGTGTGGGCGTTCGTCGCGGCCTCCGTCGCCTCGTCCCAGCGGCCCAGCGAGTAGAGCGACTCGGAGAGGTTGGTCCACACCCATGCCTCGGAGTCCAGCAGACCCATCCGCCGGGTGAGGGTGAGGCCCTCGCGGAGGATGGAGACCGCCTCCTCGGAGCGGCCGACGCCCTCCAGGACCGACGGCAGGTTCACGTGGCTGCGGCCCACGACCTGGGTGACCCCGCGCTCCACCACCCGGTCCCTGACCTCGAACATCTCGGCGAGTCCGGCCTCGGTGGCGCCCGCGTCGACCATCAGGCCGCCGAGGGTGAGCCGGGCGTTCAGCTCGATGTCGTCGGCGCCCACCATGCGCGCGTACTCCACGGCGCGCTGGGCGTCGGAGAGCGCGTCGGGGCCGGGGTCGTGGAGCATCGACCAGCCGGCGACCATGGCGAGCACCTCGGCGTGCACCTCCGACGGCGGCAGACCGCGTACGAGGTCCTGGGCGGTGGCGAGTTCCTTCCAGCCGTCGCCGCGGGCCTGGCCCTGGACGAGGCGGGAGCGCTGGACCCAGAACCAGGCCGCGCGCAACGGATCCGGCTCGTCCTCCAGGAGGCGCAGCGCCCGCTTGGTGATCTTCATGGCGCGTTCGCGTTCCCCGCACAGACGCCCCGCGACGGCGGCCTCGGCCATCAGGTCGAGGTAGCGCAGGGGCGTGGTCGCCGGGTCGCAGCCGCTGGGGGTCCCCCCACGTCTTTCGGACAGTGGGGGAGGGTACACCTCGGTGTAGTCGACGGGGCGCAGTCCGGCCCGTACGGTCTCGGGGGCGACCTCCCACAGCTCCATCGCCCTTTCCAGCAGGCGCAGTTGCTCGGAGGGCGCGTGCCGGCGGCGGGCCTCCACCGCGGCGTGCAGGACGGCGGGCAGGGCCTTGGCGGCGTCGTGGGCGTGGTACCAGTAGCTGGCCAGGCGGGTGGCGCGCGCGTCGGCCGGGACCAGCTCGGGGCGGGCTTCGAGGGCTTCGGCGTACCGGCGGTTGAGGCGGGAGCGCTCGCCGGGCAGCAGGTCGTCGCTGACGGCCTCGCGGACCAGGGAGTGCCGGAAGCGGTAGCCGTCGCCGCCGGGCGCGGGCTGCAGGATGTTGGCGCCGACGGCCGCCCGCAACGCCTCGATCAGGTCGTCCTCGGCGAGCCGGGCCACGGCGGCGAGGAGCGGGTACTCGACGGTGGAGCCGCCCTCGGCGACGATCCGGGCGACCCGCTGGGCGTCCTCGGGCAGCCCTTCCACGCGGACGAGCAGCAGGTCGCGCAGGGAGTCGGTGAGGCCGGCGCAGCCGCCCTCGTGGGAGGCGACGGCGAGTTCCTCGACGAAGAAGGCGTTCCCGTCGGAGCGTTCGAAGATCTCGTCGACCTGGGCCGGGTCGGGTTCGTGGGCGAGGATGCCGGCGATCTGGCGGCCGACCTCGACGCGGTTGAACCGGCTCAGCTCGATGCGGCGGACCGTGCGGAGCCGGTCGAGCTCGGCCAGCAGGGGGCGCAGCGGGTGGCGCCGGTGGATGTCGTCGGCGCGGTAGGTGGCGACGACGACGAGGCGGCCGCTGCGCAGGGTGCGGAAGAGGTAGGCCAGGAGGTGCCGGGTGGAGGCGTCGGCCCAGTGCAGGTCCTCCAGGACGAGGACGGCGGTGCGGGCGGCGGCGACGCGCTCCAGGAGCCGGGCGGTGAGCTCGAACAGGCGGGCCATGCCGTCCTCTTCGTGCCCGCGCCCGCGGGTGGCCTCGCCGAGTTCCGGCAGCAGCCGGGCCAGTTCCTCCTCCTGTCCCGCGGCCGCCGCGGCCAGTTCGTCCGGGAGTTCGCGGCGCAGGGCGCGCAGGGCGCTGGAGAACGGGGCGAAGGGAAGTCCGTCGGCACCGATCTCGACGCAGCCGCCGACCGCGACGACGGCTCCCCCGGCGGCGGCCGCGGTGGCGAACTCCTCGATCAGGCGGGTCTTGCCGACGCCGGCCTCACCGCCGAGCAGCAGCGCCTGCGGCTCGCCGGCGGCGGCACGGGCGAGGGCTTCGCGCAGGGCCTCCAGTTCGTCGGCTCGGCCGATGAACACCGGGCTGACAGACCTGGTTTCCACAGCGCCGAGCATCGCACAGGGGTCCGACCGAGCGGCACCGATTATCGGCGGCGCGGCCCCGGCCCGCCCCGTGCGCGAGGTGGCCGGACCGCTGCCGGGAGCCGGAACGGCCGTCGTCCCGGCAGCCGTGTCGGCTGCCGGGACGAGGGCGTCGGAGGGAGGGCGGCCGACCCCCGTACGGCCGTCCTCCCCCGCCCCGGCGCTCACGCGACGCGGGCGAACCGGTGCCGGCGGGGGCGGTCGGTATGGGCCTGCCCTCCGGTGTCCTGGCCGGCTGACGCGCGGGCGGCGGCCCGGCGGCTGCGCAGGGCCTCCCGGACCATGCGGTGGTGGTCGGCCTGGCGGATGAGGTCGGCGGAGCGGGTCTGGTGGATCTCGTACTCGTACATCTCGTCTCCCCTGAAGAGCTGTCGGTCTCGGTCCTCGCTCGGTGCGATGACTCAACTCTCGTCTCCCAGGGGGGTCCGCCACATCGGGAGAGTTCCGCATCTTGGACGCGGAAGGGGCCTTAGAACGGCCGTGGGTGACTCACGGCGGCTCTAAGGCCCCTCAGGTCGTGCGGGGGTACGGGGTCTCAGCTGGTGGAAGGCAGTCCGAGCAGGAGGTCGGAGTACTTGGCGACGGCCAGCAGCAGCCCCACGACGCCGAGTGCGACGCCGGCCCAGGCGACCGACTTGATCCAGGGCGCCTGCGGCCTGCCGGGGGCCCCGAAGGCGGGGCGGGCCAGCACGACGACGCCGACGATCAGGGCGGCCAGCGCGAACAGGCCGCCGATCAGCGCCGTGACCTGCCAGGCGTCCCCGTAGACCTCCTGGACCTGCTTGGCGACGCTCGCGGACGACGAGGTCCGGAGCTGGCCGACGAGCGTCTCGCGGGCGGCGGCCACGGTGCCGACCCAGCTGCCGGTGAGCGAGACGACGCCGAGCCCGGCGGAGACGACCGCGGCGGCACCCTGGCCCACTCCGGAGGAGTCCCGGGCGGCCCGCTCCTCGGCCTCGGCCGCGTCCTGCTCCTCGGCCGCGGTCCCGTCCGGCAGGCCGGCCTTCGTGACGTGCTCGGTCTTCTCGTCGCTCTGCGCCTCGGTGCCGGTCTCGGTTCCGGCCTCGTCAGCTGTCTTGGTTCCCATGCGTCGCACGGTACGGACGAAGTCTGAGAGGTTTCTTAATGTTCTCTGTGTCGGTGCATAACGATCGGCGCATGAGGAGACGCGCCGGCGCCCGCCCTCAGCCGACGGCGTCGCTCACGTCGCGCCGTCGCTCGTTCTCCAGTACGCCGACCAGGGCGACGTCGTCCTCGCGGCGCTTCCCGGGGACGCTCGCTCCGGCGCCCTGGGGGGTACGGCGTTCGGGGGGTTCGATGCTGATCCGGGGCAGGCGCCGGTCGAGCCAGCCCGGCAGCCACCAGTTGGCGTCGCCCAGCAGGTGCATCAGGGCGGGGACGAGCAGCGTGCGCAGGACGAAGGCGTCGAGGGCGACGGCCGCCGCGAGGGCGATCCCGAACATCGCGATGACGCGGTCGCCGCTGAGCACGAAGGCGAGGAAGACCGAGATCATGATGACGGCGGCCGAGTTGATCACGCGGCCGGTCTCGGCGAGGCCGACGCGCACGGCCCGCCGGTTGTCGCCGGTCTCCAGCCACTCCTCGTACATCCGACTGACCAGGAACACCTGGTAGTCCATGGAGAGGCCGAAGAGCACCGAGACCATGATCACGGGAAGGAACGGCTCGATCGGCCCGGCCCTGCCCAGCCCCAGCAGCTCGCTGCCCCAGCCCCACTGGAAGACCGCGACCACCACGCCGAAGGCCGCGGCGACGGCGGCGACGTTCATGACGGCGGCCTTGACCGGGATGCCGAGGGACCGGAAGGCGACCAGGAGCAGGACGCAGCCGAGTCCGATCACCACGCCCACGAACAGCGGGAGTTTGCCGACGATGACGTCCGCGAAGTCGTCGTAGCTCGCCGTCACCCCGCCGACGTGCACGTCGAGCGAGGTGCCCGTCTCGGCGCGCGGCAGCACCTCGCCGCGCAGCCGGTCGACGAGTTCGCTGGTCCGCTGGGACTGCGGGGCGGACTCCGGGACGACGGTGAGGTACGCGGTGCCGCCCCCGGATCCGTACGTCACGGGGGTCACCGAGGCGACGCCCTCGGTGGACCTCAGCGTGGCGTCGAGGTTGTCGAGCGCCAGCCGGTCCGCGGCGCCGCCGACCGGGGTGACGAGGGTCAGGGGACCGTTCACGCCGGGTCCGAAGCCGTCCGCGATGAGGTCGTAGGCCTGCCGGGTGGTCGACGAGGTGGGCCCGTTGCCCTGGTCGGAGGTGCCCAGGTGCAGGGAGAGCGTCGGCAGCGCGAGGAGCGCCATGACGGCCACCGCGAGGCTCCCCAGCAGTTTCGGGTGCCGCTCCACGAACGCGGACCAGCGGGCGGCGAGCCCGGTGGTGATCTCCGGTTCGGGTCCGTGCTCGGCCAGCCGCCGCCGCTCGCGCCGGCTGAGCGCGCGCGGCCCGATGAAGGACAGCAGGGCGGGCAGCAGGGTCACGGAGGCGGCGACCGTGAGGACCACGGTCAGCGAGGCCGCGATCGCCACGCCGTTGAGGAAGCCGAGCCGCAGGATGAGCATGCCGAGCAGGGCGATGCAGACGGTGGCGCCGGCGAAGACGACGGCCCGGCCGGTGGTGGCCACGGCGTTCTGCGCGGCCTCCGCGACCGGCAGGCCCCGTTTCAGGCCCCGCCGGTGCCGGGTCACGATGAACAGCGCGTAGTCGATGCCGACCCCGAGCCCGATCAGCATCCCGAGCATCGGCGCGAAGTCGGCGACGGTCATGGCGTGCCCGAGGAGCACTATCGCGGCGTAGGCGGTGCCGACGCCGACGAGTGCGGTGGCGATGGGCAGCATGGAGGCGGCGAAGGAGCCGAAGGCGAGGAAGAGGACCACGGCGGCGACCAGGACGCCGATGACCTCGGCGAGGTGTCCCCCGGCCGGTTCGGTGGCCGCGACGGCGGTGCCGCCCAGTTCCACCTGGAGTCCGTCGGTCCCGGCCTCGTGGGCGGTGTCGACGACGGCCTTCGCCTCGGCGGGGTCGATGTTCTCGGCCCGGTCCTCGAAGGTGACCGCCGCGTACGCCGTGCGTCCGTCGGCGCTGATCTGCCCGCTGTGGCGGCCCTCGTACGGGCTGACGACCGAGGCGACGCCGGGGAGGCCGGCGATCCGGTCCAGGGTGCGGCTCATCGTCTGCTCGACGTCCGCGGAGCGCACGCTGCCCGGTGCCGTGTGCCAGACCACGGTGTCGGCGTCGCCGCCGAGGCTCGGGAAGCCCTCCTGGAGCAGCCGGGTGGCGCTGCCGGACTCGGTGCCGGGGACCTCGTAGTCGTTCGAGTACGCGGAGCCCGCCACGGCCGCGGCGGCGGTCGTGCCGCCCAGAGCGAGGAGCCACAGCAGAACGGCGACGAGGCGGTGTCGGACACACCAGCGCGCAAGGGCTGCCACGGACGTGCTCCCTGGATGATTCGTGGTCTTTGATCGGGAACAGCCGACAATGTAACGGAACAGCCCGCAAAGAACGTATGAGCAATGCCCAGACACTCTTACAGTCGGAAGAGATCTTTTGTCCCTTTCGTGGGCTTACTCACAGGAGCACGACGCAGCTCACAGGACACTTCCGCGACTTCCGTCACCCCGGGCGGCGCGCCAGGACGCACTCGGGGGGACGCGCCGCGAACGGCGCGTCCCCCCGAGGTGGGTGGAGACAGGGAACCGGGACTCAGCCCTCGCTGACGCCCAGCTTCTCCAGGATGAGCTCCTTGACGCGGGCCGCGTCGGCCTGGCCACGGGTGGCCTTCATGACCGCTCCGACGAGCGCGCCCGCGGCCTGGACCTTGCCGCCGCGGATCTTGTCGGCGATGCCCGGGTTGCCGGCGATGGCCTCCTCGACGGCGGTCGTCAGCGCGCCCTCGTCCGAGACGACCTTCAGACCGCGCTTGTCGACGACCTCGTCCGGGGTGCCCTCGCCGGCGAGAACGCCCTCGATGACCTGCCGGGCGAGCTTGTCGTTCAGGTCACCGGCGGCGACCAGCTGCGCCACCCGGGCGACCTGCGCCGGGGTGATCGGGAGGTCCTCCAGGGACGTCGCCGACTCGTTGGCGCTGCGGGCCAGTTCGCCCATCCACCACTTGCGGGCGGAGGCGGCGTCGGCACCGGCCTCGATCGTCGCGACGATCGGGTCGATGGCCCCGGCGTTGAGGATCGACTGCATGTCGTGGGCGCCGACGCCCCACTCCTCGCGCAGCCGGTTGCGGCGGGCCAGCGGCTGCTCGGGCAGGCCCGCGCGCAGCTCCTCGACCCACTCGCGGGACGGCGCCACGGGGACGAGGTCGGGCTCCGGGAAGTACCGGTAGTCCTCGGCCTCCTCCTTCACGCGGCCCGAGGTCGTGGACCCGGTGTCCTCGTGGAAGTGGCGGGTCTCCTGGATGATCGTGCCGCCGGAGGAGAGGACGGCGGCGTGGCGCTGGATCTCGTAGCGCGCCGCGCGCTCCACCGAGCGCAGCGAGTTGACGTTCTTCGTCTCGCTCCGCGTGCCGAACTTCTCCCGGCCGTGCGGGCGCAGCGACAGGTTGACGTCGCAGCGCATCTGGCCCATCTCCATACGGGCCTCGGAGACGCCGAGCGCCTTGATGAGCTCGCGCAGCTCGGCGACGTACGCCTTGGCGACCTCGGGGGCGCGCTCGCCCGCGCCCTCGATCGGCTTGGTGACGATCTCGATGAGCGGGATGCCGGCGCGGTTGTAGTCGAGCAGCGAGTGGGAGGCGCCGTGGATGCGGCCGGTGGCACCGCCCACGTGCGTGGACTTGCCGGTGTCCTCCTCCATGTGGGCGCGCTCGATCTCCACGCGGAAGACCTCACCGTCCTCCAGCTGGACGTCCAGGTAGCCGTTGAAGGCGATCGGCTCGTCGTACTGGGAGGTCTGGAAGTTCTTCGGCATGTCCGGATAGAAGTAGTTCTTCCGGGCGAAGCGGCACCACTCGGCGATCTCGCAGTGCAGCGCGAGGCCGATCTTGATCGCGGACTCGACGCCGGTCGCGTTCACGACGGGCAGCGCGCCGGGCATGCCGAGGCAGGTCGGACAGGTCTGCGAGTTGGGCTCGGCGCCCAGCGTGGTGGAACACCCGCAGAACATCTTCGTCTTGGTGCCGAGTTCGACATGGACTTCGAGGCCCATGACGGGGTCGTACGACGCCAGCGCGTCCTCGTACGACACCAGGTCGGTCGTGGTGGTCACGGTGAAAACTTCCCTCTCAGCCCAGCAGGACGTCGTCGTCGCCCAGGCGCTTGAGCTCCCGGTAGAGGATGGCGAGGCCGGTGACGATGGCGGCGGCGGACACGGCGGCGTCGATCAGGCGCAGCGTGTCGTTGTCGGTGCGGGCCAGCTTGGCCTGCTTGGCGACGCTGACCGCGCCGAAAGCGGTGGTGGCCATGGACAGGTACAGGCCGGACTTGGACTTCTTGAAGCCTTTGGCCTTCGACAGGGTCTTGCTCACAGCGACGGAGCCTCCTCGATCAGCGGGTGACCCCACCTTTCCACGAAGGCGGCCTCGACGGCGGCGCCGACCTTGTAGAGCCTGTCGTCCTTCATCGCCGGGGCGATGATCTGCAGACCGACCGGGAGGTCGTCCTCCGGGGCGAGACCGCAGGGCAGCGACATGGCCGCGTTGCCCGCGAGGTTGGTCGGGATGGTGCACAGGTCGGCGAGGTACATCGCCATCGGGTCGTCGGCGCGCTCGCCGATCGGGAAGGCGGTGGTGGGCGTGGTCGGCGAGACGATCACGTCGACCTGCTCGAAGGCCTTCTCGAAGTCGCGCGTGATGAGCGTGCGGACCTTCTGGGCGCTGCCGTAGTAGGCGTCGTAGTAGCCGCTGGACAGGGCGTACGTGCCGAGCATGATGCGGCGCTTGACCTCGTCGCCGAAGCCGGCCTCGCGGGTGAGGGCGGTGACGTCCTCGGCCGAGCGGGTGCCGTCGTCGCCGACGCGCAGGCCGTAGCGCAGGCCGTCGAAGCGCGCCAGGTTCGAGGAGCACTCGGAGGGCGCGATCAGGTAGTACGCCGACAGGGCCAGGTCGAAGGACGGGCAGTCCAGCTCGACGATCTCGGCGCCGAGCTCCTTGAGGAGGGCGACCGACTCGTTGAAGCGCTGGACGACACCGGCCTGGTAGCCCTCGCCCGCGAACTGCTTGACGACACCGACGCGCATGCCCGCCACGCTGCCGTTGCGGGCCGCCTCGACGACCGGCGGGACCGGCGCGTCGATGGAGGTCGAGTCGAGCGGGTCGTGCCCGGCGATGACCTCGTGCAGGAGGGCCGCGTCCAGGACCGTACGGGCGCAGGGGCCGCCCTGGTCGAGGGAGCTGGAGAAGGCGACCATGCCGTAGCGCGAGACGCCGCCGTAGGTCGGCTTGACGCCGACGGTGCCGGTGACGGCGGCGGGCTGGCGGATCGAGCCGCCGGTGTCCGTGCCGATCGCGAGCGGCGCCTGGAAGGAGGCGAGCGCGGCGGAGGAGCCGCCGCCGGAGCCGCCGGGGATCCTGGTGAGGTCCCAGGGGTTGCCGGTCGGACCGTAGGCGCTGTTCTCCGTCGAGGACCCCATGGCGAACTCGTCCATGTTGGTCTTGCCGAGGATGACGACGTCGGCGTCCTTCAGGCGCTTGGTGACCGTGGCGTCGTACGGCGGGATCCAGCCCTCGAGGGTCTTGGAGCCGACGGTGGTCGGCACGCCCTCGGTGGTGAAGATGTCCTTGAGCGCCAGGGGGACGCCGGCCAGGGGGCCGAGCTTCTCGCCCCGCGCCCGCTTGGCGTCGACGGCGCGGGCCTGGGCCAGCGCGCCCTCGCGGTCCACGTGCAGGAAGGCGTGCACCTTCTCGTCGACCGCGCCGATACGGGCGAGGTGGGCCTCGGTGACCTCGACGGCGGTGAGCTCGCCGGCGGCGATCCGGTCCGCGATCTCCGCGGCCGTCAGCTTGATGATGTTGACGTTGGTGTCCGTCATGGTGATTAGTCCTCCCCCAGGATCTGCGGCACCTTGAAACGCTGCTGCTCCTGGGCCGGGGCGCCGGAGAGCGCCTGCGCGGGGGTGAGCGACGGACGGACCTCGTCCGCGCGCATGACGTTCGTCAGCGGCAGCGGGTGAGAGGTCGGCGGTACGTCTTGGTCGGCGACCTCGCTGACGCGGGCGACCGCGCCGATGATGTCGTCGAGCTGGCCGGCGAAGTGGTCGAGCTCTTCGCCCTTCAGCTCCAGACGCGCCAGCCGTGCGAGGTGGGCGACCTCCTCGCGCGTGATGCCAGGCATGCAGCGATCCTCTGGGGTGAGTGAGTGTGGTTTGGCCCCAATCCTATGGGGCGGGCACGGATGCCCGCGCACGGGTTTCCCCGGGGCCCGGGCCCGACCACGAAGAACCGCCCGAAGCCGGCCCCCCACGGCCGACCGGACGCCGACGGCGAACGGCAGGCACGGGAGAGCCCGGCCCGCCGGGAAGCAGTAACGGGTGGCGCGTGGACGGGAGACATCCGGCCGAAGGCCGGTCCAGAAACCCCCCACGGCCGGAGGACGCCAACGGCGAACGGCAGGCACGGGAAAGGCCAGCCCGCCGGGAAGCAGCAACGGGTGGCGCGTGGGCGGGAGACATCCGGCCGAAGGCCGGTCCAGGACACCCCCACGGCCGGCCGGACGCCAACGGCGAACGGCAGGCACGGGAAAGGCCAGCCCATCGGGAAGCAGCAACAGGTGGCGCGTGGGCGGGAGACATCCGGCCGAAGGCCGGTCCAGGCACCCCGGGAAGAGAGACCTAGTCCGCCGCGGGCAACGCGGCGCGAGGCCGCTGCCACCCCCGAGCCCCCCGCGCGAGCAACCACGCCGTGGCCTCCTCCGGAGGCATCGCCGCCGCGACCAGCCACCCCTGCACGGCGTCACAGCCGAGATCCCGCAACCGCTCCCACGTCTCGTCGTCCTCGACCCCCTCGGCGACGACGA
The DNA here is from genome assembly GCF_053611025.1 of Streptomyces sp. NPDC054842. Taxonomy (NCBI): domain Bacteria; kingdom Bacillati; phylum Actinomycetota; class Actinomycetes; order Kitasatosporales; family Streptomycetaceae; genus Streptomyces; species Streptomyces sp. NPDC054842. The sequence goes on from NZ_JBSGZN010000031.1 coordinate 48,041, forward strand.
GCAGACCGAGCGAATGCGCCAGATCGACCGTGCACCGCACGATCTCCGCGTCCTCGTTGTCCACCGCGAGCCGCGCCACGAAGGACCGGTCGATCTTCAGCTCGCTGACGGGCAGCCGCCGCAGATGGACGAGGGAGGAGTAACCGGTGCCGAAGTCGTCGAGCGACATCTTCACGCCGTGCCCGGTGAGCGCGGCCAGGGTGTCCGCGGCACGCTGCGGGTCCTCCAGCAGCACGTGCTCCGTGATCTCCAGCTGGAGCGCTCCGGCGGGCACCCCGTGCCGGGCGAGACGGGCGGCGACCGACCCGGCGAACCCTGGAGTGTGCACGTCACGCGGGGACACGTTCACCGCGACCGGCACGTACAGCTTCTGCGCCCGCCAGCGCGCGACCTGGGCGAGGGCCGTCTCCAGCACGTACTCCGTGAGGTGCGGCATCAGCCCGGAGGACTCGGCGATGGCGATGAACTCGTCCGGCGGCACCTTCCCGCGCTCCGGGTGCACCCAGCGGACCAGGGCCTCCAGCCCGGCCACCTGTCCGTCGAAGCGGACCTTGGGCTGGTAGTGCAGTTCCACGTCACCGGCGTCGAGCGCCCGGCGCAGGTCGCCGAGCAGGCCGAGCCGGTCCGGGGTGTTGGAGTCCCGCTTGGACTCGTACACCTCCACCCCCGTACGGTCCCGCTTCGCCTGGTACATCGCCACGTCGGCGCGGCGCAGCAGTCCCTCCGCGTCGAGCGCGTGGTCGGGGAAGACGGCGAGGCCGGCGCTCGCCTCCAGGACGAGCGTGAGGCCGTCGAGGTCGAGGGGCGACCCGAGGGCGGCGACGAGACCGCGGGCCAGCCGGGTGGCGGAGGTCGTGGAGTCCGCCACCGGCAGTAAGACGGCGAACTCGTCACCGCCGAGCCGCGCGGCCTCCGCTCCGCGCGGCAGGGCCAGTCGCAGCCGGTCGGCTATCTGGAGCAGCAGCCGGTCCCCCGCGAGGTGCCCCAGCGTGTCGTTGACCGATCGGAAGCGGTCGAGGTCGATCAGCATCAAGGCGGCGCGGGCCCCGATCCGCTCGGCGTCGTCCAGCGCCGTCCACGTCCGCTCCAGGAGCCACTGCCGGTTGGGCAGCCCGGTCAGCGGGTCGCGCAGCTGCTCCTCGGCGCGGGCGCGGGCTATCCACAGCGTGGAGTCGAGCGCGATCAGCGGGACGGCGAACAGCGGCAGCAGCAGGGGGAGCGCCTGCGCCACCACGCATATGAGGGGCGCGATGCCGAGCAGCGCGACGGCGACGAGGCCCTGGCGGGCGAGGGCGGTGCGCGCGACGGTGGGCAGTCCGCCGGTGCGCGGCGCGTGCAGGTACCAGAGCAGGGCACGGGTCACCGCGAGGTAGCCGGCGGCGACGAGGACCACCTCGGGTGCCGCGTAGAGGGTCCAGGTCTGCGGGTCCCAGGGCGTCTCGACGGACGGGACCCGGCCGAAGGCGGCCAGGACCAGCGCGCCGGCGCCGATGCCGAGGATGTCGACCGCGCCGTGCAGGACGCCCTGGCGCCAGCGGTTGCGGCGGGCGACGCCGACCAGCACGACGACGGTGAGACTCACCATGCCGGCGGGCACCCAGCCGTACAGCAGCAGGACCGCGAGGGTGAGGGCGGCGCCCGAGCCCGTGCCGCCCCACCAGCGGGAGCGGCCGAGGGCGACCAGATGGCCGACGATGACGCCGGTGAGCACGGCGAGCGACCAGCCGGCGGTGCCGGACGGGAAGAGCGCGTGGTGCCCGCTGAAGGCGCGGTGGAAACCGGCGCCGAGGACGAGGGCGGCCGATCCCACGACGGCGGCGGGCAGCGTCGGCCAGGACAGGTGCCGCTCGGTCTCGTGGCCGGAGGGATCCGCGGCGCGCGCGGTGGGGTGCCCGTAGGACTTCGGGGAGTTCCCGACGGTGAGCTGTGCGGCGCCGCGGGCGTCCACGCGCGCGCCCGCCGACGGCCGCCCCGTCCGGAGTCCGGCCAGCCAGGCGCCGGACATCCGGCGCAGGCGCAGCCGGGAGCCCGGAGCGGCGCTCTCGGTCGGTTCCATTCCCGTCCCTCTCACAGCCGGCGGTGCCCACGCCACGCGGTCCGGTGCCCGGCGAACCATCCGCGGCTCCGCGTCTGAAAAGCCTTCACCCGGCCCGTGAGGGCCAAGGGGATGCGCCGGCCGCGGCCGGGCACGGCAGACGCACGTCTCAACAGTAGGCCGCGGAAGGCTTCCACGGGCAGCGGTCGTCGACGGTTGCCCGAATGCGACCCGGCCACCCGTATGCATCTGATATGCGCCGAACGGGTGGCCTTCAACCGCTACTCCTCGGTCGGAAGTGCGAGTTCGGCGGCGGCTTCCGGCCCTTGCTCCAACAGGACCGCGAACCCGTCCTCGTTCAGAACCGGAACCTTCAGCTGCATGGCCTTGTCGTATTTCGACCCGGGGTTGTCACCCACGACGACGAAGGACGTCTTCTTGGAGACGGATCCGGTCACTTTCGCGCCGCGGCTCTGCAGGGCGTCCTTCGCGCCGTCCCGCGTGTGGTGTTCGAGGGTGCCGGTGACGACGACCACGAGGCCCTGGAGGGGGCGCGGGCCCTGGTCCTCGCCGGAGTCCTCCTCCTCCATGCGCACGCCGGCGGCCCGCCACTTGCGGAGGATCTCCTGGTGCCAGTCGACGGCGAACCACTGCTTCAGCGAGGCCGCGATGATCGCGCCCACGCCGTCGGTGTTCGCGAGCTCCTCCTCGGTGGCCTGCTCGATGCGGTCGATGGAGCGGAACTCGCGCGCCAGGGCCTCGGCCGCGACCGGTCCGACGTGGCGGATCGACAGTCCGGTCAGCACGCGGGCGAGCGGGCGCTGTCGGGCCGCGGCGATGTTCTCCAGCATGGCGAGGGCGTTCTTCTTCGGCTCGCCCTGCTGGTTGGCGAAGACCGTGACGATCTTCTCCTCGCCGGTCTTGGGGTCGCGCTTGGGCAGACCGCTGTCCTGGTCCAGCACGTACGCCTTGATGGGCAGCAACTGCTCGATGGTGAGGTCGAAGAGGTCGCCCTCGTCCACGAGGGGCGGCTCGGCGGGCTCCAGCGGCTTGGTGAGGGCCGCGGCGGCGACGTAGCCGAAGTTCTCGATGTCGAGGCTCTTGCGGCCCGCGAGGTAGAAGAGGCGCTCGCGCAACTGGGCCGGGCAGGTGCGGCCGTTCGGGCAGCGGAGGTCGATGTCGCCCTCCTTCGCGGGTGCCAGCGGTGTGCCGCACTCGGGGCACTCGGCCGGCATCACGAACTCCCGCTCGCTGCCGTCGCGCAGGTCGACGACCGGCCCGAGGATCTCCGGGATGACGTCACCGGCCTTGCGCAGCACCACCGTGTCCCCGATGAGGACGCCCTTGGCCTTCACCACGTCCTGGTTGTGCAGGGTCGCGAACTCGACCTCGGAGCCGGCCACGGTCACGGGCTCGACCTGCGCGTAGGGCGTGACGCGTCCCGTACGGCCGACGCCGACGCGGATGTTGACCAGCTTCGTGTTGACCTCCTCCGGCGCGTACTTCCAGGCGATGGCCCAGCGGGGCGCGCGGGAGGTGGAGCCGAGGCGCCCCTGGAGCGGGATCTCGTCGAGCTTGACGACGACCCCGTCGATCTCGTGCTCCACGGAGTGGCGGTTCTCGCCGAAGTGGGCGATGAACTCCCGTACACCGGCGAGGTCGTCGACCACCTTGTTGTGCTGGGCGGTGGGCAGGCCCCATTCACGCAGCAGCTCGTACGCCTGCGAGAGGCGCTCGATGTCGAAGCCCTGCCGCGCGCCGATGCCGTGCACGACCATGTGCAGCGGGCGGGTGGCGGTGACCCGGGGGTCCTTCTGGCGCAGTGAACCCGCCGCCGCGTTGCGCGGGTTGGCGAAGGGCTTGTCGCCGCCCTCGACCAGACGGGCGTTCAGCTCCTCGAACTTCTCCATCGGGAAGTACACCTCGCCGCGGATCTCCACGAGGTCGGGGACGCGGTCGCCCTTCAGCCGGTCGGGGATCTCCGCGATGGTGCGGACGTTCGGCGTGATGTCCTCGCCCGTGCGGCCGTCGCCGCGGGTCGCCGCGCGCGTGAGGCGGCCGTGCTCGTACGTGAGGTTGACCGCTAGGCCGTCGACCTTGAGCTCGCACAGGAAGTGGTAGCCGGGGGTGCCGACGTCCTTGGCGACGCGGTCGGCCCAGGCGGTGAGCTCCGCGTCGTCGAAGGCGTTGTCCAGGGAGAGCATGCGCTCGCGGTGCTGGACGGCCGTGAACTCGGTCGCGTAGGCACCCGCGACCTTCTGCGTCGGCGAGTCCGGCGTCCGCAGCTGCGGGTACTCCTCCTCCAGCGCCTCCAGCGCACGGAGCAGCCTGTCGAACTCCGCGTCACTGACGACGGGAGCGTCCTTCACGTAGTACCGGAAGCGGTGCTCCTCGATCTGCTCGGCGAGCTGCGCGTGCTTCTCCCGTGCCTCGGCGGGCAAGGGGTGCGCGGTCGAGGCGGTCTGTGCGTCCTGGTCGCCGGCCACCGTGTCGTCCTCCCGTTACTCAGGGTTGTCCGCGAGGGATCTCGCCGCCCGGGCGCAGTGGGCGAGCGCCGTGCGCGCGTAGTCGGGGGAGGCCCCCGCGAGCCCGCACGACGGAGTGAGCGTGACCGCCTCCGCGAGAAGTCCCGGATTCAGTCCCAGCCTGCGCCACAGCGTCCTGACACCCATGACGCTACCGGCAGGGTCTGACAATGGGGCGTCCGTGCCGGGCACGACACCCGCGAACAGCCGGGTGCCCCCCTCCACCGCTTCCCCGATCGCGTCGTCGTCACGCTCGGTGAGGAGCGAGAAGTCGAAGGAGATCGCCGCGGCGCCCGCCCGGCGCAGCAGCGCGAACGGCACGTCGGGCGCGCACGAGTGCACGACGACCGGTCCCCCGCCGTGCACGCCGACGACGTCCCGCAGCGTGGACTCGATCACCTGCCGGTCGACGGCGCGGTGGGTGCGGTATCCGCTGGCGCTCCTGACCTGGCCGCGCAGCACGGACATGAGGGAGGGCTCGTCGAGCTGGAGGACGACGTCGGCGCCCGGTACCCGCCGCCGCACCTCGGCGAGGTGCGTCCGCAGCCCCTCCGCGAGCGATCCGGCGAGGTCCCGGCAGGCGCCCGGGTCGGAGAGCGCCACCTCGCCGTTGCGCAGCTCCAGTGCGGCGGCCAGCGTCCAGGGGCCGACCGCCTGCACCTTGAGCGGGCCCTCGTAGCCCTGGGTGAACTCCTCGAAGGCGTCCAGGTCCTCGCCGAGCCAGGACCGGGCCCGCCGGGTGTCCCGTCCGGGCCGGTCGCCGAGCCGCCAGCCGCTGGGCTCCACGCGCGCGTACAGCTCGACGAGCAGGCCGGCGGTCCGGCCGATCATGTCGGCCCCGGGTCCGCGCGCGGGGAGTTCGGGCAGGAACGGGAAGTCCTCGAACGATCCGACGACGGTCTTGGCGGCCTCCCGGGCGTCGCCGCCCGGCATGGATCCGACGCCGGTCGCCGGCCCGAACCTGAACACGCTGTTTTCGCTCACCCCGGCAGCCTACGGAATCCCTCCGCCGCCAGGTCAGCGGCCCGGTCGTACCGTCAGGTCGTTGATCTCGGCGTCCCGCGGCAGGTCCAGGGCCAGCAGCACGGTCGTGGCGACCGACTCGGGGTCGATCCAGCGGGACGCCTCGTAGGGCCTGCCCTCCTGCTGGTGCACCTTGGCCTGCATCGGGCTCGCGGTGCGGCCGGGGTACACGGAGGTGACGCGGACGCCGTTGGCGTGCTCCTCGTGGCGCAGGGAGTCCGCCAGCGCCTTCAGGCCGTGCTTGGAGGCGGCGTAAGCGGACCAGTCGGCGTGGGCGCTGAGTCCGGCACCGGAGTTGACGAACACCACGTGCCCCTGGGCGAGGCGCAGCTGGGGCAGGAAGTGGCGGGTGAGTTCGGCCGGGGCGATCAGGTTGACGTTGAGCTGGTGGCGCCAGGTCTTGGGCGTCAGCTCGCCGACCGGACCGAGGTCGACCACGCCCGCGATGTGCAGGAGCGAGTCGATCCGGTCGGGCAGCGACTGGTGGGAGAACGCCCAGGAGAGCTTGTCGGGGTCCGCGAGGTCGCCGACCAGGGTGCGCGAGCCGGGGTACTCCCCGGCCAGCTCCTTCGCGCGGCCCGCGTCGCGCGCGTGCAGCACGAGTTCGTCCCCGCGCGCGTGCAGGCGGCGCGCGACGGCGGCGCCGATGCCGGAACCGGCCCCGGTGATCACATGTGTAGCCATGCCCGCCATGCTCGCATCACCGGGTGCCGTGGCTCTCCTCGAGGTAGGCCAGCGCGCCGACCGGCTCCTCGGCGAAGAAGACCAGGTCGGTGAGGGGCCGGGGCAGGAAGCCCTCGTCGTCCATGCGCCGGAACTGCTCCTTGAGGCCGTCGTAGAAGCCCGCGGTGTTGAGCAGGACCACCGGCATCTCGGTCATGCCGTGCTTCTTCATCTCCAGGATCTCGGTGGCCTCGTCGAGGGTCCCGGTGCCGCCGACCATGATCACTACGGCGTCGGCCTTGCCGAGGAGGAGCGCCTTGCGCTCGGCGAGGTCGCGGGCGACGACCATCTCGTCGGCGCCCTTGCGGGCCTTGGCCGACAGGAAGTCGACGGAGACGCCCAGCAGCCGTCCGCCGGCCTGCTGCACGCCGTCGGCGACCACCTTCATCAGTCCGACGTCGGAGCCGCCCCACACCAGGGTGTGGCCGCCCTTGCCGAGCAGTTCCGCGAACTCGCGGGCGGGCCGGGTGTAGCGGTCGTCGAGGTCGGCGGCGGAGAGGAAGACACAGATGTTCATGCGTCCACCGTACGAGGGGAAGAAGCGCGGGCCCGCCGGTGCTGTCCGGATATGGCTGAAGGACACACGATCACGATCGAGCAAGGCACCGAACGCGTACGCGTCGTGCACGGCGGCCGGGTACTGGCGGAGACCGAGCGGCCACTGCTGCTGCGCGAGACCGGCTGTCCCGTGCGCTACTACCTGCCGCCGGAGGACGTCCGTCTCGACCTGCTGACGCCCTCGGAGACCCACACGTACTGCCCGTTCAAGGGCACGGCCTCCTACTGGTCGCTGCCCGACGCGCCCGACCTGGTGTGGGCGTATCCCGATCCCAAGCCGGACGTGGCGCGGATCAAGGACCACCTGTGCTTCTACGAGGTGGAGGTCGTCTGAGCGCCGGTGAGGAGCCGGCCGCCCGCGGGTCGGTCCGCGGACGGCCGGCGACCATGGGGCCGGACGTGCCCTAGACGGCGGCCTTCGCGCGCGTGGTCGTCGCGATCGTCGCCGAGCCGACCACGCGCGTGCCGTCGTACAGGACGATCGCCTGGCCGGGCGCGACGCCGCGGACGGGCTCGGTGAACGTGACCTCCAGGGAGCCGTCGACCAGCTCGGCGGCCACCTCGGTCTCTCCGCCGTGGGCGCGCAGCTGCGCGGTGTACGTGCCGGGGCCGGAGGGCGCGGCGCCGCACCAGCGGGGCTTGATCGCGGTCAGCGCGGTGACGTCCAGGGCGTCCGCGGGACCGACCGTGACCGTGTTGTTGACCGGTGAGATGTCCAGCACGTAGCGCGGCTTGCCGTCGGCTGCCGGGGTGCCGATGCGCAGGCCCTTGCGCTGGCCGATGGTGAATCCGTACGCGCCCTCGTGCGTGCCGAGCTTGGCGCCGGACTCGTCGACGATGTCACCCTCGGCCCGGCCGAGGCGGCCGGCGAGGAAGCCCTGGGTGTCGCCGTCGGCGATGAAGCAGATGTCGTGCGAGTCGGGCTTCTTGGCGACCGCGAGGCCGCGGCGCTCCGCCTCGGCGCGGATCTCGTTCTTCGTCGTGACGGTGTCGCCGAGCGGGAACAGCGCGTGCGCGAGCTGGCGGTCGTCGAGCACCCCGAGGACGTACGACTGGTCCTTGGCCATGTCGGAGGCGCGGTGCAGCTCGCGGGTACCGTCCTCGCGGACGATCACCTGGGCGTAGTGGCCGGTGCAGACGGCGTCGAAGCCGAGGGCGAGCGCCTTGTCGAGGAGCGCCGCGAACTTGATCTTCTCGTTGCAGCGCAGGCAGGGGTTCGGGGTGCGCCCGGCCTCGTACTCGGCGACGAAGTCCTCCACGACGTCCTCGCGGAAGCGCTCGGCGAGGTCCCACACGTAGAAGGGGATGCCGATGACGTCGGCGGCGCGGCGGGCGTCGCGGGAGTCCTCGATGGTGCAACAGCCGCGCGCGCCCGTCCGGAAGGACTGGGGGTTCGCCGAGAGGGCGAGGTGCACTCCGGTGACGTCGTGCCCGGCCTCGGCGGCGCGGGCGGCGGCGACGGCGGAGTCGACACCGCCGGACATGGCGGCGAGTACGCGAAGGGGGCGGGTGCGCTGCGGGGTCTCAGTCATAGCCCCTCCAGAGTACGGGGCGCCGGGAACCGGAGCCCCCGCATATCCGTTGAGCAGCGCATGGGGGAGACGAAGGGCGCGCCCGGCGGGGGCCGCGCGGACGGAGACCGGCGCCTCGGCCGCCGGGCACTGCTCATCGGCGGCACGGCGGCGGCGGTGGGCAGTGTCGCGCTGGCCCGGGACGAGCTGACGCACCTGTGGTGGCGGCTGCCCGGGGTGGAGAAGCCGCGCGAGGCGGGAGCGGTGGACTTCGCGGGAGCCCGCTGGGTGGCGGCGTCCCCGGCGAACTGGCGGCGCGCGGACCGCCCCGACGACTACGGCATAGACCGGGTCGTCGTCCACGTCACCCAGGGCAGTTTCCGGGACGCCGTGAAGGTCTTCCAGGACCCGGGGCACGGGGCGGCCGCCCACTACATCGTGCGCAGGGACGGGCACGTCACGCAGATGATCCGCGAGCTGGACGTCGCCTTCCACGCGGGCAACCGCGAGTACAACGAACGCAGCGTCGGCATCGAGCACGAGGGCTTCGTCGACCGCCCCGCGTCCTTCACCGACGCGATGTACGCCTCCTCGGCGCGGCTGGCGGCCGGGATCTGCGCGCGGTACGGGATACCCGTGGACCGGGAGCACCTGATCGGGCACGTCGAGGTCCCCGGCACGGACCACACGGACCCCGGCCCGCACTGGGACTGGGACCGGTACATACGGCTGGTGCGGCGCGCGAGCACGACGCCTGCCTGACGCGCATCGGCACGGCACCGGTACGGCGGCGGGGCAGAACCTAGGTGAGGCCCGCCGTGCGGGCGCGTTCCACCGCCGGGCCGATCGCGCGGGCCAGTGCCTCGACGTCCGCCTCCGTGGAGGTGTGGCCGAGGGAGAAGCGCAGGGTGCCGCGGGCCAGTTCGGGGTCGGCGCCGGTGGCCAGGAGGACGTGGCTGGGCTGGGCGACGCCCGCCGTGCAGGCGGACCCGGTCGAGCACTCGATGCCCTGGGCGTCGAGCAGCAGCAGGAGGGAGTCGCCCTCGCAGCCCGGGAAGGTGAAGTGCGCGTTGGCCGGCAGCCGTCCGGAGGGGTCGGGGTCGCCGCCGAGCAGCGCGTCGGGCACGGCCTCGCGCACGGCGCTCACCAGGTCGTCGCGCAGCGCGCCGATCTCCCGGGCGAACCATTCGCGCTGCTCGGCGGCCAGCCGTCCGGCGACGGCGAACGAGGCGACGGCGGGCACGTCGAGGGTCCCGGAGCGCACGTGCCGCTCCTGGCCGCCGCCGTGCAGGACGGGCACCGGGGTGTACTCGCGGCCCAGGAGCAGTGCGCCGATGCCGTACGGGCCGCCGATCTTGTGGCCCGACACCGTCATCGCGGCGAGCCCGGAAGCGCCGAAGTCGACGGGCACCTGCCCGAACGCCTGGACGGCGTCGGCGTGCAGCGGGACGTCGAACTCGGCGGCCACGTCGGCGAGTTCGCGGACCGGCATGAGGGTCCCGATCTCGTTGTTGGCCCACATGACCGTGGCGAGCGCGACAGTGCCGGGGTCGCGGGCGATGGCCTCGCGCAGTGCCTCGGGGTGGACGCGTCCGTGCGCGTCGACCGGCAGGTACTCGACGGTGGCGCCCTCGTGCTCGCCGAGCCAGTCCACGGCGTCGAGGACGGCGTGGTGCTCGACGGGGCTCGCGAGGACCCGGGTGCGGGCGGGGTCGGCGTCGCGGCGGGCCCAGTACAGGCCCTTGACGGCAAGGTTGTCGGCCTCGGTGCCGCCGGAGGTGAGGACCACCTCGCTGGGGCGCGCGCCGAGGGCGTCCGCCAGGGTCTCGCGGGATTCCTCGACCGTCCGCCGGGCGCGGCGGCCGGCGGCGTGCAGGGAGGAGGCGTTGCCCGTGATGCCGAGCTGGGCGGTCAGGGCCTCCGCCGCCTCGGGAAGCATCGGGGTGGTCGCGGCGTGGTCGAGGTAAGCCATGGTGGGCCCGATTCTACGGGCCCGCCGTCCGGCGCCTCGGCCCGCGTGGCCCTCCGCTCGTCCCGGCGGGCGTCAGAAGCTCCAGGACACCGTGTTGTCGGCCTGCATGAAGGCCAGCAGGACGACCAGGTCGGCGACACCGAGGCCCAGTCCGAGGAGGGCGCGGCCCTTGCGCTCGGTGCCGCGCCACAGGGCGACGGAGGCCAGGACGATGGCGATCGGGCCCAGGAAGAGGTTCAGGACGAGCAGGCCGAGGAGTCCGAGGACGAAGGAGGCGACGGCCATGCCGTCGGTGTCCCGGATGCCGGTCCGGCGGGTCGGAGATGCGGTGAGTTCCATGATCGGGTTCAGCTCCCGGCGGTCGGTGGGCGGAGGCGGGACGCGCGCGGTCAGGGGCGGCGCGTCCGTCAGTGGGCGGTGGTGCGGCGCTTGCGGGCGTGCCGCTCGCGCACCGCGAAGACGGCCAGCCAGAGGCCGATGACGGCGGCGGCGACGAGGGTGAGGGGCAGCGGCGCGTGGGCCACGGAGCCCATGACGACACCCAGCAGCAGAAGGGCTGCGACCAGGATCAGCATGACGTTCCTCTCGTGAGGTCCTGGAGCGTCGGGTCCCCGTCCGTTCGTTCGTCCGGAAGGTTCGGTTCGCGTCGATCGCCCGCGTTCCGTCCCCCTTTCAACACCCCGGATGTTTCAGTGACTTGACGCTCCAGTGAACAGTTGTAGTAACAGTTGTTCACTGACTTATGAGTCTAGCGCGTCCGGCGGCTTTTCAATTCCGGAGAACAGTTGTTAACTGCATGGCATGAGTCACACCCTCGGCATCCGGCAGGCGCAGAAGCAGAAGACCCGCCAGGCGCTCCTGGACGCGGCGCTGGGCCTGCTGGAGGAGCAGAGCCTGAGCAGCCTGGGGCTGCGCGAGGTCACCCGCGCGGTCGGAGTCGCCCCGACCGCGTTCTACCGGCACTTCCGCTCCACGGCCGACCTCGGTGTGGCACTGGTCGAGGAGGCGCTGGGCAGCCTGCACCCGATGATCGGGCACACCGTGTCCGCGGCGGGTGACAGCGACGAACGCATAGCGCGGGCCGTCGGTCTGATCGCCCGTCACGTGGAGACGTTCCCGGCGCACGTCCGCTTCATCGCGCGCGAGCGGCACGGCGGCGTGCAGCCGGTGCGGGAGGCCATCAGCGGCCAACTGGCCCGTTTCGCCGACGAGGTGCGGGCCGAGCTGGCCAAGCACCCGGAGTCCGCGGGCTGGAGCGACGACGACCTCCTGATGCTGGCGGCGCTGTACGTCGACCAGATGCTGATGACGGCCTCGCTCTTCCTGGAGGCGCTCGACGCCCCCGAGGAGGAACGGGACCGGGTGGCACGCCTCGCGACCCGTCAGATGCGGCTGATCAGCATCGGCCGCCGCCACTGGCTGGGCTAGCCGGGACGACCGGCGGGCCTTTCCCGTTCCTCGGGCGTGCTCCCCTCCTCCCCGGGGCCCGGATCGACCCCGGCCGCCTGCTCGCCACCGCCGCTCCCCCGCCCGCCTCCGGGGATCAGCCCGCGGCCGCCGGCCCTTCCCCCGCCTGCCCGTCGGGGGTCCCGTACAGCTGTGTGACGGCCGCCGCCACCGCGGCCAGTTCCGCGCGGACCTCGGGCGGTGACAGCACCTCGATCCGGTCGGCGAAGGCGAGGAGGGAGCGGGCCTCCTGGACGACTCCGTACGACAGCCGGGCCGTCACCCACTCGCTCTCCCCGTCGTCCTCCGGCAGTTCCCCCAGCGCGGCGGCGTTCAGGCGCAGGAACATGTCGAGGCGCGAGCGCGGCACCCGGACCGTGACGTCGACGCCGCCGGGCCGCTCCTCGACCTGGCGGCGCAACACCTCCCAGGCGTCGGCGAGTTCGACGCCCGGACGGCGCCTGACCGGCTCCGCGAGGAGCGTGGCCGAGCGCACCCGGTCCGCGCGGAAGAGCTGCGGCCCGCCGCGCCGGTCGGCGACGAGGTACCAGACGCCGGCCTTCGACACGAGACCGTAGGGGTCGACGGTGTACCGGCTCGGCTCGCTCCGCCCGCTGTGGCGGTAGCGCAGCCGCAACCGGCGGTCGGCGAACACGGCGTCCTGCAGCACCTCCAGGTCGACGGCGGGCCGCGGTCCGCCCTTCCAGCGGGTCGCGTCGACGAGGACGCGGCGGCTGGTGGCCTCGGCCGCCGGCCGGTGCGGAGCGGGCAGCGCCGCCATCACCTTGCGCAGGGCCGAGGCGAGCGCGGCGTCCAGGCCGAGCGCGGCGTGCGCCCCCTGGGCGGCCAGGATGAACAGGGCGCGGGACTCGTCGGCGGTGAGCCCGGTGACGTCCGTACGGAAGCCGGCGAGCAGCTCGATGCCGCCGTGCCGTCCGCGCTCCGCGTACACGGGGACGCCGGAGGCCGACAGCGCCTCGACGTCCCGGTAGACGGTGCGCACCGACACCTCCAGCCGGCGGGCGAGTTCGTGCGCGGGCACCCGGCCGCGGGTCTGCAGCAGCAGGAGGATCGAGAGCAGGCGGCCGGACTTCACGGGCCCAGCATTCCGCGCCCGCCGGACGCTCCGCAAATGCTGACGGAAACTGTCAGGTTATGCCGGGAGCCTGGGGGCACACCGACTCGCGGTGAACGGAAGAAGAGGTCCGAGATGAACGCCATGACCGACCCCCGCCCCCTGTACCGGCGCGCCGCCGAGCAGCTCGCGGCCCTCGTCGGGACCGTCCGTCCCGGGCAGCTGGACGGACCCACCCCGTGCGCCGAGTACGACGTGCGCAGGCTGCTCTCGCACATCGTGGGCGGCACCCGGCGGATCGCGGTGATCGGCGCGGGCGGCGACGGACTCGCCGTGGCCCCGTACGCCGAGGGCGTTCCCGACGACGGCTGGGCGGGCGCGTACGACGAGGCGCGGGAGCGGGTGCGGCGGGACTGGGCGGACGACGCCCGCCTCGACGCCCTGGTCCGGGTGCCGTGGGGCGAGGTGCCCGGCCGCGCCGCCCTGGCCGGCTACGTCATGGAGGCGGTCACCCACACCTGGGACCTCGCGGAGGCGCTCGGCTCACCGCTCGGACTGGACCCGGAACCGGCCCGGTTCGCGCTCGCCGTGGCCCGGGCGGTGCTGCCCGAGGCGCGGCGCGAGGAGGGCGGTCACTTCGCCTCCGCGGTGCCGGCCCCCGAAGGAGCCGACGTGTACGGGGAGTTGGCGTCCTGGCTGGGGCGCCGCCCGCTGGTCACCGTGTGACCGGCGGTATCGCGCGGGGGCTCACCGGTGGACGGCGGGCCCCCGCGCCGGGAGTTCAGCCGAGCCGGACGCGCGCGAGCTGGCGGGACTGCGCGACCAGCCGGTCCGCGCTGTCCCACACCTCGGCGTCCTCCTCCAGGAAGCCGCCGGCGAGGTTGCGGGTGGTGATGGAGACCCGCAGCGGTCCCGGGGCCGGGCGGCTCCGCACGTGCACCGTCAGTTCGACCGTCGGCACCCAGCCGGACAGGCCCAGCTCGAAGGCGGTCGGCGGCAGCGCGTCGACCGCGAGGAGCAGCGAGAGCGGGTCGTGGTCGCGGCCGTCGGCGAGACCGAACCAGGACCGCATCTCGCCCTTGCCGGACGGCGAGCCCAGGGCCCAGCCGAGCGTGGCGGGGTCGAGCTTGAGCATCAGCCGGTCGGTGATGGCGGAGCTGCCGGGGACGGGCGCCGGTCCGTCCTGCGGCCCGAAGCACTGCTCCATGGGCGGGATGGCGGGCGGCCTGGCCGTCGTGCGGACGTCGTCGGGCAGGGCGCCGAGGTCGCCGTACGACGCGAGCACGCGGATCCGCTCGACCTCGCGCCCCTCCTCGTCGTACTGGAAGAGCGAGGCCTGGCCGGTCGACAGGGTGCGGCCGGTGCGCACGACGTCCGTGCGGACGACCGCGGGGCCCGGCTGGGACGCGGTCAGGTAGTGCGCGGAGATCGTGAACGGGTCGGAGTGCGGCAGGGCGTCGCCGAGCGCGCGGCCCAGGACGGCCAGCAGGTAACCGCCGTTGACGGCGCTGATGATCGTCCACCCGGCGGACAGGTCGATGTCGTAGACGCCGGGTTCGCGCAGGGTGACCGCGGTGTCCCGGTCGAACTCGCTGTCGCCGACCGTGGCCCGCGTGGCCTGTACGGAAGCTGCTTCAGACATGCCTGAACGGTACAACAAGAGATTACTAAGCAGTAGCTTTTCTGCGTTGCGATCCCGTGAACACCGCGCTCACGCGTCCGTCTCCTGCACGGTCGAGCGCCGGTTCCAGGCGCGCGGCGCCCGCCAGTGGAAGCGCATCGCGAGCAGCCGCAGCACGAAGGCGGTCACCACGGCCAGCCCGCTGGTGAACGGCGAGAGCGCGTCGTAGCGGATGCACAGGGCCACCATCGCGGCACCGACGATGGCGGGCACCGCGTACAGGTCGCGGTCCCAGCGCAGCAGCGACGGCACCTCGTTGGCCAGCACGTCGCGCAGCACGCCGCCGCCCACCGCCGTGGCCAGGCCCAGCGCCGCCGACGCGGTGAGGCCGAGGCCGTAGGTGTACGCCTTCGTGGTGCCGGCGACGCAGAAGAGGCCGAGGCCGGCCGCGTCGAAGACGTTCACGCCGACCTGGATGCGTTCCACCTGGGGGTGGAGGAAGAAGACGAGCAGCGCGGCCAGCAGCGGGGTGATGAAGTACCCCAGGTCCGTGAAGGCGGCCGGCGGTACGGCTCCGATGATCAGGTCCCGGAACAGCCCGCCGCCCAGCGCGGTGACCTCGGCGAGCACGGCGATGCCGAAGACGTCGAAGTTCTTCCGGACGGCCAGCAGCGCGCCCGAGATGGCGAAGACGAAGATGCCGACCAGGTCGAGGGTGTGCTGGACGGAGGGACTGAACAGTTGCAGGAGCACCCGACATTCTTACCCGCCACGCCGAGGAGAGGAGAACGCGCCCGCGTCCTCCCCTCCCTGGTCACATGCGGGCCTACTCCTTGACGGGAGCGTCCCCGGCGCCGTCCGCCTTCCCGGCCGCGGGCTTCCCCGCGTCGGGCTCGGCGGCCTCGGCGGCCTCGGACTCGGCGACCGCGGGCTCCGCAGCAGCGGGCTCGGCAGCAGCCGGCTTCGCGACCGCGGGCTCGGCGGCCTCGGGCTCCGAGGTCACCGGCTCGGCGGCCACGGACTCCGCCGCCCCGGGCTTCGCGGCCTCCGTGGCAGCGGGGGCCTCAGCGGGCTCAGCCGTCTCGGGCGCCGTGACGACGGGCTCCGCCGTCACGGGCTCCTCGGCGGAGGCGACGGGGGTCGCGGCCGGGGTGTCCTCGGCGGGCGTCTCGGCGACGGCCGGCTCCTCGGTGGCCGCCGGCGCCGCGTCGGCCTCCTTGAGGGACGCCTGCACCGCCACCGCGGACGTCTCCGCCAGCACCGCGTCCGGCACCAGCTCGACCGCCTCCCGCGCCACCGACAGCAGCACGGTGTCCTGCGGCGCCTGGTCCTCGGCGTTCTCCGGGTGGTGGCAGGCGACCTGCTGGCCGGGCTTCAGCTCCAGGAGCGGCGGCTCGGTCGTCTTGCAGATCTCCGTCGCCTTCCAGCACCGCGTGTGGAAGCGGCAGCCGCTCGGCGGGGCGATCGGCGAGGGCACGTCGCCCTTGAGCAGGATGCGCTCGCTCTTGGCGTTGCGCCGGGCCGGGTCCGGGATCGGCACGGCCGACATCAGCGCCTTGGTGTACGGGTGCATCGGCGCCTTGTAGAGCGAGTCCCGGTCCGCCAGCTCGACGATCTTGCCGAGGTACATCACCGCGATGCGGTCCGAGACGTGCCGCACCACCGAGAGGTCGTGCGCGATGATCACGTACGTCAGGCCGAGCTCCTGCTGGAGGTCGTCCAGCAGGTTGACGACCTGCGCCTGGATCGACACGTCGAGCGCCGAGACCGGCTCGTCCGCCACGACCAGCTTCGGGTTGAGCGCGAGCGCGCGGGCGATGCCGATGCGCTGGCGCTGGCCGCCGGAGAACTCGTGCGGATAGCGGTTGTAGTGCTCGGGGTTGAGACCCACGACCGACAGCAGCCGCTGGACCTCCTTCTTGATGCCGCCCTCGGGCGAGACGCCCTGGAGCTTGAAGGGGGCGCCGACGATCGTGCCGATGGTGTGCCGGGGGTTCAGCGACGAGTACGGGTCCTGGAAGATCATCTGGACGTCACGGCGCATCGGCCGCATGCCGCCGACGCCGAGGTGCGTGATGTCCTTGCCCTGGAACTCGACCTTGCCCTCGGTCGGTTCGAGCAGCCGCGTGATCAGCCGGCCCATCGTCGACTTGCCGCAGCCCGACTCGCCCACGACGCCCAGGGTCTCGCCCGAGCGCACCTCGAAGTCGATGCCGTCGACGGCCCGCACCGCGCCGACCTGACGCTGCAGGAGGCCCTTCCGGATGGGGAAGTGCTTCTTGAGGCCGGTCACCTTGAGCAGGGTCTCACCGGGGGCGGCACCCGGGGCGAGGGTCGCGCCACTGCTCTGTGCAGGGATGCTCACTGCTTTGTCCTCTGCGTTCTCACTCACAGCTTGGGCGCAATCTCTTCGGTCCAGATCCGCTCCCGCTGCTCCTGCGTCATGTGGCAGGCGGCCCAGTGCTTGCTGCCGACCTCGGACAGCTCGGGGCGGACCGTGCGGGTGACGTTGTCCTTGGGGACGTCCGCGTACGGGCAGCGCGGGTTGAAGGCGCAGCCGGACGGGATGTTGATGAGCGAGGGCGGGGAGCCCTTGACCGGGATGAGGCGCTCCGTCTGTTCGCGGTCCAGCCGCGGCATCGAGCCGAGCAGACCCCAGGTGTAGGGGTGCCGGGGCTCGTAGAACACCTTCTCCGCCGGACCGCGCTCGACGCAGCGGCCGCCGTACATCACCAGGAGGTCGTCGGACAGCTCGGCGACGACGCCCAGGTCGTGGGTGATGACGATGACCGCGGAGCCGAACTCCTTCTGCAGGTCCCGGATGAGGTCGAGGATCTGCGCCTGGACGGTGACGTCGAGGGCGGTCGTCGGCTCGTCCGCGATGAGCAGCTCGGGGTTGTTGACCAGCGACATCGCGATCATCGCGCGCTGGCGCATACCGCCGGAGAACTCGTGCGGGTAGCTGTCGACGCGCTTGTCCGGCTGCGGGATGCCGACGCGGTCGAGCATCTCGACGGCGCGGCGCTTCGCGGTCTTCTTGTCGACGTCGTGGTGGATCCGGTACGCCTCCACGATCTGCTGGCCGATCGTGTAGTACGGGTGCAGCGCCGACAGCGGGTCCTGGAAGATCATCGCCATCTCGCGGCCACGCAGCTTGCGCACGTAGTCGGGGTCGGCGGACAGCAGTTCCGTGCCGTTCAGCCAGATCTCGCCGGAGATCTGGGCCTTGCGCTTGCCGTACTGGCCGGCGGTGTGCAGGCCCATGATGCCGAGCGAGGTCACCGACTTGCCGGAGCCCGACTCGCCCACGATGCCGAGGGTCTTGCCCTTCTCCAGCGTGAAGCTGAGCCCGTCGACGGACTTGACGAGACCGTCGTCGGTCGGGAAGTGGACCTTCAGGTCGCGCACTTCGAGGAAGGCGGACGGTGCGGGCGAGCCCGTGACAGGCTCGCCGACCGCGGCTCCGCTCTTGCTGAGGTCGGTCATGCGAGCCTCACTCGGGGGTCGATCACGGCGTACAGGATGTCCACGACGAGGTTGGCGACGATCACCGCGAGGGAGGTGATCAGCGTGACGCCGAGGATGACGGGCAGGTCCTTGTCGCTGATCGCCTTCAGCACCGCCTGGCCGAGACCGGGGAGGCTGAACGTGGTCTCGGTGAGGATCGCGCCGCCGATGAGGGCGCCGAGGTCCATGCCGAGCATGGTCAGGATCGGCGTCATCGTGGAGCGCATGGCGTGCTTGCCGATGACGACCGGCTCGCGCAGGCCCTTGGCGCGGGCGGTGCGGATGTAGTCCTCACCCATGACCTCCAGCATGGTGGCCCGGGTGATCCGCGCGTACATCGCCGCGTAGAGGAAGGCGAGCGTGATCCACGGAAGGAGCATGCCGCCCAGCCAGCCGCCGAGGCCGTCCTCCAGCGGGACGTACTGGGCATCGAGCCAGCCGAGCCCGTAGCTGAAGATCGCCAGCGACAGCAGACCGGTGAAGTAGATGGGGAGCGAGACGCCGGCGAGGGCGACGACCATCGCACCGCGGTCCCAGAGGGAACCGCGCTTGAGCGCGGAGAGCACACCCGCCGCGACACCGAAGATCAGCCACAGGACAGCAGCACCGAGCGCGAGGGCCAGGGTCACTGGGAAGCGGTCGGTGATCTGCGGCCAGATGGCCTGCTCGCTGCGGAAGGAGTAACCGAAGCACGGCGCGGCGCAGTTCGTGACGTCACCGCCGGACGCGTACGTGCGCCCCGCGAAGATGCCCTTGAAGAACTCCCACACCTGGACGAGGATCGGGTCGCCCAGACCGAGCTTCTCCCGCACGCCCTCGATGGCGGCGGGGTCTGCCTGCTTGCCCACGAACATCGTGGCCGGGTCGACGCCCGCCCACTTGGGGACGAGGAAGAAGATGCCGAAGACCACCAGAATGATGACCACCAGCATCACTGCGGCGGCGAAGAGCCGCCTGATGAGGTAAGCGAGCACTGCTCTCGGCCCGACGGCGGGGCCGTGGGCCACCGGAGGTCTTCCGGTGGCCCACGGCTCACACCGCTCCGGCCTTCACCTGCCTTTCGTGCCTTATGGCGGGTGCGCCGGTCGGGATTACTTCACGCCGAGGTTGACGAAGTCGAACTGACCGCTGTAGTTGTCCGTCGTGTAGACGTTGGTCAGCCGGTTCGAGCGCCAGTTGATGAACTTCTCGAAGACGAAGGGCAGGTAGTAACCGCCCTCCATGACCTTGTGGTTGATCTCCTTGGCCAGCTCGACCTTCTTGGCCTCGTCCAGCTCGTTCACGTAGTCGTCGAACAGACCGTTGATGGTCTTGTCGTCGATCATCGCGAAGTTGTTGTTACCGCTGTCCAGGATGTACTTGCCGGACCACAGCGGCAGACCGAAGCCCTGGACGGTCGGGAAGTCCGGACCCCAGCCCATGATGATGATGCCGAAGCCCTTCTTCTTCACGTTCGAAGGGCTGCCGATGATGCCGGTGGTCTGGGCGCCGTCGAACTGCTCGATGTCGACGGTGATGCCGATCTTCTTCAGCGACGCCTGGAGGGACTCGGCGGTCGCGACCTCGACGGGCTTGTTGTTGCGGACCGCGATCGTGGTCTTGAAGCCGTTCGGCTTGCCGCAGGCCTTGAGCTCTTCCTTGGCCTTGGTGATGTCCGCAGCGCCGTCGTTCTTGGCGGCGTTGTACGGGTCGTACTTCTGGCCCTCGGAGCCCGGGACGGACGGCGGGAGCATGTTGGTGCCGATGTCACCGCCGGCGACCGGGCCACCGCGCGCGGTCTGCAGCGACTTGTGGTCGGCGCCGTAGATCACGGCCTTGCGGCAGTGCTCGTTGTCGAACGGCTTGACCGTCTGCGGGAAGACCGCGTAACGGATGTAGCCGGAGACCGGGTTGTCCAGGTTGCCCTTGTGCTTCTTCAGGGCGGTGGTGCGGCCCTGCGGCGACAGACCGGTCTGCGCGAGGTCCAGGTCGTAGTCGCCGGCGATCAGGCGCTGGTCCAGGTCGTTGGCGTTGGTGAAGAACTTGATCGAGACCTTGTCCGGCAGCGCCTTGCGGATCGGGTCCGAGGCCTGCTTCCACTCGGTGTTGCGGACCAGCGTCAGGCTCTTGTTCGGGGTGTAGCTCTCGAACTTGTACGGGCCCGAGGAGAACGGGTGCAGGCCGTACTTGGACTTGGTGTCCTTGTCCTGGCGCACCGGCGCGGACGAGGCGAGCGCGAGGATGTCCTCGAAGTCCGAGTTCGCCTTCGGCAGCTTGAAGACGATCGTCTTGTCGTCCGGCGTCTCGATGGCCTTCAGGCCGAGCTTGTCCTTGGACTTGTCCTTGTAGGGGCCCTTGTACTCGCCCTTCGGGTCCAGGAGGTCCTTCAGGTAGACCGGACCGCCGGACAGCACGTCCTGCGCCCACTGGCGCTCGATGCCGTACTTGACGTCCTTGGAGGTGATGGGCTTGCCATCCTCCCAGGTGACGCCGTCACGCAGGGTGTACGTGTAGGTCTTGCCGTCGTCGGAGACCTTGCCGAGACCCGTGGCGAGGTCGGGGGTGAGCTCGGCACCGGCCTTGCCGGGCTCGGCCTTGCCCGTGACGAGCGTACGGCTGTAGTAGCGCATGAAGTTCCACGCGAAGCCGTAGTAACCGCGGGTGGTGTCCCACGAGTCGGCGTCCTGGGCGCCGGCGAACTTGAGCTCGCCGCCCTTCTTCGACGAGGCGTTGGCGACCTTGTTGTTACCGGCGTTGAAGCCGGCAGCGCCGCCGTTCTTGCCGCCGCCGTTGCTGTCGTCGCCGCCGCCGCACGCAGCCGTGCTGAGCAGTGCTGCGACCACGGCAGCTGCGGCCACGGCCTGCTTGCGCCGCCCTGTGGTGCGTTGGGTAGTCACGATCTCGGATCCTCCGAAATGATGTAGGCGGCCTGCGAATGAGTCGCAGGCCCCGGGGGTACGGCTGTTCAGCGGGAAGCCTTCGGGTCGAGCGCGTCACGCACGCCGTCGCCGAAGAGATTGAAGGCGAGCACGGTGATGAAGATCGCCACACCGGGGATCACCATGTACATGGGATCCGAGTCGTAGTAGTCGATCGCCGAGGAGAGCATCTGTCCCCAGGAGGCCGTCGGCGGCTTGACGCCGACGCCCAGGAAGCTGAGCGCCGCCTCGGTGAGGATGTTGGTGGGGATCATCATCGTCGTGTACACGATGATGGGCGCGATGAGGTTGGGCAGCAGTTCCTTGAACAGGATGTAGAACCGCCCGGCGCCCAGGCTCCGCGCCGCCTCCACGTACTCGCGCTCGCGCAGCGAGAGCGTCTGGCCGCGCACCACGCGGCCGACGTAGGGCCAGCCGAAGAAGCCGATCACCAGGATCATGACGAACAGGCGCACGCCGGTGCCCGTGAGGCCCAGCATCTCGTTCGGCATGACGGAGACCAGGGCGATGATGAACAGCAGCTGCGGGAAGGCCAGCAGACCGTCCATCACGCGGCTGATGGCCGCGTCCACCCAGCCGCCGAAGAAGCCCGCCAGGATGCCGAGGACGGTCCCGAGGACCACCGCGACCAGGGCGGACAGGAAGCCCACGAGGAGCGAGATGCGCGCCCCGTAGATGATGCGGGCGAAGATGTCGCGGCCGCTCACCGGCTCGACGCCGAGCAGGTGGTCGCCGCTGATGCCGCCGAGGGATCCGGTCGGCGTGGAGAACAGCGGGTCGATCAGGTCCTCGTGGTGCGACTCGGGATCCTGGCCGACCAGGTTGGCGATCACCGGGGCGAGGATCGCGATCACGATCAGCACGAGCACGACGACACCGCCCGTGAGGGCCAGCTTGTCCCGCTTGAGGCGCTCCCAGGCGATCCGGCCGAGGGAGCGTCCTTGAACCGCCTTCGGATCGGCGCTGACAACCGCCGCTTCCTCGGCCGCGCTCGGGGCCGCTTCAGCGGTCGGCTCGTGCAATGGTGCCGTCATCGTGGCAGGGACCCCTCTCAACCGGCGGTAGCCGGCCCACACGTGCCGCTGGTAGCGGCATGATCAGTCCGTCGTACAAAGGGGCGAACACCCCTGGACCGGGAGTCTTCAACGCCTCGGCGATCTGTTGCCAGACTTGGCGGTGAATGGATGCCTAAACGTGATGCGCTCTGGGGGGTTCCGTTATCCGGACGGCGGGTAACGGGGGTCGGACAGGGGGCAATTGGGCCGCAAGGGACCACGGGGGTCGCTTTCCTGTCACCTCGTCCGCAACACGGACATCCCGCACTTCCGCTTTCGAGCGCGCTGGTCAGCGCCGGGTCCCGGTCCGAGGAGCGGGGCGCGGCGGCGGTTCCGCGGCGTCCGCGGGGTCAGTAGGGCCGTGGCTGTGGGTAGCCGTACCCGCCGGCCGCGGGGGCCGGTGCGGGGGCCGCGTGGGCCTCGCGGTCGTAGAAGGGCCGGGCGTTCGCGCGCAGCCACAGGGCGACCGGGTCGTAGGCGTCGGACATCGCGACGGTGGACACGGGCAGCCCGTCCGGGACGGCGCCGACGGACTGCTGCATCATCGCCCGCACCGAGTCGACGGCGGCCGGTGACGTGTCGTAGACGTCGAGGCCGATGGCCAGGTACGGCGCCCCGAGCGCGGGCTGCACCCAGGCGCGGCGCAGCGACCGCACGGCGGACGTGCGGTGCGCGTTCTGCGTGAGGAGGGCGTAGAACTGCGGGATCTCGATGCCGGGTTCGGACAGCCGCAGCGGTCCCGCGGGCTGGCGTTCGAGGCCGGTGGCGATCCGGCGCAGATCCAGCCAGGGGATGCCCACGCCCCCGCCGGGGGCGTGCGGGTTGAGCCAGAGCCCGAAGTGGTCGGGGTAGAGGGTGCGGGCGACGTCGAGGCCGTCCACGACCTCGTACGACCGGTTCCAGCCGCTGGCGGACAGTTCCTGGGCGGAGGTCACGCAGGGCGCGTAGCCGTAGCCGCCCACCTCCATGTTCCCGTACTGGGCGTCCGGCGAGCCGGCCTGGCCGTGCCAGAGCAGCATCCAGATCTGGCCGTTCGACGGGGTCGCGAGCGCACGGAGGAGCGCCTCGTAGGCGTCGTAACGCCCGGGCGTCACCTGGCGCAGCATGTGCTCGACCTGCCCGGCCGCGGCCGTGCCCGACGCGCTCACCTTCAACCGCCCCTTCGCGAACAGATCATCATGAACTCACCCATTGCCCCCGGGGCGCTCGCACGGCCTCCCCGTCCGGGAGCACGTCAACACCTCGACCGAGCCATGAAACCAGCTTAAGCGGCGTTCCTGACAGGAACTTGACGCTCGGCTTCGCCGTTTCGCGTGGCGTCCCGCGCCCGTTCGCGGGCCGCGGCGGCCCGGTCAGTACTCCCGCTGGTAGAAGGGCCGCACCTGGGCGCGCATCCACTCGCCCACCGGATCCTGGGCGACGTCGAGGAGGACCAGGTTCACCGGCCGGTCGACCGGGACCCGGCCGAGCGCCCGGCCGAGCGCGTCCAGCGGGTAGGTGCGCGCGGGGCCCTCCCAGTCGGACAGCTCGACGCCCACGAACATCACCGGGTCGCCGCCCTCGATGCTGGCCAGGCAGCGGCGGGCGGTCAGCACGACGCCGGTCGCCGCGAACTCGGTCGAGGCGGCGGACAGGAAATCCACCGGGTCGTCCTGCCAGTCGGGTTCGAACAGCCGGACCCGGCCACCACTGGCGGGACCGTCCAGCGGGGTCCGTCCGGTGCGGCACAGTTCGGCGACGGCGGGCGGCGGCAGCGGCACGCCGACCACACCGTCGGGGTTGACGGCCAGGCCGACCTGCGGGGGCAGGCCGCGCGCGAACTCGACGGCGGGCGCGATCGTGTACGGCATGTGCCCGCCGGCGACCTGGCGGAACTGCTCTTCCGAGCTGAAGACCGGGACGTACGCCTGTCCCGCGAGCTCCATCGTGGGGAGGTCGAGGGGGCCGCTGTGCGGGCCGCCGCCGTTCGGCAGCGGGATCCACAGGAAGCTGCGGCCGAGCACCTCGACGATCCGGGCACCGGCCTCGGGGACTCCGAGGGATGCGGAGAGCACCTCCTCCAGTTCGTTGCCTGGCCATCCGCCGTGCGGATGGGGGTGCGGGTGCGCCTGTGCCGGGAAGTCCATCTGTCTACCGCCTGCTGTGAACCGCTGTTCCGGCTGGAAACCCTAGCCGGTGGGCGCGTACGGGGGTCAGCCGCCGAAGTCGATCCGGCGCAGCACGTCCGCCGCCGCCCGGTCGATCAGGACCGCCGAGCCGCAGCCCTCGGGCAGGTCGCCCTTCTCGACGGAGCGCAGCAGCCGGCCGGCGGCGCGGCGGTGGCGCAGGAAGGCGTAGCGCGAGACCCCCCGGCCGCGCTCGCGCTGCCCGTCCAGGGCGGCGTCCGGCGGGACGTCCAGGAGCAGCAGGTGCAGGGTGCCGCCGCGGCGCCGGGCCTCGCGGGCGAGCCAGCGGCGCACCCAGGTCTGGGTGCCGCAGTCGTGCACGACGACGCCTGCTCCCGAGCGCAGCGCGCGGCGCAGTCCGGCGTAGTGCGCGACGCGGACGACGGGGCGGTAGAGCGTGTACGGCAGGAAGCGGGAGAGCCGGGTGTCCCAGCGGTCGCGGGTGTCCTGGGAGTCGACGCGGGCGCCGCTCACGGCCCGGCGCATCAGCGTCGACTTGCCGCTGCCGGGCAGACCGGTCACCACGACCAGGTCGGTGGCGCCGAAGGACAGCCCGTGCGGGCTGTGTCCCGCGCGCTCGCGCAGGTCGCGGACGACGGGCCCGGACCGCGGCCCGCACGCCTCCCGGGCCGGGACTGCGGGTTTTTCCGGCAGTGCGAGGCCCGAACTCGTCGCGTACGCCGTGGTCCTGTTCACCCTGATCGTCCTCCCCTTGGATCCGGAGTCCCATCCCCGTCGAGTGTAAAGAGAAGGTAATGCGGTGCGCCTCCCGTTTCCGTCCCCGTCCTGCCACAGACCGGTCACAGGTCTTCCGGGGGCGGCCGGACGGGCCGCCCCTGCCGGGTTTCACGGATGCGTGCAATGATGTGCCCGCCAACTGCATACCGGCCGCTTGAATCCGCGCGGGAGAGTCCCGGGGCACCACCTGCCCGGGCGCCGAAGGAGCAAGTCCCTCCCTTGAATCTCTCAGGCCCCGTTACCGCGCGGGCGAGGCACATCTGAAAAGCGGGCCGCTCACCAGTGGCTCCACCCAAGGTGCAAGTCAGGACCACCGGTTCGCCGGGTCGTGATGAACCTCTCAGGTTCCGATGACAGATGGGGAGGAACGACCTCGCCGTCATGCCTTGGGAGCCCCACCGATGAGCAGTAACGCCCCCCGTCACACCGCGCTCGACGCCCTGCATCGCTCTCTGGGCGCGACGATGACCGACTTCGCCGGCTGGGACATGCCCCTGCGCTACGGCTCCGAGCGCGACGAGCACCTCGCCGTCCGCACGAAGGCCGGTCTCTTCGACCTCTCCCACATGGGCGAGATCACGGTCACCGGTCCGCAGGCCGCCGCCTTCCTGAACTTCGCCCTCGTCGGCAACATCGGCTCGGTCGGTGTCGGCCGCGCCCGCTACACCATGATCGTCCGGGCGGACGGCGGCATTCTCGACGACCTGATCGTGTACCGGCTCCAGGAGCAGGAGTACATGGTCGTCGCGAACGCCTCCAACGCCCAGGTGGTGCTGGACGCGCTGACGGAGCGGGTGGCCGGTTTCGACGCCGAGGTGCGCGACGACCGTGACGCGTACGCGCTGATCGCCGTGCAGGGCCCGGAGTCCCCCGGGATCCTCAAGTCGCTCACCGACGCCGACCTCGACGGCCTGAAGTACTACGCGGGTCTGCCGGGCACCGTCGCGGGCGTCCCGGCGCTGATCGCGCGCACCGGCTACACCGGCGAGGACGGCTTCGAGCTGTTCGTGGCGCCGGCCGACGCCGAGAAGCTGTGGCAGGCGCTGACCGAGGCGGGCGCCCCGGCGGGGCTCGTCCCCTGCGGCCTCTCCTGCCGCGACACGCTGCGCCTGGAAGCGGGCATGCCGCTGTACGGGCACGAGCTGACGACGTCGCTCACCCCCTTCGACGCCGGGCTCGGGCGCGTCGTGAAGTTCGAGAAGGAGGGCGACTTCGTCGGCCGCGAGGCGCTCACCGAGGCGGCCTCCCGCGCCGCGGACAACCCGCCGCGCGTGCTCGTCGGGCTCGTCGCCGAGGGCCGCCGGGTGCCGCGCGCCGGCTACTCCGTCGTCGCCGGCGGCGAGGTGATCGGCGAGGTCACCTCCGGTGCCCCCTCCCCCACGCTCGGCAAGCCGATCGCGATGGCGTACGTCGACGCCGCGCACGCCGCCCCCGGCACCGCCGGTGTGGGGGTCGACATCCGGGGCAGCCACGAACCGTACGAGGTCGTGGCGCTGCCGTTCTACAAGCGCCAGAAGTGACACTGGCCCCCG
Organism: Streptomyces sp. NPDC054842; assembly: GCF_053611025.1. Lineage (NCBI taxonomy): Bacteria > Bacillati > Actinomycetota > Actinomycetes > Kitasatosporales > Streptomycetaceae > Streptomyces > Streptomyces sp. NPDC054842. The sequence goes on from NZ_JBSGZN010000031.1 coordinate 74,445, forward strand.
GGCCGCCCCGCTGATCCCGGCCCCGGCGCCCCGTCACGGCGCCGGACACCTCCGGGCACGTCCGCCCGGCTCATCCACGTCCCCGCTGCGTCAGCAGTCCCCCGCGTACAGGAGAATTCAGGCCATGAGCAACCCCCAGCAGCTGCGTTACAGCAAGGAGCACGAGTGGCTGTCGGGCGCCGAGGACGGCGTCTCGACGGTCGGCATCACGGAGCACGCGGCCAACGCGCTCGGCGATGTCGTGTTCGTCCAGCTCCCGGAGGTCGGTGACACCGTGACCGCGGGTGAGACCTGCGGCGAGCTGGAGTCGACCAAGTCGGTCAGCGACCTCTACGCCCCGGTCACCGGCGAGATCACCGAGACCAACCAGGACGTCGTGGACGACCCGTCCCTGGTGAACTCCGCCCCCTTCGAGGGCGGCTGGCTGTTCAAGGTGCGCGTCACGGACGAGCCGGCCGACCTGCTCTCCGCGGACGAGTACACCGAATTCACCGCAGGCTAAGGACTTCCGACTGATGTCGCTTCTGAACACGCCCCTTCACGAACTCGACCCGGACGTCGCCGCCGCCGTCGACGCCGAGCTGCACCGCCAGCAGTCCACCCTGGAGATGATCGCCTCGGAGAACTTCGCTCCGGTCGCGGTCATGGAGGCCCAGGGCTCGGTCCTCACCAACAAGTACGCCGAGGGTTACCCGGGCCGGCGCTACTACGGCGGCTGCGAGCACGTCGACGTGGTCGAGCAGATCGCCATCGACCGTGTGAAGGCGCTCTTCGGCGCCGAGCACGCCAACGTCCAGCCGCACTCCGGTGCCCAGGCCAACGCCGCCGCGATGTTCGCGCTGCTCAAGCCGGGCGACACGATCATGGGTCTGAACCTCGCGCACGGCGGGCACCTGACCCACGGCATGAAGATCAACTTCTCCGGCAAGCTCTACAACGTGGTCGCCTACCACGTCGACGACGCCACCGGCGAGGTCGACATGGCCGAGGTCGAGAAGCTGGCCAAGGAGTCGAAGCCGAAGCTGATCGTGGCCGGCTGGTCCGCGTACCCGCGTCAGCTGGACTTCGCCGCGTTCCGCCGGATCGCGGACGAGGTCGGCGCTTACCTGATGGTCGACATGGCGCACTTCGCCGGACTGGTGGCGGCGGGCCTGCACCCGAACCCGGTGCCGCACGCCCACGTCGTCACGACCACCACGCACAAGACGCTGGGCGGCCCCCGCGGTGGCGTGATCCTCTCCACGGCCGAGCTGGCGAAGAAGATCAACTCCGCCGTCTTCCCCGGTCAGCAGGGCGGACCGCTGGAGCACGTGATCGCCGCCAAGGCCGTCTCGTTCAAGGTGGCCGCCACGGAGGACTTCAAGGAGCGCCAGCAGCGCACCCTGGACGGCGCCCGGATCCTGGCCGAGCGCCTGGTCCAGGACGACGTCAAGGCCGTCGGCGTCGACGTCCTGTCCGGCGGCACGGACGTGCACCTCGTCCTGGTCGACCTGCGCGCCAGCGAGCTGGACGGACAGCAGGCCGAGGACCGTCTCCACGAGGTCGGCATCACGGTCAACCGCAACGCCGTCCCGAACGACCCGCGCCCGCCCATGGTGACCTCGGGCCTGCGGATCGGCACGCCCGCCCTCGCCACCCGCGGCTTCGGGACCGAGGACTTCACCGAGGTCGCGGACATCATCGCCGAGGCGCTCAAGCCCTCGTACGACGCGGAGTCGCTCAAGGCCCGGGTGTCCGCTCTGGCCGACAAGCACCCGCTGTACCCCGGCCTGAAGTAGTTCGTACGCTTTTTTGCCGTACGCGTCTTTTCATGACAGCGTCTTCTCTCGTACGAACGTCCGGGGCACCGCGCACACTGGAAACCGAGCGCGGTGCCCCGCCGCATGCACCGCCCCGCACCACCGGCTGACAACGGCGTCCGCCGAAACCCTGAGGAGTTCCCCGTGGCCATCTCGGTCTTCGACCTGTTCTCGATCGGCATCGGCCCGTCCAGCTCCCACACCGTGGGCCCGATGCGCGCGGCCCGCATGTTCGCCCGGCGGCTGCGCAACGAGGACCTGCTGACCCCGACCGTCGCGATACGCGCCGAGCTGTACGGCTCCCTGGGCGCGACCGGCCACGGCCACGGCACCCCCAAGGCGGTCCTGCTCGGTCTGGAGGGCGCGTCCCCGCGGACGGTCGACGTCGAGGGCGCCGACGCCCGGGTCGACGCGATCCGCACCGGCGGCCGGCTCGCCCTGCTGGGCGAGCACGAGATCGCCTTCTCCTTCGACGACGACCTGGTCCTGCACCGCCGCAAGGCCCTGCCGTACCACGCCAACGGCATGACGCTGTGGGCGTTCGGCGCCGACGGCGAGGAGCTGCTGTCGAAGACCTACTACTCGGTCGGCGGCGGCTTCGTCGTCGACGAGGACGCGGTGGGCGAGGACCGGATCAAGCTGGACGACACGGTCCTGAAGTACCCCTTCCGCACGGGCGACGAGCTGCTGCGCCTGACGAAGGAGACCGGCCTGTCGATCTCCGCGCTGATGCTGGAGAACGAGCGGGCCTGGCGCACCGAGGAGGAGATCCGCGAGGGCCTCCTGGAGATCTGGCGGGTGATGCAGGCGTGCGTGGCGCGCGGCATGTCCCGTGAGGGCATCCTGCCGGGCGGCCTCAAGGTGCGCCGCCGGGCCGCCGTCACGGCCCGCCAGCTGCGCGCGGACGGCGACCCGCTGGCCCACGCCATGGAGTGGATCACCCTCTACGCGATGGCCGTGAACGAGGAGAACGCCGCGGGCGGACGCGTGGTCACCGCCCCCACCAACGGCGCCGCCGGCATCATCCCGGCCGTCCTGCACTACTACGTCAACTTCGTGCCGGGCGCCGACGAGGAGGGCGTCGTGCGCTTCCTGCTCGCGGCGGGCGCCATCGGCATGCTGTTCAAGGAGAACGCCTCCATCTCCGGCGCCGAGGTCGGCTGCCAGGGCGAGGTCGGCTCCGCCTGCTCGATGGCCGCGGGCGCGCTCGCCGAGGTCCTCGGCGGCAGCCCCGAGCAGGTCGAGAACGCCGCCGAGATCGGCATGGAGCACAACCTGGGCCTGACCTGCGACCCGGTCGGCGGCCTGGTCCAGATCCCGTGCATCGAGCGCAACGGCATGGCGGCGGTCAAGGCCGTGACCGCGGCGAAGATGGCCATGCGCGGCGACGGCTCCCACAAGGTGTCCCTCGACAAGGTCATCAAGACCATGAAGGAGACCGGCGCGGACATGTCCGTCAAGTACAAGGAGACCGCGCGCGGCGGACTCGCGGTGAACATCATCGAGTGCTGAGGCCCCTTCCGTGCGTACAGGGGTGGGCACAGCGAAGTGAGGGAAAAGGCAAGGTAGTTGGCGTTTCTCGCCGCTCCCCCACTTCCCCGCCCTCCCCACGGCACCAGGAGTCGCCATGCTGCGCGGCATCGACGTCAGCGCCTACCAGTCGTCGTCCTTCTCCACCGACGGTCTCTCCTTCGTCTTCGTCAAGGCGACGGAGGGCCGCTCGTACGTCAACCCGAAGCTCAACGCGCAGGTGAAGAGGGCCCGTGACGCCGGCTGCGTCGTCGGGCTCTACCACTTCCTGTGGCCGGGCAACCTCACCGCCCAGGCCGAGTACTTCCTCGCCAAGGCCCCGGAGAAGGCGGGCGACATCCTCGCCGTCGACTGGGAGACCACCGGCGAGGGCACGCACGCGGGCAACGCCGAGAAGGACCGCTTCCTGCGCAGGCTCAAGGAGCTGCGCCCCCGCCACCGGGTCGTCCTGTACTGCAACCGCAACTTCTGGCTGAACATCGACACCACCTCGTACGCGGGCGACGGTCTGTGGATCGCGGACTACGTGAGCGCGGGCAGGCCGCGGATCCAGGCCGACTGGACGTTCCACCAGTACACCGACGACCCCCTGGACCGGGACGTGGCGGCCTTCACCGACGCCGCCGAACTGCGCGAATGGGCGAACCCGTAGGCTTCGCCGCATGGGGAAAGTGACCGCGGTCAGCCGCAACGGGACGTATGCGTTCACCAAGCCGAACCGGGACGCGATCACGCTGCTCGACGGGCTCGGGGTCGAGGGGGACGTGCACGCGGGCGTGACCGTCAAGCACCGCTTCCACATGCGCAAGGACCCCTCGCGGCCGAATCTGCGGCAGGTGCACCTCATCCACGAGGAGCTGTTCGACGACCTCCGCGAGGCGGGCTTCTCCGTCACCGCGGGCCGGCTCGGCGAGAACGTCACCACCCGCGGGATCGACCTGCTGAACCTCCCCACCGGGGCGCTGCTGCGGCTCGGCGGCGAGGCCGTGGTCGAGATCACCGGGCTGCGCAACCCCTGCGCGCAGATCGACGGCCTCCGGAAGGGCCTGCTCAAGCAGGTGGTCGGGCGGGACGGGGACGGCACGCCCCGTCCCCTGACCGGCGTCATGAGCGTCGTGCGCGCCGGAGGTGTGGTGCGGCCCGGGGACCCGATCGTGGTCGAGCTGCCGGACGGGCCGCACCGCCCGCTGCGGATCGTCTGACGGCTCAGCCGCGGAAGTCGGCCGGGCGCTCCGCGGGTGCCTCCGCGAGGGCCTTCGTCACCCCGTCGACGCCCGCCCGCAGTCCGTAGACCGGGGTGCCCGGTTGCTGGCGCCAGGAGTCGTCGAGGCCGCCCGCGTCGACGGTGTCGAAGCCGAGTTCGTCGATGAGGCCGCGCACGACCCGCTTCGCGGCCTCGTCGTCGCCGGCCACCGGCAGGGCGATCCGCTCGGGGTCGCCGGCCGGGCGGCCGCGGTCCAGGATGTCCTGCGCGAACGTGCCGTTGAACGCCTTGACCACGGGGTGCCCGAGCCGCTCGGCGGTCCAGCGGCTCTCGGTCAGGCCGTCGTCCTCGATCGCGGCGATCCGGCCGTCGCGCTGCTGCGGGTAGTAGTTGCCGGTGTCGATCACGGCGACGCCCTCCGCCGCCCCGTCGAGGACCCCGGACGGCAGGTCCGGCACCGCCTTCAGCGGGATCGTGACGACGACGACCTCCGCGCCGCGCGCCGCCTCCTCGACCGGTACGGGCGTCGCCCCGGTCTCCTCGGCGAGCTGGGTGAGGGTGTGCGGGCCGCGCGAGTTCGCGACGGAGACCTCGTGGCCGAGTGCGGTGAGCCGCCTCGTGAGGTTGCCGCCGATGTTGCCCGCTCCGATGACGCCGATCTTCATGACATGCCCTTCCGGATACCGGGTGCCTGCTGACGCGGACCACCAACCTCCGGACGCGGCGGGCTATTCCGGGGGTACGGGCATCCGGGTGACGCCGGCCGGACGGCGCCGGCGGGTGCGGGGGCCGCCCCGGCGCGGTACCGGGCGCGGGCCGACGCGTGCGTACGCCGGTCCCGTTCCCCGCTCCCCGCGGGCATGACGGAGGGGCGCCCCCGTACCGCGGCGGCGCCCCTCGTCCGGCCGGCTCACTTGTTCAGGTGGGCCCAGAACTCGTCGAACGAGAGGAGCTTGTCCCCGTCGATGTCACGGGAGGCGATCAGGGCCTCCGCGACCGACTCGGTGACGTTCCAGTCCCCGCCCTGGGCGAGAGCGCTCTTGAACTCGGCGGCCGTGACGTACCCGTCGCCGTCCGCGTCGATCCGCTCGAACGCCTTGCGTGCTTCCTCGATGTCCGCCACCGGATCCGCCCCTTCTTGGTGCTTGCGCGGGCCCTGCGGCCCTGTTGACGGAGGTCAGATTAACGGTCCGGCCGCGCGGGCCGGCGGGCGCCCACCGGGGCCGGTCCCGGGGCCGGCGGCGCGGTGGCCGATCATGGGGTGGCGCCGGGCGTTCCGGCGTCCGGGGCATCCGGAGCGAGAAGAGGGGCGGCGCCATGGCCGGCACGCTGCGGGACGTCCTGGACGCGGCGGCCCGCGGGGTCTTCCCGCCCGCCGACGGCTCCACCACCGTCGTACCGCAGCCCAGCGCCCGTGACGCGGGCGTCCTCGCCTTCACGGCGCACTCCGTGGTGTTCACCGACGAGGACCCGGCGTGGGTGCGCGCGACGCTGCGCTCCCTGGACTGCGATCCGCTGGCCGCGACGATGAACCCGCGTTTCCTCGCCGCGTTCATGGACCGCACGGGACGGTCCACGGACACCGTCGACCTGCTGACGGTCGCGGCGCCGCTGCCCGGACGGCCGCCGACGGTGCTGACGGAGATCGACGACCCCGGTCATCCCCGGGTCGCCCGGGCGCGCGAGCGGCGGGACGACGTGCGGGTGTGGGCGGCGGACGGCGGCGTGCTCGTCCTGGGGCGCGGGGTCGCCGGGCGGCTGGAGGCCGCGGTCGAGGTGACGGAGTCCGCCCGGCGCCGGGGACTCGGCCGGGCGCTCGCGGTGGCGGCCCGGCACCTGGCCGGCGGCGAACCGGTGTGGGCCCAGCAGGCGGCGGGGAACGCCCGCAGTGTGCGGGCGTTCCAGGCGGCGGGCTACCGTCCGGTCGGGGCGGAGGCCCTGTTCGCCCGCCGGTGACGGCCCGCCGGGAGCCGTCGTCTCAGTGCCAGGGCTCGTAGTACGGGTTGCTCTCGCAGTCGCTCATGATCTCGGTCCTGGTCTTCTTGTCGACCGGGCAGACGCCGACGATGTACTGCCGCGCGATGCCGCCCGGGAACGCCACCTCGACCTGGTCGGCCCACCGGTGGGTGGTCCCGATGGTCTTGTTGACGTCGATGCCGCCGGGGGCGTCGACGTAGTAGTTGTAGGCGCTCTTCCACGTCTTGTAGAGGTCGTGGTCGTAGCTCGTCGAGACGTACGGGGAGGGCTGGTTGACCAGGACGTACTGCTCGATGTCGTACTGCCCGCCGACGGTGTCCTTGGGGTGGAAGCCCTGCTCGAAGACGGTGGAGGGGCCGCGGCCGTCGCTGCGGTAGAGGGTGCCGCAGGTCGTGCGCCAGACCGGCTCCGGGGTGATGCGGCCGACGTCCACGCGCCGGTCGGCCGCGGCCGTGAGCGGATCGTAGAACTGGGGGCAGGCGGGGGCGGCGGCCCGGGTGGGCGAGGTGACCGGGGACGCGGGAGCCGTCGCGGCGGAGGTGGCGAGGACGGCCGCGAGGGACAGGGCGAGGGCGGCGGCCCGTCGCCGCAGGCGAGTGGTGATCATGCGGTGCACGATCTCGGCTGGGCGGCGGCGGGCCGGGGACCCTCACTCCTGCGGCGGCGTGTCAGCGTCACCGGGTCGACGCGGGCACGGGCCGGTCCGGGGTCAGCGGAAGATGCCCGTGTGACCGAGCGAGTAGCGGCCGGGCTGCGGGTACACCGCGAGTCCGTGCGGTCCGCCGCCGACCTTGATGCGGGCGAGCTGGGCGCCGGTACGGGTGTCGATGGCGTACACCTCGTTGTCGTAGCGCCCGGACAGCCAGAGCACCTTGCCGTCGGCGGAGACACCGCCCATGTCGGGGCTGCCGCCGTCGGGCAGGTGCCACTTCTTGGTCAGCCGGTCCTGGGCGAAGTCGAACACGGAGACGGTGCCCTCGCCCCGGTTGGAGATGTACATCTCGCGCGAGTCGCGGCTGACGTAGAGGCCGTGGCAGCCCTTGCCGGTGGGCAGCAGGGTCGGCTCGGTGAACTTGTCGCCGTCCAGCACCCACATGCCGTGGGCCATCATGTCGGCGATGTAGAACCTCTTGCCGTCCGGGGAGATCTTCACGTCCTGCGGCATGGCGCCGTCGAACGGCAGCTTCTGCTGGGCGACGACCTTCATCTTCTCGGTGTCGACCTTCAGCAGTTCGCCGCTGAACTCGCAGGAGACGATGAAGTAGCGGCCGTCCGGCGAGAAGTCGGCGTGGTTGACGCCGTAGCAGCTGACCGGCTCCGTCTTCACCCGCTTCATGGTGTGCGCGTCCCGGAAGACCAGTTCGCGGTCGAGCGAGGCCATCACGATCGCGTACTTGCCGTGCGGCGTGAAGTAGAGGTTGTACGGGTCGTGCACGTCGACGGGCTTGCCCGCCCGGCCGGTCTTCGGGTCGATCGGGGTGAGGGTGTTGCCCTTGTCGTTGTTGACCCACAGCGTCTTCATGTCCCAGGACGGGACGACGTGCTGCGGCTGGGAGCCGACCGGGATCGTCTCGATGACCTCGTACGTGGCCGGGTCGATGACCGAGACGGTGTCGGAGTTGGTGTTCGGGACGTAGACGCGGGACGGGAAGTCCTTGACCACCGGCGAGAGCTTGCCGGGACGGTCCGCCGCGTAGACGTCCTTCGGGTCCAGGACGGGCGGCATCCCGGGCAGTCCCCGGGCCGGCTCCGGCCGGGCCCGCTCGACGGGCGCCTCGGTGCCGAGGGCCTCGTCGGCGTGGTTCCCGTCCGCGCTCGAACAGCCGGCGAGGGCGGTGAGAACGGCGCCCGCGATCAGGGCGCGCTGGGTGAGTCTCCGGTTGCGGTGCATCAGCTCAGCAGCTCCGTGGTGGTCACCGCGCGCAGTCCGCGGCGGTCGAGTTCTTCCAGGACGGCCGGGAGCGCGGCGACCGTGTCCGCGTACCCGAAGTGCAGGCTCACCACCGATCCGGCGCGCACCTCGCCCATGACCTTGCGGGTCACGGCCGTGGCGCCCGGCGAGGTGAAGTCGAGCGAGTCGACGTCGTACGAGAGGACGTGGGGGTATCCGGCGCGGCGGGCCACCCGCTCCACGAGGGGCGAGGCGTGCGGGCTGCGCGAGGAGCGGAACCAGGTGCCGGGTGAGCCGGTCAGCCGGCGCAGCCGGTCGGCGCAGCCCCGGATCTCGGCGTACGCGTCCGCCTCGGACATCGCGTTGATGTCGAGGTGGCGCTGGGTGTGGTTGCCGAGGTCGTGGCCGCCGTCGAGGATGCGGCGGGCCAGCTCGGGGTGCTCGTCGAGCCAGGTCCCGACGGCGAGCACGGTGACCCGGGCACCCCGGCGCTCGGCCTCGTCCAGGAGGGCGCGGGCGATCGCCGGATCCCCCTGCCCGTGGAAGGTGAGGGCGACCCGGGGCCGGGTGCGGGGGCCGTGCTCGATCTGGACGGGCTGCCCCGGGAAGTGCCGGGGCGCGGGCGCCGGGCGCCTGCTCCGGGGGTGCGGGGCGCCGGACGCGGCGGGCGTGTCCGGGGTGCCGGGCGTGCGGGCCTGCTGGGCGGCGGCCCCGCCCGGGGAGCACGCGGCGGCGAGGGCCCCGGCTGCGGCGAGCCCGGCACCCGCGCGCAGCGCCGAACGGCGGTCGGTCGTGGTCACCGCACCATTTAAGGGCGAAACGCCCCTGAATAGGCATATTGACGTGTTGAACGACTGCCGCGGGTCGCGACGGGGGCGGTACCGGTCCGCTGAATCAGCCCCTCCGGCGCTTGAGGAGCGGGGCCCGGGGCGGAGCCCCGTGACGTCGGCACGAGCGAGCGCGCACGACCGGGAAAGCGGCGCGAAAGATTCAGCCCCTCCGGCGCTTGAGGAGCGGGGCCCGGGGCGGAGCCCCGTGACGTCCACACCGGCGACCGGCGAGGGCAGCACCCGCGATCACGTCACGCTGCCAAGACGACCCCGTCCACTGAACCGGGGTACGAGGGCCGCGCCCCCGCCTCAGCGGTCAGCGACCCGCATCTCGAACCACGTCGTCTTGCCGCGGGGCAGCAGATCGACGCCCCAGCGGTCGGAGAGCTTGTCGACGAGGAAGAGTCCGCGCCCGCTGAGGTCCATCTCCTGGACCGGCATCAGACAGGGCAGTCCGCGGGAGGGGTCACGCACCTCGACGCGGATCCAGCCCCGGCGGTGGCGCATGCGGAGGCCGAACACCCGGGCGCCGGTGTGCCGTACGGCGTTGCCGACGAGCTCGGAGACCAGTAAAACCGCGTCCTCGGTCATCTTCGGCGAGAGCCCCCACTGGCGCAGCACCACCACCTGGGCGAGCCGTCGCGCGCTCGCGGCCGATTCGGGGCGGGACGGCAGGACCACCTCACCCTCCGTCGGATTGCCGAACAACTCCAGCGCCTTCAGCGCCCGTTCGTCCTCCACCGCTGGCGACCAGCGCGCCGCGGTCGCACTCGCGTGCCGCCGCGGCTGTTCCACACCCTCCAGCCCCGCCATGGCACCATCATGGCCGCCCCGGGAGACCTACGGGGCGGTTCCGAGGGAATACGCCCCCCGGAACCGCTCGTTCCGCAGGAGTCGAACGGCATATGCCACAGGTAATTCAAGACCGGCCGCGACCCGTCCCACCTGCGAAGGGACCCCGGAGCGCGGCAAGACCCCGGAACCCGCGTTCAGTTGCCCTTAAGGTTCTCTTAAGGCGGGCATAAACCAGCCTCACGAGGGACACCGGGTGAGACACCGCGTCAACTGCAAGTGATTCGGGGCGGCAACTGCTGCCGGATCAGAGGAACTTCGCCTTGCCGGGACCCTCGTCCACGAAGCTGCGCATGCCCCGCTCCCGGTCCTCCGTCGCGAACAGCCCCGCGAACCAGTTCCGTTCGACGGTCAGTCCGGTCTCCAGGTCCGTCTCCAGGCCCGCGTCGATCGACTCCTTGGCGGCCCGCAGCGCGATGGCGGGTCCCTGCGCCAGCTTCGCGGCCCACGCGTGCGCCTGGGCGTACACCTCCTCCGCGGGGACGACCCGGTCGACGAGCCCGAGCGTGAGCGCCTCGTCGGCCTTGACCATCCGGCCCGTGAAGATGAGGTCCTTGGCCCGGGAGGGGCCGATCAGCCGGGAGAGACGCTGGGTGCCGCCGGCGCCGGGGATCAGGCCGAGCAGGATCTCCGGCTGGCCGAGCTTCGCGTTGGCCGCGGCGATGCGGTAGTCGGCGCAGAGCGCCAACTCGCAGCCCCCGCCGAGCGCGTAGCCGGTGACCGCGGCGACGACCGGCTTGGGGATACGGGCGACGGCGGTGAAGGAGTCCTGCAGGCCCCGGGAGCGCGCGACCATCGCCGCGTGGTCCATGGCCTGCATCTCCTTGATGTCCGCGCCGGCGGCGAACACCCTCTCTCCGCCGTACAGCACCACCGCGCGCACGTCGGCGCGGCGCGTGGCCTCCTCGGCGAGTTCCCTGAGGCGGTCCTGGGTGGCGACGTCCAGCGCGTTCATCGGCGGACGGTCGAGGCGGATGGTGCCGACGCCTTCGGCGACTTCGAGATGCACAGTCATGGGAGCAGGTTAGTGGGCGTTAACGCCGACGGGCCCGGTGTGCTCGGTCACAGCGGCACACCGGGCCCGTAGGGCGGGAGGAACCTAGGCCGTCCACTTCTCCCAGGACATGTTCCAGCCGTTGTACCCGTTGTCCGGGGCCACCGTCTTGTCGTGGGAGTTCTTCACGACGACCACGTCGCCGACCATCGAGTGGTCGAAGAACCACGCGGCGGGCACGCTCCGGTCGCCGCCGCCGCGCACGTCCCGCAGGCCGACGCAGCCGTGGCTGGCGTTGTAGTTGCCGAAGGCGTCGCCGCCCCAGTAGTTGCCGTGGATGAAGGTGCCCGAGTTGGTCAGGCGCATCGCGTCCGGCACGTCCTTGATGTCGTACTCGCCGCCGTAGCCGACGGTCTCGCCGTTCATACGCGTCACCCGCAGGCGCTCGCTGATGACCATCTGGCCGTTCCAGGTGTCGTAGCCGGGCTTGCCGGTGGTGACCGGGATGGTCTTGATGGTCTTCCCGTCGCGCTTGACGGTCATCTTCTTGGTCTTGACGTCGACGGTGGAGACCTGGCTGCGGCCGATCGTGAACTTCACGGTCTTCGCCTGCTTGCCGTACACCCCGGGCCGGCCCTCGACACCGTCGAGGTTGAGCTCGACGGTGACCTCCGTGCCCGCCTTCCAGTACTCCTCGGGCCGGAAGTCCAGCCGGTCGTTGCCGAACCAGTGCCCCTGGACGTCGACCGCGGGCTCGGTCTTGATCCTGATCGCCTTCTCGACGTCCTCCGGGTGCGTGATGCCCCGGGTGAAGTGGACCGAGAACGGCATGCCCACGCCGACCTTGGAGCCGTCCTCGGGCGTGTAGATCCCGACGAAGGTGTTCTTCGGGGTCAGCGTGGTGAACGCGGACTCCTCGGCGGCCTCACGGCCGTCGGCGTCCTTCGCCACCGCGTGGACCTTGTACTTGGTGGCCGAGGCCAGGTGCGTCGAGGGCGTCCAGGTGGCGCCCCCGCCGGTGATCTTCCCCTCGACCGCGTTGCCCTTGGTGTCCTCGACCTTCACCTCGGTCAGCTTGCCCTTGGCCGCGGTCACCTTGAGGGCGCCGCTGGTCCGCACGTCGTCGGCGCCGTCCTTGGGCGCGATGCTCACGACCGCCGCCGACGCCTTGGTGTCCGCCGTACCCGACTCGCCCTTGCTCTTCCCGGACCCGGAGCCCGTGTCCCCGCCTCCGCCGCACGCGGTCACGGCACACATCAGGACACCCAGCAGCAGCGCCAGGCCCCCCTTGTTCCGCCGTGTCCGCGCGCCAACCGACGCCCCCGATATCGGTCGCCCGTTCACAGTCGTTCTCCCCTCGCACGGCCTGATCAGGCCCGCACCCCGGCGCGTCCCACGCGCATATCGCGCTAATTAATCACACCGCCCGAGGTGATGGATCCCCGCGATTGTCACCGTTCAGTTCCAAGTTCAACTGTGCGGAGGGGAGTCGGAGGAGCTCCGTACGTACCCGTATGTCGGGCTACTTCGCCGCGGAGCCCGCCTTCCACTGTTTCCAGCCCATGTTCCAGCCGCCGAGGCCGTTGTCGGGAGCGACCTTCTTGTCCTTGCTGTGGACGACCTCGACGACGTCGCCGACGAGGCTGCGGTCGAAGAACCAGCCGGCGGGCGTCCGCGAACTGCCGCCCCTGACGTCCCTCAGGCCGACGCAGCCGTGGCTGACGTTGGTGTTGCCGAAGGCGTCCGGCGCCCAGTAGTTGCCGTGCAGGAAGGTGCCGGAGCTGGTGAGGCGCATCGCGTGCGGGACGTCCGGGATGTCGTACTCGCCGCCGAAGCCGACCGTGCGGCTGTTCATCCGGGTCACCTCCAGCATCTCGGTGACGACCATCTTCCCGTTGTACGTCGTCGTCTTCGGGGCGCCCGCCGTGATCGGCACGGTGGCGAGCAGGTCGCCGTCGCGGCGCACCTCCATGGTGTGCTCGGCCGCGTCCACGAGGCTCACCTGGCTGCGTCCGACGGTGAAGGTGAACGTCTTGTGCTGCAACCCGTAGACGCCGGGCGCCCCTTCGACGTCCCGCAGCCGCAGCGCCACCGTCACCCTGGTCCCGGGCTTCCAGTAGGTCTCGGGCCGGAAGTCGAGCCGGTCCCGGCCGAACCAGTGCGGGCGGATCTCCACCGGGGGCACCGCGGTCACCCGGATGGCGCGCTCCACGGCGGCCCGGCGCCGGATCTCCCGGTTGAACTCCAGGGAGACGATCATCCCGGTGCCGACCACGGAGCGGTTCTCGGGTGCCACGTAGCCGATGAAGCGCTCGTCCGGCACGGCCGTCGTGAACGCCGTGTGCCGGGCGGAGCGGCGCCCGTGCCCGTCCAGCGCCACCACGTCCACGGTGTACCGGGCGGCGAGTGCCAGTCTCCGGTCGTCGGGCCGCCAGCTCAGGCCGTCGTCCGTGACGCGGCCGGGCACCTCGGACTCCTGGGCGTCCTGGGACCGGACGACCTTCACCGACTCCAGACGCCCGCTCGCCACCCGTACCCTCAGCCCTTGGCCCGGCCGCACCCCCTTGCTGCCGTCGTCCGGCGAGATGCGGATGACGTCCTCGGGCGCGCGGGGTTTGCCGAGCACCTCGTCCATCCCGTCCGAGGTGCAGCCGGAGGCGGCGGCCAGCAGGACCGCCCAGGTCAGTGCGGCCGCCAGCGCGGCCACGGCGCGTCGCGCGCGCGTCTGTACGTGCATCACGAGCACCCAACGACCATGCCCCTCCTGGGGAAACGTGAGTGCGACCCAAGCTGTGGGCAGAACAGTGGGGAGGACGACGCGACGGGGAACCGCGGCCGGGACGCCGAGGGCCCCTTTTCTTGTCGCTCCCATCGAGCCGCGGGAGGCTGACCGGTGTCGAGCGCACCCGAGCAGGAGGCAGTCCAGGAGGGACATGCCGCGGGCGGCGGGCTGCCCACGCAGTCCGCCCCTCCGAGGAACGGCACGCAGCGGGCGGCGCCCGTCGTGCCCGTGTGGCCGGGTACCCCGACTCCGCTCGGGGCACGCTTCCGGGTGGGCCCCGACGGCGTCGCGGGCACCAACTTCGCGCTGTGGGCGGGCGGCGCGGAGGCGGTGGACCTGTGCCTCTTCGACGAGCGGGGCGGCGGGGCGAGCGAGATCCGCGTCCAGCTCACCGAGCTGACCCACGAGATCTGGCACGGTTTCGTCCCCGGTGTGCTCCCCGGGCGCCGCTACGGCTACCGGGTGCACGGCCGCTGGGACCCCTGGACCGGCGCCCGCTGGAACCCGGCGAAGCTGCTCCTCGATCCGTACGCACGCGCCGTGGACGGCGACTTCACGCTGCCGCCCGAGGTGTACGGGCACGTCCGCGACTGGCCCCAGCAGCATGTCGCGGACACCGTGCGCGACGACCGTGACTCGGCCCCGTACGTCCCGAAGGGCGTCGTCGTCCACGACGACGACGACTGGGCGGACGACCACCGGCCCAAGACGCCGTGGGCCGACTCGGTGATCTACGAGCTGCACGTGCGGGGCTTCACCCGGCTGCACCCGGGCATCCCGGAGGAACTGCGCGGCACCTACGCCGGGCTGGCGCACCCGGCGGCGATCGCGCACCTGACGGCGCTCGGGGTGACGGCGGTGGAGCTGCTGCCGGTGCACCAGTTCGCGCACGAGGACCACCTGCTGCGCAGGGGCCTGCGCAACTACTGGGGCTACAACTCCATCGGCTACTTCGCCCCGCACGCCGCCTACTCCGCGACCGGCACCCGGGGCGAGCAGGTCGGCGAGTTCAAGCGGATGGTGCGCGCGCTGCACGCGGCCGGCATCGAGGTCATCCTCGACGTGGTCTACAACCACACGGCGGAGGCGAGCGAGCTGGGGCCGATGCTCTCGCTGCGCGGCATCGACAACCGCGGCTACTACCGGCTCCAGTCGGACGCCCGGCGGTACGCGGACTACACGGGCTGCGGCAACACCCTGCACGTGGTCCAGCCGCACGTCCTGCGGCTGATCACCGACTCGCTGCGCTACTGGGTGACGGAGATGGGGGTGGACGGCTTCCGTTTCGACCTGGCGGCGGCGCTGGCCCGCTCCATGCACGACGTCGACATGCTCTCGCCGTTCCTGGCCGTCATCGCGCAGGACCCGGTGCTGCGGCGGGTGAAGCTCATCGCGGAGCCGTGGGACGTCGGCTCGGGCGGATACCAGGTGGGGTCCTTCCCGCCCCTGTGGACGGAGTGGAACGACCGGTACCGCAACGCGGTGCGGGACTTCTGGCGCGGGGCGCTGCCCGACGTGCGGGACCTGGGCTACCGGCTGTCCGGGTCGAGCGACCTGTACGCGTGGGGCGGCCGGCGCCCGTACGCGTCCGTCAACTTCATCACGGCGCACGACGGATTCACCCTCCGGGACATGGTCTCCTACGAGCGCAAGCACAACGAGGCCAACGGGGAGGGCAACCGGGACGGCTCCGACGACAACCGCGCCTGGAACTGCGGCGTGGAGGGCGAGACGGACGAGGAGCGCGTACAGGCCCTGCGCCGCCGCCAGTTGCGCAACCTCCTGACGACGCTGCTGCTGTCCACCGGGGTGCCGATGCTGGTCGCGGGCGACGAGTTCGGGCGGACGCAGCGGGGCAACAACAACGCGTACTGCCAGGACAACGAGATCAGCTGGGTCGACTGGTCGCAGCTGGAGGACCCGGCCTGGCGGGCGCTGTTCGACCTCACGTCCCGGCTGATCGCCCTGCGGCACGGGCATCCGGTGCTGCGGACGCGGGCCTTCTTCTCCGGGCGGGCGCACTCGGCGGACGGGCTGCGGGACCTCGCCTGGTTCACCTCGCGCGGCAGCGAGATGACGGAGCGGGACTGGTACGCGCCGGCCGCGACGCTCGGGATGTACCTGTCCGGGCGGGACATCCCCGGACGGGACGCCCGGGGGGCGCCGGTCGTGGACGACAGCTTCCTCGCGGTGCTGCACGCCGGGGACCGGCCGACGGAATTCGTGCTGCCGGGGCCGCCGTGGGCCGCGGAGTACGAGGTGGTCGTGGACACCTCCCGCGAGGACCAGACCGAGGCGCCGGGAGTGGTGCACCGGGGCGGGGCGACGGTCACGGTGCAGGCGCGCGCGGTGCTGCTGCTGCGGGTCGCGGGCTGAGAGGGCGCGGGTGGAGGGGCCTGGGCTGAGGGGCGTGGGTGGAGGGGCCTGGGCTGAGGGGCGCGGGTGGAGGGGCCTGGGCTGAGGGGCGTGGGGTGAGCGGCGCGGGCTGAGGGACGCGGACTTGAGGGGCGCGGGCTGAGCGGCGCGGGTGCGGCGCCTCGCGGGCCCGCGCCCGGTGCGCGCCGGCCCGCGGAAGGACCACGTCCGGTACGGCGTCCGGTGGGTGTCCGGGCCGTCCGGCCGTCGCGGGTCCGGAGCCGTCGGGGCGTCGCGGGTCCGGCCAAAACTCGGTGGGCGGTGTCAGTGGCAATCCGTAGGCTCGCCCCTGATGGCCACGACAGATGCAGCGACCAAGGATCACGACGACCCCGCCGACGGGCCCGGTCACGCGGCTGCCCGCGAGGGCGCCACCGGCCCCGGCGACCACACGGACGGCGGCTCCACCGTGCGCAGCCTGCTGCGCCTGTGGCCGTACGTGCGGCCCGTGCGGGCGCGGCTGTTCGGCGCGGCGTGCGTCGCGGTCGTCGCCTCCTGCGTCGGGCTGGTGATCCCGCTCGTCCTGAAGTGGCTGGTGGACGGTCCCGTCGCCGGCCGCGACCCGCGGGGGGTGTGGCTGGGGGCGCTGTACCTGCTGCTGCTCGGGTTCGCGGAGGCGCTGCTGTTCGGACTGCGCCGGTGGCTGGTGGCGCGTCCGCTCGCGGGCGTCGAGGCGGACATGCGGGCGGACTTGTACCGGCATCTCCAGCGGCTCCCGGTCGCCTTCCACGACCGCTGGGCCTCCGGTCAGCTGCTGTCCCGGGCCACCACGGACCTGATGCTGCTGCGCATGTTCCTGGCCTTCCCGCTGACGTTCCTGTTCGTCAACGGCGTGACGATCCTCGTCGGCATGGTCATCATGCTGCTCCAGCAGTGGACCCTCGGGCTGGTGCTGCTGGCCCCGGTGCTGCCGGTGGTGCTGGTCTGCTGGCTCTTCGAGCGGCGGTACTCGCAGGTGGCACGGCAGGCGCAGGACCAGGTCGGCGATCTGACGACGGTGGTCGAGGAGAGCGTGCTCGGCATCCGGATCATCAAGGGCTTCGGGCGCCACCGCAGCCAGGCCCGCGCTTTCCGGGACCTGTCGCGGACCCTGCGCGGCACGGAACTGGCCAAGGCACGGCTGCTCGCCTCGATCTGGGCCGTCATCGTCACCCTGCCCGAACTGGCCATCGGGGCGGCCCTCGTCCTCGGCACGGTCCAGGTCGCCGACGGCGACCTCTCCGCCGGGACGCTGGTCGCCTTCCTGTCGACGGCACTCGCGCTGCGCTGGCCCATCGACTCGATCGGCTTCCTGCTGGCGATGAGCCAGGAGGCGGCGACGGCCACGCAGCGGTACTTCGAGGTGATGGACTCCCCGCCGGAGTCGGCCGACCCGGTCGACGGTGAAGGCGCCGGTCTCCGCGAGGGCGTCGGTACGGGGACTCGGGACGACGCCGACGCCGGTGATGGTGATCTTCACGGTCACGCCGCCGGTTCCGAGGCGGATCGCCACGACGGTGACGGCGGCGGAGACGTCGGGGGCCCAAAGGGCGTCGGTGCCGGAGCGGCCGGTCCGGGGCGGGCGGGCGCGGGCGGACTGCGGTTCCACGGCGTGCGGTTCCGCTACCCGGACGCCCCCGCGGACGCGGCCCCCGTGCTCGACGGCATCGACCTGCACATCCGCCCCGGCGAGACGATGGCCCTGGTGGGGGCGACCGGCAGCGGCAAGACCACCCTCACGGCCCTCATCCCCCGCCTGCACGAGGTGACGTCCGGCCGCATCACGCTGGACGGCGAGGACATCACCCGGATGCCCAGGGCGACGCTGCGCGAGCTCGTCGCCGTGGCCTTCGAGGAGCCCACCCTGTTCTCCGCGAGCGTCGGTGAGAACGTCCTGATGGGCGCCGCCGGGACCGCGGGCGGGACGGAGCTGGACCGCGCGCTGGCCGTGGCCCAGGCCGACTTCGTCCAAGCGCTGCCCGAGGGGACCGCCACCCAGGTCGGCGAGCAGGGCCTGAGTCTGTCCGGCGGCCAGCGCCAGCGCCTCGCCCTGGCGCGCGCGGTCGTCGGCAGCCCCCGCTTCCTCGTCCTGGACGACCCGCTCTCCGCGCTGGACGTGCACACGGAGGCCGCGGTGGAGGCCGCCCTGCGCCGCGTCCTGGCCCGCACGACGGCGCTGGTCGTCGCGCACCGCCCGTCCACGGTGCTGCTCGCCGACCGGGTGGCCCTGCTGTCCGGGGGCCGCATCGCCGCCGTCGGCACCCACCACGAACTGCTGCGCTCGCACGCCGAGTACGCCTGGCTGATGTCGGGCACCGAGTACTCCGGCGCCGCTCCCGGAGCGGGGCACGGCACCGACACCGCACGCCGGACCGCCCACGCCGGCGCCCACACCGAGGAGGACCACCGATGACGGCGCCCACGACGACCGCGCCGGACCGGGACCCCGACCGGGACCGGGCCGGGGACCCGGACCACACGCCGCGGGAGGACGCCGGGCACGTCGACCCCTTCGACCGTGACGTCCTGCCCACTCCCCCGGGCGCGACGGCCGCGCTGCTGCGCTCGCTCCTCGCCCCGCTGAGGGCCCGGGTCGTGGTGGCGACGGTGCTGCTGCTGGTCCAGCAGGCGGTGGTGCAGGCGGGCCCGCTGCTCGTCGCGTACGCCATCGACCGCGCCGTTCCGGCCTTCCGGCACGACGACCGCGGTCCGCTGATCGCGGTGGCGGTCGCCTACCTGCTGTGCTCGGTCGCCGCCGGCGCACTCCAGTACGCGTTCATCGCGGCCTCCGCGCGCGTCAACCAGGACGTGCTGCTCGACCTGCGCGGACGCATCTTCCGGCACGCGCAGGCGCTCAGCGTCGACTTCCACGAGCGGTACACCTCGGGCCGGCTGATCTCCCGGTCCACCACGGACGTCGAGTCCCTGCGGGAGCTGCTCAGCGAGGGCCTCCAGGAACTCGTCATGGTCATCCTGTCCTTCGTCTACATCTCGGCGATGCTGCTCTGGCTCGACCTGGGCCTGGGCGCGCTCGCGGTGGCCTCCTTCGTGCCGCTGTACCTGCTGGTGCGGCTCTACCAGCGCCGCGCGGGCCGCGTGTACCGCGTGCGGTCGACCGCGATCGCCGCCGTCATCGTGAAGTTCGCCGAGACGATGAACGGGATCAGGCCGGTGCGCGCCTTCCGGCGCGAGGCGGCCAACGACGCGCAGTTCCGGGTCCTGAACCGGCGTCACGAGCGGACGAACGGCGACGCGCTGCTGGAGATGGCGCGCTACGTCACCGGCTCGCGGCTGGTCGCGAACGTGGCGGTCGCCGGCATCGTGCTGTGGGGCGCGCACCGGGTGGCGTCCGGCTCGCTGGCGCTCGGGGTGCTGGCCGCCGCGGTGCTCTACCTGCGCCGCCTGTACGACCCCATCGACCGCCTGGGCATGTTCCTCAACTCGTACCAGTCGGCGGCGGCCTCGCTGGAGAAGATCGCGGGTCTGCTGGCCCAGACGCCCGCGGTGCCGGAGCCGGTGACGCCCCGGCACCTGCCGGAACCGGCCTCGGAGCAGCCGGGACGCGAGGTCGTGTTCGAGGGCGTGCGCTTCGCGTACCGCACCGGCGGCGAGGTCCTGCCCCGCTTCGACCTCGTCCTGCCCGCCGGCCAGACGGTCGCCGTGGTCGGCTCGACGGGCGCGGGCAAGTCCACCCTGGCCAAGCTCCTCGCCCGCTTCTACGACCCGACCGAGGGCCGGGTCCTGCTGGACGGGGTCGACCTGCGCGATCTCGCCAACGCCGAACTGCGGCGCGGGGTGGTGATGGTGACGCAGGAGGCGTTCCTGTTCTCCGGCACGGTCGCCGAGAACATCGCCATCGGCCGCCCCGACGCGGGCCGCGAGGAGATCGAGCGGGCCGCGAAGGCGATCGGCGCGCACGAGTTCATCAGCGCCCTGCCCGACGGCTACGACACGGACGTACGCAAGCGGGGCGGCCGCATCTCGGCGGGTCAGCGCCAACTGGTCGCGTTCGCGCGGGCGTTGCTCGCCGACCCCGCCGTGCTGATCCTCGACGAGGCGACCAGCTCGCTGGACGTGCCCGGGGAGCGGGCGGTGCAGCGCGCGATGTCGACGGTCCTGCACGGCCGTACGGCTGTCGTGATCGCGCACCGGCTGTCCACGGTGGAGATCGCCGACCGGGTGCTGGTGATGGAGCACGGGCGGATCGTGGAGGACGGCACGCCGGATCAACTCGTCCTGGACACCGGCAGGTTCGCCGATCTGCACCGGGCGTGGCAGGACAGTCTGGCCTGACCGGGTGGCCAGTTCGTATACCGAACACGACCAACCGGACAACGAACGGTTTCCGGCCAACTTCTTGATGCGCCCCTGACAGGACAGGCAATCTGCTGCCACTCTTCCCACGGCCGCTCCACAGCAACCTCACAGCTCCTCGCTGTGCCGCGGCGCAACCTCCTGTGCACCTGGCTTTGCGTACCGCCCTGTTCTGCCCGGACGGCTCACCCATCGTCCGGTCTCCCCTGGCCGTGCGACCCGCGGCCACGCAGAAGGAGTCAGTGTTGAGAAGCAGCACCTCCCACAGACGCACCTCCCACACCGCCCGCCGCCGCGCCACCGCCGCCGCCCTCGTCGGCGTCACCGCGCTGCTCACCGCGGCCGTCCAGTCGGGCGCCGCCAGCGCCGCCCCCGAGAATGCGCCGGCCGGGAAGATCAACCCCGGTTCCGTCGCCGTGCAGCTCACGCCCTCCCAGCGCGCCGAGCTGATACGCGACGCCGACGCCGCCAAGGCGGACACCGCGAAGGACCTGGGGCTCGGGGCGAAGGAGAAACTCGTCGCCCGCGACGTCATCAAGGACAAGGACGGCACCGTCCACACCCGCTACGAGCGCACCTACGCCGGACTGCCGGTGCTCGGCGGCGACCTGGTGGTCGACACCGCCGCCTCCGGGAGGACCGAGGGTGTCGTCAAGGCGACGAAGGCCACGATCAAGGTCGCCTCGCTGACCCCGGCCGTCACCGCCTCGAAGGCGGAGAAGCAGGCCCTGTCGGCCGCCAGGGACGCCGGCTCGGAGAAGACCGAGGCCGACCGGGCACCCCGCAAGGTGATCTGGGCCGCGAACGGCAAGCCCGCGCTCGCGTACGAGACGGTCGTCGGCGGCCTCCAGGAGGACGGCACGCCGAACGAGCTGCACGTCGTCACGGACGCGGCCACCGGCAAGAAGCTCTACGAGTACCAGGGCATCGAGACCGGCACCGGCAACACCCAGTACAGCGGCACGGTGCCGCTCACGACCACGCTCTCGGGCTCCACGTACACGCTGAACGACGGCGCGCGCGGCGGCCACAAGACGTACAACCTGAACCGCGGCACGTCCGGCACCGGCACGCTGTTCTCGCAGACCAGCGACACCTGGGGCAACGGCACCACGTCGAACGCCGCCACCGCGGGCGCCGACGCGCACTACGGGGCCGCCGTCACGTGGGACTTCTACAAGAGCTCCTTCAACCGCAGCGGCATCAAGAACAACGGCGTCGGCGCGTACTCCCGGGTCCACTACGGCAACGCGTACGTCAACGCGTTCTGGGACGACGGCTGCTTCTGCATGACCTACGGCGACGGGTCCGGCAACGCGAAGCCGCTGACCTCGATCGACGTGGCCGCCCACGAGATGAGCCACGGTGTCACCTCCAACACCGCGGGCCTCAACTACTCGGGCGAGTCCGGCGGTCTGAACGAGGCGACCTCCGACATCTTCGGCTCCGGTGTGGAGTTCTACGCCAACAACTCCTCCGACGTCGGCGACTACCTCATCGGCGAGAAGATCGACATCAACGGCAACGGCACCCCGCTGCGCTACCAGGACAAGCCGAGCAAGGACGGCGCGTCCAAGGACAGCTGGTACTCGGGCATCGGGTCGATCGACGTCCACTATTCCTCGGGTCCCGCGAACCACTTCTTCTACCTGCTGTCCGAGGGCAGCGGCGCGAAGGTGATCAACGGCGTCAGCTACAACTCGCCGACCTCCGACGGCCTCCCGGTCGTCGGCATCGGACGCGAGAAGGCGCTGCAGATCTGGTACCGGGCGCTCACCACCAAGTTCACCTCGACCACCAACTACGCGGCGGCCCGCACCGGCACGCTCGCGGCGACGGGTGAGCTGTACGGCACGACGAGCGCCGAGTACAAGGCGGTGCAGGACGCGTGGGCGGCCGTGGCCGTGGGCGCGCGTTCCGGTGGCGGCGGTGGTGGCGGCACGTCGTTCGAGAACACGGCCGACGTATCGATTCCGGACAACGGCGCGGCCGTGACGTCCTCGGTGACGGTCTCCGGGCGGACGGGCAACGCCCCGTCGAACCTGGCGGTCGCGGTGGACATCGTGCACACCTGGCGCGGTGACCTCGTCATCGACCTGCTCGCCCCGGACGGCACCGCGTACCGGCTGAAGAACTTCAGCTCCTCCGACTCGGCGGACAACGTGAACACCACGTACACGGTCGACGCGTCCTCCGAAGTCGCCAACGGCACCTGGAAGTTGAGGGTCCAGGACCAGGCGGCGCAGGACACCGGCTACATCAACAGCTGGAAGCTGACGTTCCCGTAGACCGTCCCGCGGTCCCGCACAGGCAGGGCGCCGTCCCGGTGGTTCGACTCCCCGGGGCGGCGCCCTCTTTTACCGTGCCCTGACCCGGCCTTGGTTGCCTCTTTGGGCAAGATCGATTCCGCATTGCGTACAGCGGTGTTCACTCAACGAACGCTTTCCGGCCAAGCTTTGATCGCCCTCCTGACATGTACGCGCCCCAGGTGCCACTCTTTCCACCGCACGGCACTCCCGCACCGCACCTTCGTACTTCCGGACGGCCACCCCACGCCGCCCGGTCGCCCCCACATAAGGAGCTTGCGTGACTCCCCTCTACGCGCGTCACAAGCGCACCACCCTGGCCATCGCGACCGCCGTCGCGGCCGGGGCGCTCCTCACCGCCGGTATGACCACCGGTGCGTCCGCCCAGACCCCCACCTCCCCCTCGGGCGCACCCGCGCTCTCCGCCGCGCCGGTGCAGCTGTCGGCCGCGGCCCGCACCGCCCTGATCAAGGACGCCCAGGCCGACGTCACGCGGACGGCCGACGAGATAGGTCTCGGCGCCGAGGAGAAGCTCGTCGTCAGAGACGTCGTCAAGGACGCCGACGGCACGGTCCACACCCGCTACGAGCGCACCTACGGCGGACTCCCGGTCCTCGGCGGCGACCTGGTCGTCCACGAGACGAAGGCCGGGAAGACCCAGGGCGTCACCAAGGCGACGAAGGCGGCCATCGACGTGGCCTCCCTGAAGCCCGCCGTGACCGCCCAGAAGGCCGAGAAGCAGGCCGTGAAGGCCGCCCAGTCGGCCGGCTCCGAGAAGACGACCGCCGACAAGGCCCCCCGCAAGGTGATCTGGGCGGCCGACGGAAAGCCGGCCCTCGCCTACGAGACCGTCGTCGGCGGCCTCCAGGAGGACGGCACCCCCAACGAGCTGCACGTCGTCACGGACGCGGCCACCGGCAAGAAGCTCTACGAGTACCAGGGCATCGAGACCGGCACCGGCAAGACGCTGTACTCCGGCAGCGTCCCGCTGACCACCACCCTGTCGGGATCGACGTACAGCCTGACGGACGGCACCCGCGGCGGCCACAAGACCTACAACCTCAAGCACGGCACGTCCGGCACCGGCACCCTGTTCACCGACGCCGACGACGTCTGGGGCACCGGCGCCGCCTCCAGCTCCACCACCGACCAGACCGCCGCCGCCGACGCCGCGTACGGCGCCCAGACGACCTGGGACTTCTACAAGAGCACCTTCAACCGCAGCGGCATCAAGAACAACGGCGTCGGCGCCTACTCCCGGGTCCACTACGGCAACGCGTACGTCAACGCGTTCTGGGACGACGGCTGCTTCTGCATGACGTACGGCGACGGCTCGGGCAACACCCACCCGCTGACCTCGCTGGACGTGGCCGGCCACGAGATGAGCCACGGCGTCACCTCCAACACCGCGGGCCTCAACTACTCGGGCGAGTCCGGCGGCCTGAACGAGGCGACCTCCGACATCTTCGGCACCGGCGTCGAGTTCTACGCCAACAACTCCTCCGACGTCGGTGACTACCTCATCGGCGAGAAGATCAACATCAACGGCAACGGCACCCCGCTGCGCTACATGGACAAGCCCAGCAAGGACGGCGGCTCCGCCGACTACTGGTCCTCCACGGTCGGCAGCAAGGACGTGCACTACTCGTCCGGTGTCGCCAACCACTTCTTCTACCTGCTGTCCGAGGGCAGCGGCAGCAAGACGATCAACGGGGTCTCCTACAACTCCCCGACGTACAACGGCTCCGCGGTCACCGGCATCGGCCGCGCCAAGGCGCTGCAGATCTGGTACAAGGCGCTGACGACCTACATGACGTCGTCGACCAAGTACGCGGGCGCCCGCACCGCGACCCTGTCCGCGGCCTCGGCGCTGTACGGCTCCACCAGCACGGAGTACGCGGCCGTGAAGGCCGCCTGGACCGCGGTCAACGTCAACTGACCCGCGCTCCCACCCGTCGGGCGGCCCCCGGAGAGAAGGTTTCTCCGGGGGCCGCCCTTCGGGAGCGCCGTTCGGGGCACCCCCTAGGCTGTCCCCCATGCCCTTCACCTACGAGGACGTGGGCGCGACCCGCGAGGACCGTTGCCCGCCGGGCTTCCACCGACTGCATGTCCGGAACCGTATCGGCGAGGGCGAGGACGTCTTCCGCAGGGCGTGCCAGGCACTGCTGACCTGGGAACTGCACCGCGCGGTGGGCGTCGCCGTCTCGTCCGACGCGCAGACGGCGGCGCCCGGTGTCGACGTCACCGTCGGCATCGGCCCGATCAAGGCCCCCTGCCGGGTCGTCTGGACGGTCGAGGAACCCCGCCGCGCCGGATGGGCCTACGGCACACTGCCCGGCCACCCGGAGTGCGGCGAGGAGGCCTTCGTCGTGGACCGCACCGGCGACGGCACCGTCTGGCTGACGGTGACCGCCTTCAGCCGCCCGGCCAAGTGGTACACCCGGGCGGGCGGCGCGGCCACCCGCGGCCTCCAGCACGCCTACGCCCAGCGCTGCGGAGTCGTCCTGCGCCGGCTCTGCGCCGAGGTGAAGGAGTAGCGGCGGTCCGGCCCCGCCGCGCGGGCGGGGCCGGACGCCCTCACCGCATCAGCACGCCCGCCCCCTCGCCGGTCTCCTCCGACGGGACGGTGACCAGGCCCAGTTCGGCGCTCGACGCCAGCAGCCGGTGCGCCGGCAGGATCCGGACGGTGTAGCCGAAGGGTCCGGTGCGGTCCAGGGACAGCGGGCCCTCGTAGACCCAGCGGCCCTCCATGTCCGGGCCGCCGGCCGGCTTGAGCGGCACCGTCGCCGCGTCCGCGATGCTGTCCTGCGCGTCCACCCGCCCGGCGACCGCCTGCACCTCGACGTCGTCGGGGCCGAGGTCGGCGAGGTCCACGCGGACCCGCAGGCTGAGCGTCGTGCCGAGTTCGGCGGTCGTCGTCTCCGCCGACGCCTCCACGTGGTCGACGGCGACCCGCGGCCAGGCCGCCCGCACCCGGGACTTCCACCCGGCCAGCTCCCGGGCGGACTCCGGGGTCACGGCGCGGTGGGCGCGGGCGGCGGGCGCGTACAGGCGCTCCACGTACTCCCGGACCATCCGGCCGGCCAGCACCTTGGGACCCAGGTGTGTCAGGGTCTGACGGACCATCTCGATCCAGCGGTCGGGCAGGCCGCCCTCCCCCCGTTCGTAGAAGCGCGGGGCGACGCGGCGTTCGAGCAGGTCGTAGAGGGCCGCGGCCTCCAGTTCGTCGCGCCGGTCGTCGTCCGTCGCCGTGCCGTCCGCCGTCGGGATCGCCCAGCCGAAGTCCGGCTGGAACCACTCGTCCCACCAGCCGTCCAGGACGGACAGGTTGAGGCAGCCGTTCAGCGCGGCCTTCATACCGCTCGTCCCGCAGGCCTCCAGCGGGCGCAGCGGGTTGTTCAGCCAGATGTCGCAGCCCGGGTAGAGCTTCTGGGCCATCGCCATGCCGTAGTCGGGCAGGAAGACGATGCGGTGGCGCACCCGGGGGTCGTCGGCGAAGCGGACCAGTTCCTGGATCAGGCGCTTGCCGCCGTCGTCGGCGGGGTGCGCCTTGCCGGCGACGACGATCTGGACCGGGCGCTCGGGGTGCAGCAGCAGGTCCATGAGCCGGTCCCGGTCGCGCAGCATCAGCGTCAGCCGCTTGTACGAGGGGACGCGGCGGGCGAACCCGATCGTCAGGACGTCGGGGTCCAGCACGCCGTCGATCCAGCCCAGCTCGGCCGTGCCCGCGCCGCGCGTGCGCCAGGAGGCGTGCAGGCGCTCCCGTACCTCGGTGACGAGTTGTTCCCGCAGGACGCGGCGCAGGTCCCAGATCTCCTGGTCGGGGATCTCGCCCACCGCGTCCCAGCGGTCCGAGCCGCCGACGGTGAGCGCGTCCTCGGTGCGCCGGCCGCCGATCTGCCGGGCGCCGAGGCGGAACACCTCCGGGGCCACCCACGTCGGCGCGTGCACCCCGTTGGTCACCGAGGTGATCGGCACCTCCTCGGGGTCGAAGCCCGGCCACAGGCCCGAGAACATCTCCCGGCTGACCTGTCCGTGCAGCAGGGACACGCCGTTGGCGCGCTGGCCGAGCCGCAGGCCCATCACGGCCATGTTGAAGAGGTTCGGCTCGCCGCCCGGGTAGGTCTCCATGCCCAGGCGCAGGATGCGCTCCACGTCGATCCGGGGCAGTTCGGCGTCGGGGCCGAAGTGGCGGGCGACCAGTTCCCGGTCGAAGCGGTCGATGCCGGCCGGGACCGGGGTGTGGGTGGTGAACACGGTGCCCGCGCGGACGGCTTCCAGGCCGGAGTCGAAGTCGAGCCCGGTGTCGCACAGTTCGGCGATGCGCTCCAGGCCGAGGAAGCCGGCGTGCCCCTCGTTCGTGTGGAAGACCTCGGGCTGCGCGTGGCCGGTGAGCCGGCAGTACGTGCGGACCGCGCGCACCCCTCCTATGCCCAGCAGCATCTCCTGGAGCAGCCGGTGCTCGCTGCCGCCGCCGTAGAGCCGGTCGGTGACGCTCCGTTCGCCGGGGGCGTTCTCCTCGACGTCCGAGTCCAGCATGAGGAGCGGGACGCGGCCGACCTGCGCCAGCCAGACGCGGGCGCGCAGCCGGCTGCCCCCGGGGAGGGCCAGGGACACCTGGGCGGGGGTGCCGTCGGCCTCGCGCAGCAGCACCAGCGGCAGCTCGTTCGGGTCCAGGAGGGGGTAGTGCTCCTGCTGCCAGCCGTCGCGCGAGAGGGACTGGCGGAAGTAGCCGTGCCGGTAGAGCAGGCCGACGCCGATGAGCGGGACGCCCAGGTCGCTGGCGGCCTTGAGGTGGTCGCCGGCAAGGATGCCGAGGCCGCCGGAGTACTGGGGCAGGGCGGCGGTGACACCGAACTCGGGTGAGAAGTAGGCGATGGCGGCGGGCAGTTCGGCCGACTGCGTCTGGTACCAGCGCTCGCCGGTCACGTACTCGCGCAGGTTGTCGGAGGCCGCGGCCAGTCTGCGCAGGAAGCGCCGGTCCTCGGCCAGCTCGGCGAGCCGTGCGGTCGGCACGCTGCCCAGCAGCCGGACCGGGTCGCCGCCGGACGCGGCCCAGCGTTCGGGGTCCACTGACTGGAAGAGGTCACGGGTCTCCGCATGCCACGACCACCGCAGATTGCGCGCGAGGTCGACGAGCGGGTGAAGGGCTTCGGGGAGTACGGGTCGAACGGTGAACCTGCGGATTGCCTTCACGAATTCCACCTTCACGGAGGACGTACGCGGCAGAGGGACGCACGTCGCTGTGCGCCCTTCGTCACCCACGACGGTAACGGGACGAGCGCCCTCGCAACCACGGCGCACGGCGGGACACGCGGTGGGACTCCCGCGCCGACCTGCCGACTTCGGCGTGAATTCGCCGCAACATTCCCCTGGGGGTGTGATGCGCCGGATGGCCGGTTCCGCCCGCCTGTGCGCTCTTGTGGCGCTTCGCGCCCCACGAGAGGGTGCTCTGTGACGCACCGGCCCGGACCCGCCCCGGCGGGGTGGGCCCCCGTCTCGTGCGTCGCGTCAGGGAGGGGAACCCGGACATGCCACAGACGCGTACCAGACGCCCGCACCGGGCGGGGGCCCTTGTCGCGGCCGTCACCGCGGCGGTGCTCTCGGCCGCCGCGCCGCCCGCGCACGCCGCCACCGAGGGGCGGATAGGCGGCGCCGGGGGGCCCGGCGCGGTCGCCGGGAGCTACCTCGTGACCCTGGACGGGAGCACGCGGGCGTCCTCGGCGGCCGGGCGGGAGGTCGCCGAGACGTATGGGGCGAAAATCAGCCACACCTACCGGACTGCTCTCAACGGGTACGCGGTGCGGGCCGACCCCTCCGGGGCACGCCGGCTCGCGGCGGACCCCCGTGTCGTCTCGGTCGTCCAGGACACCGCCGTGCGCCTCGACCACCGGCAGCGGAACCCGCCGTCCTGGGGCCTTGACCGGATCGACCAGCCGGCCCGGCCGCTGGACCACCGCTACTCCTCACCGGACTCCGGGGGCGCCGGCGTCACCGTC
The DNA here is from genome assembly GCF_053611025.1 of Streptomyces sp. NPDC054842. NCBI lineage: Bacteria > Bacillati > Actinomycetota > Actinomycetes > Kitasatosporales > Streptomycetaceae > Streptomyces > Streptomyces sp. NPDC054842. The sequence goes on from NZ_JBSGZN010000031.1 coordinate 103,317, forward strand.
TACGTCATCGACACCGGCATCCGCGTCACCCACCGGGACTTCGGCGGCCGGGCGAGCCACGGCTGGGACTTCGTCGGCCACGACCGCACCGCCCGCGACGGCAACGGGCACGGCACGCACGTCGCCGGCACCGTCGCCGGAAGGACGTACGGCGTCGCCAAGAAGGCCGAGGTCGTCGCCGTGCGGGTCCTCGACGACGCGGGGGCCGGCACCACCGCGCAGGTCATCGCGGGCATCGACTGGGTCACCAGGAACGCCAGGAAGCCGGCCGTCGCCAACCTGAGCCTGGGCGGCCCGGCGAACGCGCAACTGGACGCGGCCGTACGCCACTCCATCGCCTCGGGCGTCACGTACGCCGTCGCGGCGGGCAACGACGGACTTTCGGCCAGTCTGTACTCTCCCGCCCGCGTCCGGGAGGCGCTCACCGTCGGTGCGACCGGCCGGACGGACGCCCGCGCCAGGTTCTCCAACTTCGGCCCCGGGGTCGACCTGTTCGCCCCGGGCGTGTCGGTCACCTCGGCCGCGCACACCGGCGACACCGGCAGGGCGACCCTCTCCGGCACGTCGATGGCGACTCCGCACGTCACAGGCGCCGCCGCGCTCTATCTCGCCGGTCACCCCGGGGCGACTCCGGACCGCGTGGGCAAGGCGCTCGTCGAGCGGGCGAGCCGCGGGAAGGTCACCGGCGAGGGGCGAGGCTCACCGGACCGGCTGCTGCGGACGAGCCGTCCGTAGCGGCGCGCACGGGAGTACGCTCCGGCCGGACCGCCGGGCTCCGGCCGGCCCCGCCCGTTTCTGAACAAGGCCGGTCTTGTGTGCAGATTTACGCGTGAGTAGTTAACAAAGCGCCGGATTGCTCACCCGAATAGGGTGGGAAGGCTCCTCCGGTACGCCCCTCAGGAGTCCACCTCCCCACACTCTCATCCGCCCACCCACGTTGACGCGGACAGGAGCGGTCATGCCCGCCAAGCACCACACGTCGCCACCCCCGACGCAGCACACCGTCACACCCTCCATGAGCAGGGTCGATTCAGGTCCCCCGACCGCGGCGAAACCCTCCGCGGACCGCACGGCGGGAGTCGGACGCATCCCCGTCCTGGACGTCCGGCCACGCGTGTTGGAAGGACGTCGCCCCGCGAAGGCGGTGGTGCGCGAGTCGTTCGAGATATCGGCCACGGTCTTCCGGGAGGGCCACGACGCGGTCGCCGCCAACGTCGTCCTCAGAGACGCCGAGGGCCGTGAGGGGCCCTGGACCCCGATGCGCGAACTGGCCCCCGGCACCGACCGCTGGGGCGCCACCGTCTCCGTGCCGACGGAGGGCCACTGGACCTACGCCGTCGAGGCGTGGAGCGATCCCGTCGCCACCTGGCGCCATCACGCGGGCATCAAGGTCCCCGCGGGAATGGACACCGAGCTGGTCCTGGAGGAGGGGGCCCGCCTGTACGAACGGGCGGCCGCCGGCCTGCCGGACGGCGGCGGGCGGGACGTCGTCCTCGCCGCCGCGGCCGCGCTGCGCGACACGGAGCGCCCCGCCGCGTCCCGGCTGGCCGCCGCGCTCACCCCCGAGGTGGACCGGGTCCTCGCGGGGCGTCCGCTGCGGGAACTCGTCACCTCGTCGGCGCCGCTGCCCCTCGTCGTGGAGCGCGAACGGGCGCTCTACGGCGCCTGGTACGAGTTCTTCCCGCGCTCCGAGGGCGCCGTCGTCCGGCCGGGCAGGCCGCCGGTCAGCGGGACGTTCCGCACGGCGGCCGAGCGGCTGCCGGCGATCGCGGAGATGGGCTTCGACGTCGTCTACCTCCCGCCGATCCACCCCATCGGCACCACGTTCCGCAAGGGTCCCGACAACACGCTGTCGGCGGGTCCGCACGACGTGGGCGTGCCGTGGGCGATCGGCTCGCCGGAGGGCGGCCACGACGCCGTCCACCCGGACCTGGGCACGATCGAGGACTTCGACGCCTTCGTACGGCGGGCGGCCGACGAAGGGCTCGAAGTGGCGCTGGACTTCGCGCTCCAGTGCTCCCCCGACCACCCGTGGGTGGAGAAGCACCCCGAGTGGTTCCACCACCGCCCCGACGGGACCATCGCCTACGCGGAGAACCCGCCGAAGAAGTACCAGGACATCTACCCGATCGCCTTCGACCGGGACATGCCCGGTCTGGTCGAGGAGACCGTGCGCGTCCTGCGGTACTGGATGGACCACGGCGTGCGGATCTTCCGGGTGGACAACCCGCACACCAAGCCGGTGGTGTTCTGGGAGCAGGTCATCGCGGACGTCAACCGCACCGACCCCGACGTGATCTTCCTGGCCGAGGCGTTCACCCGGCCCGCGATGATGCACACGCTCGGGGCGATCGGCTTCCAGCAGTCGTACACCTACTTCACCTGGCGCAACACGAAGGAGGAGCTGACGGAGTACCTCACCGAGCTGTCCGGTGAGGCCGCCGCGTACATGCGGCCCAACTTCTTCGTGAACACCCCGGACATCCTGCACGAGTTCCTCCAGCGGGGCGGCCGTCCCGCGTTCGAGGTGCGTGCGGTGCTCGCCGCGACGCTCTCCCCGACGTGGGGCGTCTACAGCGGGTTCGAGCTCTGCGAGAACGTGCCCGCCCGGGAGGGCAGCGAGGAGTACCTCCACTCCGAGAAGTACGAACTGCGCCCCCGTGACTGGGCGGCGGCGGAGCGCGAGGGCCGCAGCATCGCGCCGCTCCTCGCGAGGCTCAACGCGGTACGGCGCCGCAGCCCGGCCCTGCGGCAGCTGCGCGACCTGCACTTCCACGCCACGGACAAGGAAGCCGTGATCGCCTACTCGAAGCAGAGCGGTTCGAACACGGTTCTGGTGGTGGCCAACCTCGACCCGCACCACACCCAGGAGGCCACGGTCTCGTTGGACATGCCGCAACTCGGCCTGGACTGGCACGAGTCCGTGCCGGTGCGCGACGAGCTCACCGGTGAGACCTACAACTGGGGCAGGGCCAACTATGTGCGTCTGGAGCCGGGGCACAGGCCGGCGCACATCCTCACCGTCCTGCGACCGTCCTCACCGCAGATCGGAGGGTCACCCGCCATATGATCGTCAACGAGCCCGTCCCGGACACCTTCGAGGACACCCCCGCCAAGGACCGCGACCCCGAATGGTTCAAACGAGCCGTCTTCTACGAGGT
>NZ_JBSGZN010000032.1:0-91047 GCF_053611025.1 Streptomyces sp. NPDC054842
GCCGACGGCCGCCCCGTCACCCCTTTTTCGTCACCCCTTTTTCGCTCATCAGGGTGACAACGCTCAAGATCCCTCCCGCCCCGTGCCCGCCGCAGGTCACAGTGGGTCAAGTCCTCCGCACGGCATGGGGGGCGAGCGGAGCTGCGGCGCGCCGCCGGCGGGGGGCGGCGCGCAGGCAGGTCTGCCGAGGGGGAACGGGGGTACCCGCACATCGAACCCGAACTGCCCAAGAGGGCTTGAGAGTTCAGGAGTTGATGATGGCGGGCTTCGGAAACGGCACGCGCAGGCACCCCCGTTCACGTGGCCGGACGTGGTCACGGACCGGGCCGGATCGCGCGACGCTGGGCATCATCGGACTCGTGTGCGCGGTCGCGGGATTCTTCGCACTGGGGATCGTCCTGGGGCCGGTGGCCATGGTCTGCGGCTGGCTCGCCATGGGCCGCAGCTGGGCCGGCGCCCGACCGCTGCCGGCACTGATCGCCGTCGTCCTGGGCGCGATCGACACGCTCCTCGCCCTCGTCTGGCTCATCGGCGCGGCAGGCCCCGGAAACGGCCTGCTCTGACCACCGGGCCGGAACCGTCACCCCCGCGGGCACGTCGTCCCGCGGGCGGCACGGGGGCACAGCCACCGGTGCCGGGCCCCTGACGCCAGGCGCCCCGGTACCGGGCTCACGCTTGCACGGCGAATCCGGGAATCCGGGGTCTTCACGAGGGCCGACGCGGCAGCCCCGCCGAAGGCCGACGCGGCAGCTCCAGCCGGCCCTGGGCCGGCTGTGCCGGCTCGGTCGGCGCCGGCACCGGATGCGCGGCCCGGGACAGGTCCGCGACCTGCGCCCGCAGCGCCCGCACCTCCTCCGTGAGCGCCTCGATCGCCGCGGTCTGCCGGCGCTCCTCCACGTCGTCCTTCTCGAAGCGCGCGATGAACCACGCCGCGATGTTCGCCGTGACCACACCGAGCAGCGCGATGCCCGAGAGCATCAGGCCGACCGCGAGGACCCGGCCGAGACCGGTGGTCGGGGCGTGGTCCCCGTACCCCACCGTCGTCATCGTGGTGAACGACCACCACACCGCGTCGCCCAGCGTTCTGATGTTCCCGTGCGGCGACTCCCGCTCCACCGACAGCACGGCGAGCGAACCGAACATCAGCAGGCCCACGACCGCGCCCACCACGTACGTCGTCAGCCGGATCTGCGAGGCCATCCGCGCCCGCCGCCCCACCAGCATCAGGGTCGAGACGAGCCGCAGCAGCCGCAGCGGCTGGAGCATCGGCAGGATCACCGCGCACAGGTCCATCCAGTGCCCGCGCACGAACTTCCGCCGGTCGCGGGCCAGTCCGAGCCGTACGAGGTAGTCGCCGGCGAAGGCGCCCCACACGACCCACTCGACCACCGTGCAGCCGAGCGTCAGGGTGCGGCTCGCGCCGCTGTCCACGATCGGCACCGCGTAGGCGAGGGCGAAGGCGACCGCCAGCGCCAGCAGCGGCCGTTGAGTGCGCCGCTCCCAGCGGGCCTGCGCCGATTCTTGCTTCATGTCGGCATCGTAGGAGCCCCGCTCGGGCGGACGTTCACGCGACGGCCCCGGAGGGCAGGCTGTGAGCCGGCGAAAAGGCGAGCGTGCGCGCACCGCGGTCACGTCCGCCGGTGAACCGGACGCGGACGACGGGACCGGCTGAGGCATGGAGCGGGGCGGCGGGATCCCCGATCCCGCCGCCCCGGAAGACGTCCGTGCTACGCGTCGCCCCCCGCGGCCCCCGGGTCCGCCGCCGTCACGTCGAGCAGCTGGTAGCGGTCGATCGCCTGCTTCAGGACCGAGCGGTCGACCTTGCCCTCGCGGGCCAGCTCCGTCAGCACCGCGACCACGATCGACTCGGCGTCGATGTGGAAGAAGCGCCGGGCCGCGCCGCGCGTGTCCGCGAAGCCGAAGCCGTCCGCGCCCAGGGACTGGTAGGTCCCCGGCACCCAGCGGGCGATCTGGTCCGGCACCGAGCGCATCCAGTCGGAGACCGCCACGAACGGGCCCTCGGCACCCGACAGCTTCCGCGTCACGTACGGGACGCGCTGCTCCTCCTCGGGGTGCAGCAGGTTGTGCCGCTCCACCTCGACGGCCTCGCGGCGCAGCTCGTTCCAGGAGGTCGCCGACCAGACGTCCGCCCGGACGTTCCAGTCCTCCGCGAGGACGCGCTGCGCCTCGACGGCCCACGGGACGGCGACGCCGGACGCCATGATCTGCGCCGGGATCGAGCCCGCGGTGCCCGCGCTGAAGCGGTGGATGCCCTTGAGGATGCCGTCGACGTCGACGCTCGAAGGCTCGGCCGGGTGCTGGATCGGCTCGTTGTAGACGGTGAGGTAGTAGAAGACGTCCTCGCCGTGCGGGTGCTCCTCGGTCGAGCCGTACATCCGGCGCAGGCCGTCCTGCACGATGTGCGCGATCTCGAAGCCGTACGCCGGGTCGTACGCGACACAGCCCGGGTTGGTCGAGGCGAGCAGCTGCGAGTGGCCGTCCGCGTGCTGGAGGCCCTCACCGGTCAGGGTCGTGCGGCCGGCGGTCGCGCCGAGCACGAAACCGCGCGCCAGCTGGTCGGCCATCTGCCAGAACTGGTCGCCGGTGCGCTGGAAACCGAACATCGAGTAGAAGACGTACACCGGGATCAGCGGCTCGCCGTGCGTCGCGTACGCCGAACCCGCGGCGATCAGCGAGGCCGTGCAGCCCGCCTCGGAGATGCCGTCGTGCAGCATCTGCCCGGTCGGCGACTCCTTGTAGGCGAGCAGCAGCTCGCGGTCCACGGCCTCGTACTGCTGGCCGAGCGGGTTGTAGATCTTCGCGCTCGGGAAGAACGAGTCCATGCCGAAGGTGCGGTACTCGTCGGGCGCGATCAGCACGAACCGCCTGCCGATCTCCTTGTCCCGCATGAGGTCCTTGAGCAGCCGCACGAAGGCCATGGTGGTGGCGATCGACTGCTGGCCGGAGCCCTTCTTCACACTCGCGTACGTCTTGTCCTCGGGAAGTGCCAGCGGCTTCGACCGCACGACCCGGGTCGGCACGTAACCGCCCAGGCCCTTGCGGCGGTCGTGCATGTACTGGATCTCCTCCGAGTCCCGGCCCGGGTGGTAGTACGGCGGGGCGCCGGACTCCAGCTCCCGGTCGGAGATCGGGATGTGCAGCCGGTCGCGGAAGCCCTTGAGGTCGTCGACCGTCAGCTTCTTCATCTGGTGGGTGGCGTTGCGGCCCTCGAAGTTCGGCCCGAGCGTCCAGCCCTTGACGGTCTGCGCGAGGACCACGGTCGGCTGGCCCTTGTGCGCCTTGGCCGCCGCGAACGCCGCGTACACCTTGCGGTGGTCGTGCCCGCCGCGGCCCAGGTGCAGGATCTGGTCGTCGCTCATGTTCTCGACCATGGCGCGCAGCCGGTGGTCGTCACCGAAGAAGTGCCGGCGGATGTAATCGCCGGTCTCGGTGGCGTACGTCTGGAACTGGCCGTCCGGCGTGGTGTTCAGCTTGTTGACCAGCACGCCGTCGCGGTCCTGCGCCAGCAGCGGGTCCCAGGTGCGGTCCCACACCAGCTTGACGACGTTCCAGCCGGCGCCGCGGAACTGCGACTCCAGCTCCTGGATGATCTTGCCGTTGCCGCGCACCGGGCCGTCGAGCCGCTGGAGGTTGCAGTTCACCACGAAGGTCAGGTTGTCCAGGCCCTCGCGCGCCGCGATCGACAGCTGGCCGAGCGACTCCGGCTCGTCCATCTCGCCGTCGCCGAGGAACGCCCACACGTGCGACTTGGAGGTGTCCGCGATGCCGCGCGCCTCCATGTAGCGGTTCATCCGCGCCTGGAAGATCGCGCCGAGCGGGCCGAGGCCCATCGACACGGTCGGGAACTCCCAGAAGTCCGGCATCAGCCGCGGGTGCGGGTACGACGACAGCCCGTACGGTGCCTTCGACTTCTCCTGCCGGAACGCGTCGAGCTGCTGCTCGCTCAGCCGGTCCAGCAGGAACGCGCGGGCGTAGATGCCCGGCGAGGCGTGCCCCTGGAAGAAGATCTGGTCGCCGCCGTCGCCCTCGTCCTTGCCGCGGAAGAAGTGGTTGAAGCCCACGTCGTACAGCGAGGCGGAGGAGGCGAAGGTGGCGATGTGCCCGCCCACGCCGATACCGGGGCGCTGCGCCCTGGACACCATCACGGCCGCGTTCCACCGGGTGGCGTTGAGGACTTTGCGCTCGATCTCCTCGTTGCCGGGGAAGAAGGGCTCGTCCTTGGTGGCGATCGTGTTGACGTAGTCCGTGCTGCGCATCTCGGGCACGGCCACGCGCTTCTCGCGCGCCCGCTCGATCAGCCGCAGCATCAGATAGCGGGCCCGCTCCCGGCCGCGCTCGTCGACGGCGGCGTCGAGGGAGTCGAGCCACTCCTGGGTCTCTTCGGGATCGAAGTCAGGTACCTGACTCGGAAGGCCGCCAATGATGATCGGGTTGCGATCGGATCCGGAAGCCACGCTGTTCCTTCACTGTCAGAGGGCCATTTTTCCCTGGGTTTCCAGGTGTCTGCACCGTTCCCCATCGTGTACCTCGGGAACGCGATCGTCATCTCTACCGAGAGGTAACCGTCACGTCCGTCCGGCCCGTTCGGGGCGGGTCGGGCCAAATCGCAACGATACGCCCAGCCGGTCACGCGTTCCGCAAAGCCATTCGACTCCCGTACCCTCGGAGGGTCCCGAATTCCGCAAACCGGGCAGAAGGGCGTGCTGTGCGTCACCGGCAGCTGTGATTCGATGCCAGGAGTTGCGTCGACACGGCCAGGGTCGTCACCGTTTCGGCGGTCTCGGCGGCCTGGTACTTGCGCGATCCGCCCGGCCCGTGTGGACTACGGCCAATGCTTCGCGCACGCGCGTGGCTGAAGACTCCTCCCAGCTCTCGAACGAGCAGGGGGGAGACCCCGACCGAAACATGATCAGGAGGCAACCCGTGAGCGCGACCGCGGACCACGCGGAGGAGAGGACGAACCCTGCCGCGAGGCTGGGGTTCCAGCCCGAGCAGGTGGTCCAGGAGATCGGCTACGACGACGACGTCGACCAGGAGCTCCGCGAGGCCATTGAGGAAGTCATCGGCAGCGAGCTCGTGGATGAGGAGTACGACGACGTCGCCGATGCCGTGGTGCTGTGGTTCCGCGACGAGGACGGCGACCTGACGGATGCGCTGGTGGACGCCACCACGTACATCGAAGAGGGCGGCACGATCCTGCTGCTGACGCCGAAGACCGGCCGCGACGGCTACGTCGAGGCGAGCGACATCGCCGAAGCCGCGACGACCGCGGGTCTGTCCCAGACGAAGACCGTCAGCGTGGGCAAGGACTGGAGCGGCAGCCGGCTGGCCACGCCGAAGGCGGCCAAGTCGAAGCGCTAGCTCCGCTTCTCCCTCCCCGGGGCGGTTCCCGTGAACCGCCCGCAGCAACGTGTGTGAGGCCCCCGCCGATCAGCCGCCGGCGGGGGCCTCACCCATGTGCGGCCACCCTTCCCGTGGATCACTGCGTAGGCTGGTCGTCACCCGAACAGCCCCCTGGAAGGGAAGCGTGTGACCATGGCGATCGAGGTCGGCACCAAGGCCCCGGATTTCGAGCTGAAGGACAACCACGGAGCCACCGTGCGGCTGTCCGACTTCCGCGGTGAGAAGAACGTGGTGCTGCTCTTCTACCCCTTCGCCTTCACCGGTGTGTGCACCGGTGAACTGTGCGCCCTGCGCGACGAGCTCCCGAGGTTCACGGACCGCGACACCCAGCTGCTCGCCGTCTCCAACGACTCCATCCACACCCTGCGCGTCTTCGGCGAGCAGGAGGGCCTGGACTACCCGCTGCTGTCGGACTTCTGGCCGCACGGCGAGGTCTCGCGCGCGTACGGCGTCTTCGCCGAGGACAAGGGCTGCGCCGTGCGCGGCACCTTCGTCATCGACAAGGAGGGCGTCGTCCGGTGGACCGTCGTCAACGCGCTGCCCGACGCGCGTGACCTGAACGAGTACATCGAGGCGCTCGACACCCTGTGATTCTTCGGTCGCAAGCCCTGCAGGGTACGGGAACCCGTCACTAGGATCGAGACGTTGATCCGAATACCGACGCACGACGGGGCTCCCCGCCCCTGGACACCATTTGGGAGGACTCGTGGGAGTCAGCCTCAGCAAGGGCGGCAACGTCTCGCTGTCGAAGGAGGCCCCCGGCCTGACCGCGGTCATCATCGGTCTGGGGTGGGACGTCCGCACCACCACCGGCACCGACTTCGACCTCGACGCCAGCGCCATCCTGACGAACGCGGAGGGCAAGGTCAGCAGTGACGCCAACTTCGTGTTCTTCAACAACCTGAAGAGCCCGGACGGCTCGGTCGAGCACACCGGCGACAACATCACCGGTGAGGGCGAGGGCGACGACGAGCAGATCAAGGTCAACCTCGCCGCCGTACCGGCCGACGTCGAGAAGATCGTGTTCCCGGTCTCCATCTACGACGCCGAGAACCGCCAGCAGTCGTTCGGCCAGGTCCGCAACGCGTTCATCCGCGTCGTGAACCAGGCGGGCGAGGCGGAGATCGCGCGCTACGACCTCTCCGAGGACGCCTCGACGGAGACCGCGATGGTCTTCGGCGAGCTCTACCGTCACGGCGCGGAGTGGAAGTTCCGCGCCATCGGCCAGGGGTACGCCTCGGGCCTGCGCGGCATCGCGCAGGACTTCGGCGTGAACGTCTGAGCCGAAGACGGGCCCCGCGGGGCCCCCTGGCTCACCCGTCCGGCGCCGCACACATCGAGTGCGGCGCCGGACGCGCTCGACGGCGGCGCCGGACCGCCGGACAACTGAAGTTCCATCTCGGGGAGGACCAGCATCATGGGCGTCACGCTCGCCAAGGGAGGCAATGTCTCCCTCTCCAAGGCCGCACCCAACCTCACGCAGGTGATGGTCGGGCTCGGCTGGGACGCGCGCTCCACCACCGGAGCCCCCTTCGACCTCGACGCCAGCGCCCTGCTGTGCAACGCGGGCCGGGTGCTCGGTGACGAGTGGTTCATCTTCTACAACCAGCTCAAGAGCCCCGACGGCTCGGTCGAGCACACCGGTGACAACCTCACGGGCGAGGGCGAGGGCGACGACGAGTCGATCCTGATCGACCTCTCCAAGGTGCCCGCCACCGTCGACAAGATCGTGTTCCCCGTCTCCATCCACGAGGCCGACAACCGCGGCCAGACCTTCGGCCAGGTCAGCAACGCCTTCATCCGCGTCGTCAACCAGGCCGACGGCCAGGAACTGGCGCGCTACGACCTCAGCGAGGACGCCTCCACCGAGACCGCGATGATTTTCGGCGAGGTCTACCGCTACAACGACGAGTGGAAGTTCCGCGCCGTCGGACAGGGGTACGCGTCCGGTCTGCGGGGCATCGCCCTGGACTTCGGGGTCAACGTCTCGTAGGCGGTATGCGGGGCCCGCCCGCGTCGCCCGGGGGGACCGCGCTCTACACTTCGAGGTCAATGTTAGGTAAAGCCGAGTACGGCGCGGGGAAAACCCTCCTCCGAGCTCCGCTTGGGGGGCGCCCCCAATACACGATTGGGTAGCCAGTGCTTCTGAAAACCTTCGGCTGGTCGTTTGCGGTCACCGCACTCGGCCTGGTCGCGGCGGTTCTCTACGGGGGGTGGACCGGCTTCGGCATCGTGGCGATCCTGTCCGTCCTCGAGATCTCGCTGTCCTTCGACAACGCGGTGGTCAACGCCGGAATCCTGAAGAAGATGAGTGCCTTCTGGCAGAAGATCTTCCTCACGATCGGCGTGCTGATCGCCGTCTTCGGCATGCGTCTGGTCTTCCCCGTCGTCATCGTGGCGGTGACCGCCAAGAAGAGCCCGATCGACGCGGTCAATCTCGCGCTGACCGACAAGGACCAGTACCAGCAGCTGGTGACCGACGCCCACCCGGCCATCGCCGCCTTCGGTGGCATGTTCCTCCTGATGATCTTCCTCGACTTCATCTTCGAGGACCGGGACATCAAGTGGCTCGGCTGGCTGGAGCGCCCGCTGGCCAAGCTAGGCAAGGTCGACATGCTGTCGGTCTGCATCGCGCTCGTCGCCCTGCTGATCACCTCCATGACCTTCGCGGCCCACGCCCACCAGCACGGCGGCGCGCACGCCGACAAGGCCGAGACCGTCCTGATCTCCGGCGTCGCGGGCCTGATCACCTACATGATCGTCGGTGGTCTCTCCGGCTACTTCGAGGACAAAATCGAGGAAGAGGAGGAGCGCGAGCACGAGGCCGAGGAGGAAGCCAAGAAGAGCGGTAAGAAGCCGTCGGCGGTGGTCCTCGCCGGCAAGGCCGCGTTCTTCATGTTCCTCTACCTCGAGGTGCTGGACGCGTCCTTCTCCTTCGACGGTGTGATCGGCGCCTTCGCCATCACCAACGACATCGTGCTGATGGCGCTCGGCCTCGGCATCGGCGCCATGTACGTCCGGTCGCTCACGGTCTACCTGGTCCGCCAGGGCACCCTCGACGACTACGTCTACCTGGAGCACGGCGCGCACTACGCGATCGGCGCCCTCGCCGTGATCCTCCTGGTCACCATCCAGTACGAGATCAACGAGGTCATCACCGGCCTCGTCGGCGTCATCCTGATCGCCTGGTCCTTCTGGTCCTCCGTACGCCGGAACAAGGCGCTCGCGGCGGCCGAGGGAAAAGGGGAGGGCTCGGACGACAGGACTGAGGTCTCGTCCGGGGTCTGACACGCACCGGGCCGGGGGGTTGGCACCCCGCCCGTTGAGGAACGCTCTGTGCGGGGCGGTCGTCGAGGACGAGTCCTCGGTGCCGCCCCGCACGGCTGTGCCCGCGACGACGTCACGGGCGCCGCACGCACCCGTGCCCGGGGCGGGGAACGGCACGGCCACGACGTAGGCAGCACGCACTGTGGGGGGCGCAATGAGTTTCTGGGAAGACCTGTGGCGCGGACGGTCGGCCGACTTCGACTCGGGCAGCGCCTCGACCAACTCCATCGAACTGACCAAGCGGCACCGGCAGGTGTCGCTCACCAAGCAGGGCGCGGCCACCGGCAACCTGCGCGTCAACCTGTCCTGGCGGATGCGCACCTCCGACATCGGCGGGCCCGAGCGCGGCAGCCTGCTGCGCCACCCCTTCCAGGCGTTCCGCCCGGAGGTGGTCCAGGCCCACACGCAGAGCATGGTCAACGTCGACCTGGACCTCGGCTGCATGTACGAGCTGACGGACGGTTCCAAGGGCGTGGTCCAGCCCCTGGGCGGCTTCTTCGGCGAACTCAACGCCCCGCCGTACGTCAAGCTCAGCGGCGACGACCGCTTCGGCTCCGGCTCCGGCGAGACGATCTTCGTCAACCTCGACCACCGCGACGACATCAAACGGCTGCTCGTCTTCGTCTACATATACGACCAGACCCCGGCCTTCGACCGTACGCACGCCATCGTCACCCTCTACCCGAGCAACGGCCCCCGGATCGAGATCGGCCTCGACGAGCGCCATCCGCAGGCCCGCTCCTGCGCGGTCGTGATGATCGAGAACATCAAGGGCGAGCTGACCGTGCGCCGCGAGGTGAGGTTCGTCTACGGCTTCCAGGCCGAACTGGACCGCCTGTACGGCTGGGGCCTCCAGTGGGGGCGCGGCTACAAGTCGAAGGTCGACCGCTGAGCGCCCTGTGCTGGCCTGCACCCGCCGCGGCGGGTGCCCGGGTCACCGGCCGATGAACTGAGGACCCTGCGGAGGCAGCTCGAAGTCCGGGTCGGGGCCGGGACCCACCGGCTGCGGATAGCCGTACGCGGGCGGCTCGGCGGACGCCGTCTGCTGCTGGGGATAGCCGTACGCGGGCGCCGGCGGGGCGGCGGTCTGCGGATAGCCGTACGCGGGCTGCCGGGCGGGCTCCGGCGGGTAGCCGTAGGCGGGCTGCGAGGCCTGCTGGGGCACCGGCGCGGGCTGCTCCGGGGGCAGCGGCACCGAGGTCTCCGGCGAGCCGGCGGGCGCCGCCCACGTCTCGTCCGTGGCACCGGCCGGCGCGGCCCAGGTGCCCTCGGACTCGCTGTCGGGCTCCGACTCGTCCACCGAGATGCCGAAGTCCGTCGCGAGCCCCTGCAACCCGTTCGAGTAGCCCTCGCCCAGCGCCCGGAACTTCCACCCGTCACCGCGCCGGTAGAGCTCCCCGCAGATCAGCGCCGTCTCCGCGCCGGTCTCCGGCTTGATGTCGAAGTACGCGAGCGGCTCACCGTCCCCGGCCGACGCGTCGTACAGCAGGATGCGCAGCTCGCGTACGCGGTCGAAGGTGACGCCGTCCGCCGAAGCGACCAGCAGAATCTGGCCGACCGCCGACTCGACCCCGGCCAGATCCGTCTGGATCGTGTCGGTGAGACCCTCGGCGACCCGCTTCTTGCCGAGCCGCCAGACCTTGGCCGAGGGGTGCCGGGGCTGGTTGTAGAAGACGAAGTCCTCGTCGGATCGCACACGACCGTCGGGGCCGAGGAGCAGCGCCGAGGCGTCGACGTCCGGCACGCCCTGCCCGGGCGCCCAGCGCAGCACGGCACGTACCGCCGTGGCGTCCAGCGGGACGTTCGACCCCTTCAGCATCGCGTGCGTCATGCGGTCATCCTGCCCCCTCGGGCCTGGTCACGACAACGCGGGGTACTCGGCTCCCGCACAGGAACAGCAGGCACCGGACACAGCCGAGTTACCAGAACTTCATGCTCGGCGGGAACTCTTGACATGGATATCTACGTACTATTACCGGCCACATCACGTCAGGCCGTCTAGCCACCACGGGGGAGTCTCATGCGTCATTTCGGGCACGTCGCCCCTGAGGTGCGCCAACGCCTCTTCCACCAGGAGCCCTGCGTCTTCGGCGCGGACTCCCCGGCCCCCGTCCTCGCCGCGGCCCTCGGAGCCACGCTCTACAGCCCCGCGACCCGGCCGCGCCTCGCCGACGACGTCGTCAAGCAGTCCGGGCGCGGCGTCGTCTCCATGGTCCTGTGCCTGGAGGACTCCATCGACGACGCCGAGGTCACCGACGCCGAGGAGAACCTGGTCGGCCAGTTCACCGACCTCGCCGCACGGCCCGGCGCCGAGCTCCCGCTGCTCTTCGTACGGGTCCGCGCCCCCGAGCAGATCCCGGACCTCGTCCGGCGGCTCGGCCCCGCCGCCCGCCTGCTGTCCGGATTCGTGCTGCCCAAGTTCACCGAGGAGCGCGGCACCCCCTTCCTGGAGGCCCTCACCGCCGCCGAGACGGCGAGCGGACGGCGCCTGTTCGCCATGCCCGTCCTCGAATCACCCGGCCTGCTCCACCTTGAAACCCGCCGGGAGACCCTGGAGGGCATCTACCGCACGGTCGACAAGTACCGCGACCGCGTCCTCGCGCTGCGCCTCGGCGTCACCGACTTCTGCTCCGCCTACGGACTGCGCAGAGCCCCCGACATGACGGCGTACGACGTCCAGATCGTCGCCTCCGTCATCGCCGACGTCGTGAACGTCCTCGGCCGGGCGGACGGCACGGGATTCACCGTCACCGGGCCCGTCTGGGAGTACTTCCGCCTCCAGGAGCGCATGTTCAAGCCGCAGCTGCGGCGCAGCCCCTTCACCGGAGCGGCCGAGGAACTGCGGACCACGCTCATCGAGCACGACATGGACGGACTGCTGCGCGAGATCGCCCTCGACCGCGCCAACGGACTCCTCGGCAAGACCTGCATCCACCCCTCGCACGTCCTGCCCGTGCACGCGCTGTCCGTCGTCAGCCACGAGGAGTACAGCGACGCCCAGGACATCCTGCGGCCCGACCGCCTGGGCGGCGGCGTGCTCCGCTCCGCGTACACGAACAAGATGAACGAGGTGAAGCCGCACCGCGCCTGGGCCGAGCGCACCCTCCAGCGCGCCGAGGTCTTCGGCGTGGCGAACGAGGACATCGGCTTCGTGGAGCTGCTCGCCGCCGGACTGCCCGCCTGA
The DNA here is from genome assembly GCF_053611025.1 of Streptomyces sp. NPDC054842. Lineage (NCBI taxonomy): Bacteria > Bacillati > Actinomycetota > Actinomycetes > Kitasatosporales > Streptomycetaceae > Streptomyces > Streptomyces sp. NPDC054842. The sequence goes on from NZ_JBSGZN010000032.1 coordinate 11,936, forward strand.
ACCGGCCCGTACCGACCGGCCGACCGACCCAGCAAGGAATCGATGAACAACGTGGTGTGGACGGGAACCTGGGTCGCGCGGCGGCTCGGGGTCGAACTCGTCGGTGACGAGAAGCTGCCCGACCTGCTGGGGCTCGCGCTGCGGCGCAACCCCAAGCGGGCGCACCTCCTCGTGTCCAACGTGCTCGGCAAGCACGTCCCGCAGTCGCCCTCCGTGGTCCACGGCCACGGCTTCGCCCTCGGCGGGCGTGTCCGCGACCTGCTGGGCGACGAGGCGGCCACGGCCGTGGTCGTCGGCTACGCGGAGACCGCCACCGGCCTCGGGCACTGCGTCGCCGACGGCATCGGCGCCGCCCCCTACCTCCACTCCACCCGCCGCCCCGTCCCGGGCGTCGCCCAGGCGGGCGGCTTCGAGGAGTCCCACTCCCACGCCACCTCCCACCTGCTGCTCCCCGAGGACCCGGCGCTGCTCGCCGGTCCCGGCCCGCTGGTCCTCGTCGACGACGAGTTCTCCACCGGCAACACCGTCCTCAACACCCTGCGCGCCCTGCACGAGCGCTACCCGCGCGAGCGGTACGTCGTCGTGGCCCTGGTCGACATGCGCTCCGCCGCCGACCTCGGGCGCCTGGACGACCTCGCCCGCGAGCTCGGCGCCCGTGTCGACCTGGTCACCACGGCCTCCGGCACGGTCGTCCTGCCCGACGGCGTCCTGGAGAAGGGGCAGGCCCTCGTCGCCGCCCACGAGACCGACCCGCCCGGCCGCCCCGCACCCGGGCGCGCGGGCACCGTCGGCCGCGTCGCACTCGGCTGGCCGGCCGGCGTGCCCGACGGCGGACGGCACGGATTCACCCCCGAGCACCGAATACGGCTGGAGTCCGCGCTGCCCGCCATGGCCGCCCGGCTCGCCGACGCCCTGCCCGAAGGGGCGCGCCGCGGCCGCGTTCTCGTCCTCGGCTTCGAGGAACTGATGTACGCGCCGCTGCGCCTGGCGACGGAGCTGGAACGGACCCTGGACGCCGAGGTGCGTTTCTCCACCACCACCCGCTCACCCGTCCTCGCCCTGGACGACCCCGGCTACGCCATCCGCAGCCGGATCGTCTTCCCCGCCCACGACCACCCCGACGACGGACCCGGACCGCGCTACGCCTACAACGTCGCCGGTGCCGGATTCGACGCCGTCGTCGCCGTCGTCGACTCCACGGGCGACACCCCCGAGCTGCACGCCCCCGACGGACTGCTCGCCCAGCTCGCCGCCCACATCCCGGCCGTCGTGCTCGCCGTCGTCCCGTCCCACGTCCCGTCGCAGGCGCCCGTCCCCGGAGCCCCGCCGCACGCGGCCCCCCGGCCGACCGCCACCGAAAGGCCCTCCATGCTGTCCGAGCCCCTCCGCGGCCCCGCCTTCTCCTCGTACGCGCCCGACGAGGTCGGCTGGCTGCTCCAGGACCTCTCGGACGTCCGCCTGGAGGCCCCGACCGAGGAGCGCGAGGAGGCCATCCAGAGCGGCGGCGCCCACTACGCCGAGTCGCTGCCCGTGGAGTACCAGCCCAGCGAGCAGTACCAGGAGCTGTTCCACGCCGCGCTCGGCACCTCCGCCGCCCGCATCGCCGAGGCTGTCGGCGCCGTCACCGAGCTGGTGCTCGCCGAACGCTCACCCAGACCCGTCCTCGTCTCCCTGGCCCGCGCCGGCACCCCCGTCGGCGTCCTGATGCGCCGCTGGGCCCAGCACCGGCACGGCCTGGACCTCCCGCACTACGCCGTCTCCATCGTGCGCGGCCGGGGCATCGACGCCAACGCCCTGCGCTGGCTGGCCGCCCACCACGACCCCGCCGACGTCGTCTTCGTGGACGGCTGGACCGGCAAGGGCGCCATCACCCGCGAACTCGCCCAGGCCGTCGAGGAGTTCGAGGCCCAGGACGGCGTCACCGGCTTCGACCCGGAGATCGCCGTACTCGCCGACCCGGGCTCCTGCGTCCGCACCTACGGCACCCGCGAGGACTTCCTCATCCCCTCCGCCTGCCTCAACTCGACCGTCTCCGGCCTGATCTCCCGCACCGTCCTGCGCGCCGACCTGGTCGGCGAACACGACTACCACGGCGCCAAGTTCTACCGCGAACTCGCCGGCTCCGACGTCTCCGCCGACTTCCTCGACGCCGTCGCCGCGCACTTCCCCGACGTCACCGACGCGGTCGACGCCCGCGTCAAGGACCTGCTGTCCGCCGACCGAGCCCTCACCTGGGAGGGCTGGGCGGCCGTCGAGCGGATCAGCGAGGAGTACGCCATCCACGACGTCAACCTCGTCAAGCCCGGCGTCGGCGAGACCACCCGCGTCCTGCTGCGCCGCGTTCCGTGGAAGATCCTCGCCCGCGCCGGAGCGGGCGCCGACCTCGACCACGTACGCCTGCTCGCCGAACAGCGGGGCGTCCCCGTCGAGGAGGTCGCCGACCTCCCGTACACCTGCGTGGGACTGATCCACCCCAAGTTCACCCGAGGCGCCACCGGTGCCGACGGCAAGGCGGTGACGGCCTGATGACCACGCCCCGGGTGCTCGTCGCCAGCGACCTCGACCGCACACTCATCTACTCCTCCGCCGCGCTGGCCCTCGCCATGCCCGACGCGGAGGCCCCCCGGCTGCTCTGCGTCGAGGTCCACGAGAGCAAGCCGCTCTCCTACATGACCGAGACGGCCGCCGGACTGCTCACCGAACTCGGCGGCACCGCGGACTTCGTCCCGACCACCACCCGTACCCGCAAGCAGTACCAGCGCATCAGCCTCCCCGGCCCCGCCCCCAAGTACGCGATCTGTGCCAACGGCGGGCACCTGCTGGTCGACGGCGTCTCCGACCGCGACTGGCACGCGCGGGTGACCGCCCGCCTGGCGGACGAGTGCGCCTCCCTCACCGAGGTGCGCGAGCACATGGCCGCCACCTCCGACCCGCTCTGGGTCCGCAAGCACCGCGTCGCCGAGGACCTCTTCGTCTACCTCGTCGTCGAGCGCGAGCTGCTCCCCGAGGACTGGGTGAAGGAACTCGCCGTCTGGGCCGAGAACCGCGGCTGGACCGTCTCCCTCCAGGGCCGCAAGATCTACGCCGTCCCCAAACCGCTCACCAAGAGCGCCGCCGTGCGGGAGGTCGCCCGCCGCACCGGCACCGACCTCACCCTCGCCGCCGGCGACTCCCTCCTCGACGCCGACCTGCTGCTCGCCGCCGACCGGGGCTGGCGTCCCGGCCACGGCGAACTGGCCGAGGCCGGCTGGACCGCCCCCGCGGTCACCGCTCTTCCGGAACTCGGGGTCGCCGCGGGGGAGCGGATCCTGCGGGAGTTCCTCGCCGCCTGCGACCGCCCCCGCCCGGCCTGAGGACCCGGACCCCGACGAAGACCAGCACGGCGAGCACGGCGACCGCCAGCACCGCCTTCGAGTACGCGGAGACGACATCCGTGACGGCCGTCCAGTTGTCGCCCAGCAGATAGCCCGCTAGCACGAAGGCGGTGTTCCAGATCGCGCTGCCCAGCGTGGTCAGCCCCAGGAATACCGGCAGCGGCATGCGCTCCACACCCGCGGGCACGGAGACCAGGCTGCGGAACACGGGGATCATCCGCCCGAAGAACACCGCCTTCGTCCCGTGCCGCAGGAACCACGCCTCCGTCCTCTCGACGTCGCTCGCCTTCACCAGCGGCAGCCGGGCGGCCAGCGCGACCGTGCGGTCCCGGCCGAGCAGCGCCCCCACGCCGTACAGGGCGAGCGCGCCGATCACCGAGCCCAGCGTCGTCCACACCAGCACGGCCGGCAGGCTCATCCGGCCGCTGCTCGCCGCGAACCCGGCGAGCGGCAGGATCACCTCGCTCGGCAACGGCGGGAACAGGTTCTCCAACGCGATGGCGAGGCCCGCGCCCGGGGCGCCGAGCGTGGCCATGAGATCACTGATCCACTGGGGCGCGCCGCCCTGAGCCCGGCCGGCCGCCGTGGTCGCCGCTGCGATGGCTGTCATGGGGCCACGCTAGAGAGGCGAAGCTGAAGAGAGCCTGAGAGACGGGGCGGGAACGGGCGAGGAGGGTCAGGGCGGGGGGCAGGGCGGGGAGGGGCAGGGGGCGGGAGCTCAGGCGGGGGCGGGGGCAAAGCGGGGCTGTGAGCTGGGGCTGGGGGCAGGGGCTGCGGCTCGGTGAGGCCGGGGCTCATGCGGAAGCACCCGGGCCGGGCCCAGGCGCTTCGGACGGACATGGAGGGGCGCCCGGGGCCCGCACGCGGTGCCCGGGGCCCGTAGGCGGGAACCGCCGAGCGGTGAGGGCCGGCGGGCGTCCGGCCCCCTCACGCACGGTCAGCCGCAGCAACCCCCGCCGCAGCAGCCGCCCCCGCCGCCCGCGCGAGGTGCCGGCGCGGGAGCCGAGGAGGAACCGCCGACCGCGACGGTCGACAGGAGCTTCACGGTGTCGTCATGACCGGAGGGGCAGGCCGCGGGGGCGGAGGACTCCGCCATCGGGCGGCTCATCTCGAAGGTGTCGCCGCAGGTCCGGCAGCGGTACTCGTAGCGAGGCATGCGCACAGGCTAACGGGCTCCGCCCGCGACGGGGAGGCGCGCCCGGGCGCGGACCGGCCCGGTAGAGGACCGGTGCGCGCCGGGGTGCGGGGCCCTCAGCCGGTGTGGGAGCCGGAACCCGGCGGCTGCCGGCGGCTGTCGCCCGACGAGCTGCCGATACGCCGGATGCCCTTGGCCTGCTCGGCGGCCGCGATCCTGGCGCGCACCCGCTCCTCGTTCTCCGCCTCGTCGGGATGGCGGGAACGCCAGTACGGATTGTCGTGCGGCAGGGCCGAACCGACTCTCCCGTACATGCCGAAGAACATCAGCATCACGCCCACCACGAAGCTGAACAGCACGTTCGGCATGCGGAAGGCGAGGAAGTTGCTGTCGGTGTCGAGCAGGGACAGGTTCACGAAGCCGCTGAGGATGAACAGGACGCCGACGACCATGTTGACCGTGGAGGCGAAGTTCCCCCCGATCACCATGCCGACGAACAGCAGCAGGCCGACGCAGATCGAGATGACGCTCAGCGTGCCGTTGGTGCTCAGCCCGGCGACCTCGTCCCCGCGGGTGTCGAAGAACCCGACCTTGTCGATCAGGCCCAGGATGCCGAAGGCCAGCAGGACGAGACCCATCAGTCCGGCACCGACCCGGTAGAACTTGCTGAGGTGGTGGTCGACCGGCAGGTGCTCGTCGAACCGGATACGACGCTTGGACTCCGAGCGAAGAGCGTGTGTGGCCATGTTCGCCTCCCTCTGCCACCAGCGGAGGTGTACGTATCCCTCAGGATCCGCCCGATCCACCCCGACCGGCAACATCAGGCCGCACCGGCCACCGGCGTCGGGACCCCGCACCCCAGCGCCCGCACGGGAAAACCAGATCCGGCACCCTGACTCGGAGCGACAGGAACGGCCCTCACGCCGCCGGACCGGGACCGGTCACGCCGTGCCGGGACGGGAACCGGTCAGGGGCCAGCCCGGGACGGAGGCCGGTCATGCCTGGTGGGATGGAAGCCGGTCGCGCGCGGTGGGATGGAAGCCGGTCACGCTCCGCTGAAGCGGGCGACGGGTCATGCCGCGGTTGAAGGGGGGATCACTCACGCCCCGCCGCCGCTCCCCGCCGGAAGGGGGATCGCCCACGCCCAGCCGACGCTCCCCGCCGGAACGGGCACCGCTCACGCCCCGCCGCCGCGCTCCTCGCGGATCAGCCCGACCACTCCGGCCACCGTCCGCCGTACCGCCTCGGTCTCCATGAGGAAGTGCCAGTAGTCGGGGTGGCGGCCCTCCAGCGCGGCGACGGCGCGGTCCAGGCGGGCCACGGAGTCGTCCAGCGGGCGGGCGTGCCGCGGGTCGGGGGTGTTGCGGCCCGTCATGGCGAGGCGCTGGGCGTCACGGATCGCGAAACGGGTGCGGTCGATCTCGTGCTGCGGGTCCTTCGCCACGGCGTTCAGCCGCCGGAGCCGGTCACCTGCGGCCGACACGGCCTCGTCGGTGTGGTTCAGCAGGGCCCGCGCCGTGGACAGCAGCGAGGTCGCGTCCGGCCAGCGCTGGTCGTCGCGCGCCGCCTGCGCCTCCTTCAGCTTCAGCTCGGCCTGCCGTACGTCCTCCGCGGCCAGTTCCGGCACGTGCTGCAAGTCCTGCCAGCAGGCGACCGTGAAGCGCCGCCGCAGCTCGCTGAGCACCGGTTCGACCTGCCCGGAGCGGGTCGTCAGCGCCTCGGCACGGGTGCGCAGCGACACCAGTCGGTGGTCGATCTCCGCGGCCCGCTCGGGCAGCCGCTGCGCCTCGGCCCGTACGGCCTCGGCCTCGCGGGCGACCCGCTCGGCGCGCTGCAGCGTCTCCGCCACGCCGTGCTGACCGGCGCCCTGGTTGAGCCTGGTCAGCTCGGGCCCGAGGGCGGCGAGCCGGGCGGCGAGGTCGTCGGCCCGCAGCTTCGAGGCCCGTACGGCGTCGAGGGCGTTCGAGGCGGCGAGCAGGGACTGGCGGGCGCGCTCGACGGACGGGGCGAGCCGGGCCAGTTGCGTCTCGGCCTTGCCCAGCAGGGGAGTGAGGCCCTGGGTGAAGCGGTCGAGCTCCTGCCGGACCCGGTCCAGCTCGTCCTTGGCGGCGGTGAGCTCGGTGCGGGCGCGGGCGGCGACGGAGGCCTCCAGGTCGTCCCGGTCCAGGTCCTGGGCGTCCACCGCGTCGATGTACTGGTGGCTGGCCTCGTCGATGCGCCGGCCCAGCGCCTCGAAGTCGGAGACCGCGCGGCGGGCCGCGGGGGAGTCGTCCACGGCACGGATGGTCTCGATCGAGATCCGCAGGTCGCGCTGCGCGGTGTCGAGCTCGTAGAAGGCGGACGCGGCGGCGTCCTTCGCGGCCTGCGCCTCGGCGCGCTGGCTCTCGGAGCGCCCGCCGAACCAGCGCCGGGTGCCGCCGCCGGCGAACGCGGCCGGCAGCGCGAGGACGGCGAGCAGCGGCAGTGCCATGAGCGTGAGCGCGTCGCGGGCGGCCAGCGCTGTGCCGGCGGCGCGGCCGGCCCGGGGGCCCGGAGGGCGGCGACGTGTCTGCTCCGCACCTGGCACAAACGGCGTGTACGGCTGCGAAGGTGTCGCCGTCACATCCCTCTCCCGTGCTGTCATCCGCCCTACCCGGTGTCATTCTCCCACCCAGTAGAGACGAACACACGGGCTCATCAGTTCGCGGTTCGGACCGTGACCTTCCCGTCCCCGGTCCGGGCGGAGACGACGTGGGTGCTGGCGGCGTCGCGGGGCACGGACACGTGGACGGCGCCGTCGTCGCTCTCGGTCGTCACCCGGTACGTCTCCCGGGGCAGCGCGATCGTGATGGAACCGTCCTGGGTGCGCGACTCCACCAGCTGCGGCACGGAGCCCAGTTCGAGGTGCACGGAGCCGTCGTCGGAGGTGGCGCGAATCCGGCGCGAGCCGACATCGAGGGCGCTGATCGAACCGTCGGCGCTGTGCAGGTCCAGCGGGCCGGTGGAGTCCGTCACGCGGACGGAACCGTCGGACGTGCGGATACCGAGGGGCGTCGAGAAACCGCGTGCCGTGACGCGTCCGTCGCCGTCCTCGACCTTGACGGCGATCCCGCGCGGCACCTCGATCCGGTGCCGGGCGGAGCAGTCGGCGACGACGCCGGAGCACTTCATCCGCAGGACGAGCCGGTCGTCCTTCATGGCCCACGTCACCCTGGGTTCCCCGCCCATGACGACGCTCCCCTTGAACCACCGGGTGACCTCGACGTGGTCGGCGTCGCCGGACTCCGCGACCACCAGTTCCAGGGCGGAGTCGTCGGAGTCGACGGTGAGGGTGCGGCCGTGCAGGGCGAAGGAGCGGTGCTCGGGCTTGTCGTCGTCCCCGGCGTCGGCCCCGCAGGCCACGGCGCCGGCACAGAGGCCGACGACCACGACGGAGGCGGCCACACCTCGGACCGCCCTACGGGTGCGGCGGGTACTGCGGTCGGGCGCTGTGCGGGCCGTACGGGCCATGTGGATCTCCCCCTGAGAAGAACGCGGAAGCGCGCCGGGCCCTCGGGGCACACGCTCTTCCGACGCCTTACGACCGTACGGATCCAGGGGCCCCCGGAGGATCCGGCCCGCTCCCGGATCAGGGGTGGGGATAACCCCCGCCCGGGCCCGGTATACGGGTTTGCGGGACAGGCCCTCGGGCAATGTAGGCTGTCGACTCGTCCTGGGCGCGTAGCTCAGCGGTAGAGCGCCGCCCTTACAAGGCGGATGTCGGCGGTTCGAAACCGTCCGCGCCCACCAGGAAAAAAGGCCCCCAGCCGATCATGGCTGGGGGTCTTTGACATCCAGATCTGACATCAGTGCTGTGGCTACTCGCGCTGTAGCCGCCGCGTGAGCAGCCGGTCCATGTGGCTGACGGCCTCGCGCTGCGTGTCCTGGACGACGTGCGTGTACACATTCATCGTGACGGCGATCTGACTGTGTCCGAGGATCTCCATCACGACGCGAGGAGCGACACCGGCCGCGGTGAGCAGGGTCGCGCAGCCGTGCCGGACGTCGTGGAGCCGGATGACCCGAAGGCCGACGTTCCCGGCGACCCGCAGGGCGAGCCAGAGCGGATCCTGCACGGGTGTCTTTTCCACCTCCTATGCTCCTGCACATGAGTAACAGTGCCCAGGAAGGCGAGTCAACGCCGCTCCGCTCTGTGTCCGCAGGCGGAGTGGTGATTGGTGAGGACGGCCGGCTATCGGCGGTCCGCCGTGTGGACAACGGCACTTGGGAACTTCCCGGGGCGTGCTCGAACTCAAAGGCCGAGGTCTTCGCGATCGGGTTCTTGGACGCCTTGGACGGCAACGGGCCTCACGTGTGGAGCCATGACGGCAGGCAGTTGCTTCATGGCTAGGGCGCGCTGATGTCGGCATCTGAGGGAGCAGGGCAGAAACCGAGGCAGCTGACGCAGTTGGGGGACGTGCACGACTTCCTCGACGAGGTTCGGCTGCGCCCTGGGATGTGGCTGCGGGGCAGTTCCTTGCAGCACCTTGAGTCGATGCTCACCGGATACCGAGTCGCCCTGGGAGTGCACGGCATCCCGGAGGACTTCGACTTCTGGAGCCCTGGCAGTCAGGGGCCGTTTGCGGAGTGGCTCTGGCAGCGCCTCGGCCATAAGTACCCCAGTGCTCTGGGATGGGCGGTCGAGATCGAGCGCGAGGCCGAAGCGACGAACAAGCCCGCGGTGGAGCTGTTCTTCAGCTTGCTGGACGAGTACCGCGCGGAGCGCAGCGAAGCCAAGGGATAGAACTTTCTCTACTTCATCAAGGCCCGCGCACGGCGCGGGCGCGCGCCGCCTTTGCGGCGCGGCCTGCCTCCTGTCTGCGCCCCGGCTGGCCGCGCCCGGCGGCGCGCTCCGTGCAGCGGGCAGAAGCGTGGAAGTCACCCGCGGGTCAAAGAGGTGCCTCCGGCGGGGCGCTCTGGCTCTGAGATGGCGGGGGCGCCCTTCGCGAGTGCCGGCCGTGGGTGGCGTGCGCGGGGAGCTCCCATCCCGTCTGCCGTCGCCCCAGGCAGAGCCGAGCAGACGCGGCCCATGGCGTCCAGGTCGTTCGTACAGTGGCGCGCTCCACCTGGACGCCATGAACCACGCCCGCTCCACGGTGTGTGGGTCGACGGCAGACGGGATGGGAGCTGGGGTGAGTGGTGGTGGAGGTTGTCCGCGAGGCTTGAGGAGGGGGGTGGATGCCACGGCCTTACTGTCCCTAACAAAGCCGTTGGACGTGGCGGTGGATGATCAGGCAGACGGCGAGTCCGAGGAACGCTTCGTGGATGTCGTCGCGTCGTTCCCAGCGGATCCGCAGGCGGCGGAAGCCGTGGAGCCAGGCGATCGTGCGCTCGACGACATAGCGAAAGATGCCCAGGCCAGTGCGCGGCTCGCCTCGCTTCGCGATCACGGGGCGGATCCCTCGCTGCCAGAGCAGGCGACGGTACTTGTCGTGGTCGTAACCGCGGTCGGCCAGCAGCGCGTCGGGCCGTCGGCGCGGTCTGCCGGCCTGGCCCGCGACGGCCGGGATCTTGTCCAGCAAAGGCTCGAGTTGGGTGACGTCGTTGCGGTCTCGGCCGGTCAGCGACACCGCGAGCGGGATGCCCTGTCCGTCGACGATGAGGTGGTGCTTGCTGCCCGGACGTGCGCGGTCGACCGGTCTGGGTCCGCTTTTGGGCCCCGCCGGGCCGCGCGGACGTGCGAGGAGTCGATCACCGCCGTCGACCAGTCCAGCTGGTCTTTCGACCGCAGCTTCTCCAGCAACAGCACGTGCAGCTGGTCCCAGACGCCGGCCTCGTTCCAGGCCGCCAGGCGGCGCCAGCAGGTCGTCCCCGAGCCGAAGCCCAGCTCCTGGGGCAGGTACTCCCACTGGATCCCGGTATGCAGGACGAAGAGGATCCCGCACAGGGCCTGACGGTCCGGCACTCAAGGTGTGCCCTCGACCTGCTTCGGGCCCGGCTCGGGCAGCAACGGCTCGATGAGCGACCAGAGTTCATCCGACACGATCCACGGTCGCGACTGGCGTTTCCCCACGACCAGATCAACGAGTGGACAAGCCAACAGTCACATGATCAACAGCTTGTGTTAGAGCCAGTAAGGCCCAGGTCAACCGGTGCGAAGCCAGAGACCTGGGCCTTGATCTTTCTCCGCGACTTCTCGCCGCCGTGCCACTCACGTGCCAGATGGTCCGTGCGGGGGCCGCTTCACCTTCTTGATCTGACCGTCCACGTAGTCCGCGATCTGGTGGTCGCGGCCGTTGACGAGGTGCTGATAGATCAGCGCGGCCCGCACGGATGAGTGGCCCATGCGATGCATCAGCTCGCGGGTGGTGGCGCCGCCAGTCGCGGCGAGGGTGTTTCCGGTGTGCCGCAGATCGTGGAAGTGGACGTCACCGAGGCCGGTCGCCTCGAGGGCACGGAGCCAGATACGCCGGAAGTTGTTCCGTCGGATAGACCGTCTGCCAGCAAGAACACAGGCGGCAGTCGCCGCCAAGTGCAGTCAGAGGTGGCGACGAAGACGATCCCGGCCAAGATCTCGCGATCGTCGGCCCGCCTCTTCCCTCCACTCTGCGGACGGACCACCTCAGTCGGCGGCACCACACGCCGAAACAGTTCCCACAGTTTCTCCGGCACCAGCCGCTCTACGAGACCTGCCATACCCCGGCAACGAGACAGACCCGCCATCAGAAACGGCGTCTTTTAGGCAGCCACTTTAGGACGAGCCTCTAAGATCATGGCCCCACCGTCTTGCTTTACGGGCAGGTCCACTGACTACCCGACTCGCCGTCAACTTACGGGGCCATGATCACTCGCCCCAAAGCAGCTCCAGCCCAAAGCCGTTCCGCCGACCTTCGCTTTAGCGTCAACAGCTTTGATCGAGCTTCGTGACAATGTGCTCAATTGTGGTTATGGCGCCTAGTGCATCATCCGATGAAATTGACGTGATTGTACCGCCCGGCAAAGGATCGAGGTCACATTGATGCACAATTCGGTTTCGTCGACTTACAACCACACCCAAAGCTGTTTTCTGCGTGTGGGAATCGCCAGGAAAGGCCGTCGACCAAATTTTTTGAATTCCCACCATTGCGAGAGCAGAGGCCACGTCGTCTGGACGTTGGTACGTTTCCAGACCGAGACGCTCAGCCACATATGTGCGAGAGGCCAACTCGACAGCAGCACTTCCAGGCGGGCCTGCAGACATGATTTTCCCAATGGCCGAAAAGCTCAAGCCGACTCTCGATGGAGCGGCCACCGCAAGTCGCCCCATTAGGATATCGACAGCGCGGTCAAGTACCACTCCATGGACATATGAATCCAGAGCGGCTACAGCGTGCACCAGAGCTGATCTGAAGTGGTCTTCACCGCCTATCAGGCCGTTCGTGATCGATGACAGTGACTGCCCGATACCGACCAGATCGCGAGCACGCTTCACTTCTCTTTCGAATTCAGGGAAGCGGCGGGTCGCCATTAGGCTTCCTCGCCTGTCAACGATTCCACGCGACTGGCCAAACCATCGAAGGTGTCGCGGAACTTTTCGATATTGACAGCCGTCAGCTCCCATACGCTGCCACCCCGATTTACATCTTGCTTTGTAAGCTCGAAAACGGGCTTGCGGCTTTGCTGCGAGTTGGCAATCAGCGTGTTGAAATCGGGAATTGATGCAAGTCGGTACGGAGGTTCTTCGCCAACTCCGCGGTACAGCGACTCGTCCAACATCAGACCGCTGGACCTCAAGGCGGGGACCAACGTGTCCTTGATAGCACCGTCCAGGGCATTGAAGTACTCCTGAAAGGCGATTGTCGGGGCTCCATTCTTGAGGCGATAACGCTGCACGATGGTGCCCAAGAATTTCAACTTCGGATGCGGAAAAACGTAATCGGCCTTTGCCAGCGCGTCCAACTCCGCAGCCCTCTCTGCCCAGCGAATCCACTTCGGCAACACGCGAGCCAGAGAATCCATTGCCATGACAGAGAACACGTCCGGACTTGCTGGAACAATGAAGTAGTCGGAGATAGATACGAGGTTTTGATTAATCGAGCCAAGCCCTGGACTCAAATCGAGAATTACATAATCCGCCTTATACCTATCCGCCGTGATCTCAAAAAGGTGAGAAAAGCTTCCTGGCAGGTTCTTCAGAGCTTGGATCGATTCAGAAAGCTGCTGGGCAACTCCAAGTGAAACCTCGTCCTCAGCCAAGCCCACATGGCCAGGAATGAGGAACAAACCGTCTCTCCCGGAAACGGGTACGCACTCCACAGGGGCGAGAGGGCGAGGGCGTGATTGGAAGGCGGGATCCAAAGCGTCGCGAAGGTTCTGGTTTGGGTGTTCCGAGTAAAACTTATCCAGCGCGTCGACTTGAGTGAGATCCAAAACCATACCCGTGAGATTGCACTGCGGATCCGCATCCACCATAATCACGGTCTTTCCGCGCTGAGCAAGCATCCAGCCAAGGTTAAAGCATGTAGTCGTCTTGCTTACGCCACCCTTGTTGTTGAACATGGCGATGATCTTTGCCACGGGTCCCCCGTTAGTTGCGACTCATTCTGTGAGTCTTGCTGCGGCTCGTCCCGGTTATCCTAGCCCTGGTTGCACGTCCGCAGTCCAGCGAAGTCTGAAATCCGTTTGTCGGCATCGTTTTCATGACCGCTCTATATGACCCGGGGGGCGTGCCGCAGTCACGCCACATTGACGACGACTAGGTCGACAACCGCCGCCACGATGCGACCTCGCCCGCGAAGTCTGCCCCGAACGCACGAGCGCCCTTCCGGTCAGCAGCAGGTCAGGACGCTGATCGTTTAGGCGGCGGCAGGTCACGGCCGCCGGTGATCAGTTGTGGCTGAGCTGGCATCACCGTCCGCTGGCGTTCTCAGTTTTCTTCGTCTCCGACCAGGCCGATAGCAAAGGGGAACGACTGCAAGACCTCTTGCCGCGCCTGCTCTTCCTCCGCTTCGGCCAAGCCTGCGGGTGCCTGCAAGAGCCGTTCGCGCTGGGGTGCTGGCAGTCGCAGCAGCACCCCGCCCACGCTCTCCATGATCTTCACGGCCGAGTCGGGATCCACCTCCTCGTCCTCGCAGCTGTCCAGCCACCAAACGATGTCAACGAGCGGACCGGGAGTGTGGGCACGAGTGGATCCAAGTCAGTCATTCGTGCAAGCTAACCGACCCCTACGACATCACGTCCGGCGTCGGTGAGTGTCCACAACTTCAGGACATCGCCTGCGTGGTTCCACGAGACCAACGGCACGTCGCTTCCCTCACTGCCGCAGTCGAATGCGTCGAAGCTGGGGGCCGGCAGTTGTGCCACATCGTGCGGTCACCACGCTCAGCGACGGCTCGGCGTAGTCGAGACACCGTTCGCCTGGGGCGTCGCTACAGCCGATGCGATGGGAAGCTGCGCCACCGCCCACATCCGCCCTTACGGATGTCGGCGGTCCGGGGCCGTCCGTGCCTACCTACTCCAGGAGCCCAACGGGGCCCAGGTCGGCCGGTGTTGCTCCGGTAATCCGGGCATTCGTCCCTCTTCGGTCGGCGTGCCACTGACGTGCCGGATGGGGCGCGCGGAGGCCGTCGTGCCGCACCCGCACGGGGACATGCCGGCGCCGCCGATCGCGTACGGTCGCGCCCGCTGCCTGAGGGAACCCTGTGCGGCCGTGAACTCGGGGCGGGGCCGCGGGGAACAACGGGTGACACGCTCGACCCCCACCCGCTGACGGAGGACCCGTGATTGGACTTCACCGGCGCTCGACCTCGGCGACGAGCGCGACGGCCATGTCATCGCGCGGTCCCTGGAACATCCCGAGCTGTTCGCCCGGCTCTACGACCGGTACGCACCCGACATCCACCGGTACGCGGCTCGGCGCCTCGGCGACCACGCGGCGGACGACGTCGGCTGACACGTTCCTTACCGCCTTTCGGGTGCGTGCCCGCTACGACTCCTCGCGGGCCAGTGCCCGGCCCTGGCTGTACGGAATCGCCGCGAACCTCATCGGCAAGCAGCGCCGGAAGGAAGTACGCGGCCTGCGGGCGCTGGCCAGGACCGGCCAGGACCCCGTCGAGGCCGGCTGGGTCGAGGACACCGCGGACCTGGTCGCCGACCCCGCCCCGCTCGCGGATGCGCTCGCCGCGCTGTCCGCCGCCGACCGGCATGTCCTGCTGCTTGTGGCCTGGGCCGACCTGACCTACCAGGAGGTCGCCGAGGCGCTCGGCCTACCCGTCCGCGCCCGTCGGGTCGGTGATCTTGCGAGCGCGGCCGGCCTCTCGCGCCTGGCCAGCGCGTCCTTGTCCCACCGCCCGTCACCAGTGGTCGAGTTGGGCTGTGTGAGGATGCCTCCGTGTCGGTCGGCCCTGGGGAGGGTCGGGTGGGGAAGAAGGGTGGGGCCCGTCGTGGGCGAGGTCGGGGAGTCCATACCGGACGAGGAGTGGGAGCGCTTCCTTCGTGACGCTGAGGCGAGGGCTCAGGGTGCGCCCAAGGAGCCGTCGGCGCGGGCCCGGATGGTGGCGCGGCGGCTGCGCGAGGAGACCGCGCCTCCCACGCCGTGGCGGAGTCACCAGCCGGCCCGGCGTCGAAGGGGCAAGGGCTGGTACGTGGTCGGCGTGCTGGTCGCCGTCGCCCTGCTGCTCGTGGCGTTGAACCCCGGGCGGGTGGCCGGATGGTTCGGGGGCGGAAGCGGTGAGCGTACGCCGCTCGCCGCGGAGTCGGAGTATCCGGATCAGCCGCCGCCCACGGAAGCGGTGGCCCCGCGACCGACCCTGAAGGAGCCGTTCAGGGGGTCGCCCGCGGCGCAGTGGGACGACGGGACGGCCGGCATCGGTGTGCCCGAGGCGCGGGCGACCGGGTGGATGAACAAGGCGCAGGTCGCGCAGGCGCTCGACAGGACACGGGACTTCCTCGACGCGTCCAGTCTGCGCGGTGAGCGGCCGACGAAGGCGATCGCGTTGATCAACCCGCATCAGCGGGACGTCCAGGACTACCTGGCCACCGCGTTCCGCGCACCCAGCAGCGAGGACGACCCGCTGCTTCTCTTCAGCCGGTTCGAGAAGACGAAGGTCCGGCTCGTCGGGGACGTGGTCAAGACGCGGGGCCGGATGACCTACCTGGAGGGCAAGCGCGGTGCGGTCGAGGTGATCACCGACGTCACGTACGTGTATCCCGTCGTGCGCGCCGCGGCGGGAAGCGACGAGGTCGCGCGCACCGTCGTGCGCCGCGAGGTGGTGCTGAGCTGGGACGACCCGGCGAAGGTCGTCGTCGAGCCGGGTACGTTCTCCCTCGTCTCCTACAAGTCGGACACCGCCAACGGCGGCTGCGACAACGAGACCGGCTACTTCATCCCCGAGTTCGACGCGGAGCGCGCGCCCTCGCCCAATGGAGACGGCCGTGAGGTCGACCCGTACGACCGGAGCACGTCGATGGATACCCTTGTGCGGGCGGCCGACGAGGCGGGCTGCGGGACCGCCACGCGGTCGTGACCGCGGAGCCGGGTGGAGCTGAACAGTCGTCGGGCCAGGTCCTGATGAGCGCCTGACTGATGAGCGCCTGACAAGGGCCCTGGGCCGCTGCCGGTCTCCACGGCCCAGGGCAACTCCCCTTAGGGTTCCGGCATGGACAGGTCACCTCGGTTGGCGGAGATCACCCCGGACAACATCGACGCCCACTCGGTCTGCGGGTCCGGGCGGACCAGGAGCACCTCGTCGCGCCGGTCGTGAAGTCGCTCGCCGAGGCGTACGTGTATCCGGACATCGCCTGGCCCCGCCTCATCCTCGACGGTGACCGGCCTGTCGGCTTCCTCATGGGCTTCTTCGGCATCGACTGGAAGGGCGACGGCAGTGGTACGGACATCCGCTCCGGCCTCTGGCGTCTCAACGTCGCCGCCGGCGAGCAGGGCCGGGGCTACGGGCGTTTCGCCGTCGAGTCCGTGGCCGCCGAGATCCGCCGTCGCGGCGGCACCCTGCTGACGACCACCTGGCACCCGGGCGAGGACGGTCCCGAGCGTTTCTATCTGGGGCTCGGGTTCCGTCTCACGGGTGAGACGAGCGGCGGCCAGACGGTCGGCGCGCTGGAGCTGCGTCAGCGCCACCACCGATCCGTCGGCGCGCAGTGAGCGGGGGAGGGGCCTCGGGGCGGGCCCGGGGCTACGAGCGGCTCGCGTGAGGGGGGCTCCCCGGTCCGCGGGCCCGGGCGACCGTCGGCTCGTGTCCGGGGTGGGGCTCTCCGCTGTGCGGGGCCGGGCTAGGACCGGCTCGCGTCCGGGGCGGCGCTCTCCGGTGCGTGCTTCAGCTTGCTGCGGGCGTCGACCTTCTCCCCGGTCGCGACCTCGTCCCAGAAGCGGTGGCAGGTCACGAAGACGGCCAACTCCCTTTCGCGCTGCCGGAGTTTCTCCACCTCGGCCTGTTCGTCGGGCGTCCAGCCGGGGGACGCGGGGCGTTCCACCTTGCGCCAGCCGTGCCCGTCGCTGAAGCCGTCCAGTGGCTCCACCGACCAGGGAAGTCGCTTGAGCAGGGCCAGGAGCTCCGCCCGGACCTGATGCAGCTCCTCCTGGCCGGCCAGGAGGTCACTCGGGAAGTCATAGGGGGTCGCTGCCACACCGCAATGGTACGCCTGTTCGATTTAGGGATGCGAGTTCCTCCGGTGACTTCGCGCGTGACTTCACACGAACGGGTGGGCGCCGGGTTCCGGCCACCGTCCCCGGCGCCCCGAGTGTCGTTCCGTATCGCAGGTCCCGGGTGCCCCGAGCGCGGCTCATACGGCGACGAGCGCCGGTCCGCTCCGAGCGGCCCCAACCGCCCTGTCACGGCGCTGAGTTCACCTCGCCGCCATTTTACGCAACCCGACTGTGGAGTCTGAACTGTTCAGGTCAAACTGGACAGGCCAGCCTGATGGTTTTACCGTGGACGCATGATCGAGGAGGCGGGCGCATGACCGGCGAAGGCGCGGGGATCTCCGACTCCGCCGCCCGGGCCGCGCAGGATCTCCGCGTGGTCTTCAGCCGGCTGCGGCGGCGTATCCGTGAGGTCGCCGAGACCCAGGAGCTCACACCGTCCCAGGTGTCCGCGCTGACCCTGCTGGGCAAGAGCGGGGCCGCCACGGCCAGCGGGCTGGCCGCCGCCGAGGGGGTCCGCCCGCAGTCGATGGCCGCCACCCTCGCCGCGCTGGAGCGGCACGGGCTCATCACGCGCAATCCCGACCCCGGCGACGGGCGCCGTCAGCTGGTCACCCTCACCGACGCCGGTCGCGAGCACGTCGAGGGCAACCGGCAGGCTCGCGAGGAGTGGCTGGCCCGGGCGTTCCAGGACCGCTGCACCGAAGCCGAGCGGCAGACCGTCATCGAGGCGATCGCCCTGGTGGAACGGCTCACCCGGCCATGAGCCCGTAAGTCACCTCGCCCCCGATGCCCCCCACACCCGCCGATGCCCCCATGCCCGCCGTGGCTCCACACCCCCACACCCCCACACCCTTGCGGAAGGCCCCCATGTCTCTCACCACCCTCGACCCCCGTACCGCGCTCGTCGTGATCGACCTGCAGAACGGGATCGTCGCCGCGCCCACCGTGCCGCTCGGCGGGACCGAGGTGGTGGCCCGGGCCGCCGAGCTCGCCGGTGCCTTCCGGGCCCACGGGCTCCCCGTGGTGCTGGTGCGCGTCACCGCGGCCGCCGACGGAGCGGACGCCGTGCCCGGCCGTACCGACCAGGGACGCCCAGGCGGCAGCCGGCCGGAGGGCTGGGACGTCATCGTCGACGAACTCGCCGGCCACCCCGGGGACATCACCGTGACGAAGCGCAACTGGGGCGCCTTCCACGGCACCGACCTCGACCTCCAGCTGCGCCGCCGCGGCATCACGCAGATCGTGCTGACCGGCATCGCGACCAGCATCGGCGTGGAGTCCACCGCACGGGCGGCCCACGAGCACGGGTACCACGTCACCCTCGCCACCGACGCCATGTCCGACCTCGACGCCGAGGCCCACCGCAACAGCGTCGAGCGGATCTTCCCCCGCCTGGGCGAGAGGGGCACGACCGCCGAGGTCATCGAGCTGCTGGCCAAGACCCGCGTCTGACCGGCCTGCCGGTGACCCCCGGGGGCCGTGCCCCGGCCCCCGCTCAGCGCGTCCGGTCGGCCAACTCCCGTACCAGGCGCGCCGTCACGGGCACCGGCACCCCGTGCCGGTCGGCCGCCCGCAGCAACGCCCCGCCGATCGCGTCGAGTTCCAGGGCGCGGCCCGCCTCCGCGTCGCGCTGCATGGAGGACCGCATGCCCGGCGGGAAGGAGTCGTAGCGGGCGAGGGCCTGAGCCGGGTCCGCCGGGGCGCCGCTCGCGCTGCTGACCGCGGCCGTCTCCTCGACCAGCGCCGTCAGCTCCTCGCGGTGGCCCGTGCGCACCTCGCCCAGCGGCAGCGCGTACCGCGTCGTCAGCAGGGCGAAGGGCGCCAGGAACGACATCTTCGCCCACAGCGCGGCGACCTCGTCGTCCAGCACCCGCACCGTCGGTCCGGCCGCCGCGAGTGCCCCGGCGAGGGCGTCGAGGTCCTCGCGCGGAACGGCGTCCCCGGTCAGGTCGATCTCCGCGAAGGGGCTGCCGTGTTCGATCACCCCGGGGGCCACGCGGGTCGACTCCACGCGGACGACGGCCGGCGCCACCCGGGCGGCGCCGTACCGGGCGCGCAGGGCCGCGGGGTGTTCGACACCGTTCAGGAACGGCACGACGAGGCCGTTCCCGCCCAGAACGTGCGCCGGTACGCGGTCCAGCGCCGCGTCCAGCGCCGTGTGCTTGACGGCGATCAGGCAGGCGTCGACCGGCTCGCGCAGCTCGGTGTCCGCCTCGACCGGCGCGGTGAAGTCACCGAACGTGCCGCTGCGCACCTGGACGCCGCCGTCGCGCAGCGCCCCCGCCGTCTCGTCGCCGGCCAGGCAGATCACCCGGTGCCCGGCCCGCGCCATGAGCGCCGCCAGCAGTCCGCCGACGCCGCCGGGGCCCAGTACCGCGACCGTCAGCGGCTTTCCGGGCAGGGGGCCGTGCTGCTCCAAGGGCTGGTTCTTCGTCATGTGTCCCGGTCCTCTCGTCGGTCGGCCCCGTCACGGTGGCCGCCTCGGTGTGGATGATCTCAGTCGCCGCAGCCGTACGGACGCGCCGGGGGCCGACAGGTGCGGGCGCTCGGTGACTCCGGCCCGCGAGGACGCCTGTCGGTGACGCCGTCCTGCCTGCGGTGGCCCCAGTGCTCGGAGAACGGCGCTACGACACGGCGGGCGCCGCACGTGATCTCCCCTGTGGCCATGTACTGAACAATCGCCGGGAACAGAAAGCTGTTCCCGGGCCGGGACGGCGATGTACGCGCGACACTGGACGCATGTGCCGCAGCATCAAGACGCTCCGTCCGCCCGTACTCCCCGAGGAGGCGACCGAGGACGACATCCGGGCCGCCGCCCTCCAGTACGTCCGCAAGGTGTCCGGCTTCCGGGCGCCGGCCGCGCACAACCGCGAGGTCTTCGACCGGGCCGTCGAAGCCGTCACCGCGGCGACGGCCGAGTTGCTGGACGGCCTGGAGGTGCGGGGACAGTCGGCGCCCCGCTCGGTCGCCTCGTAAGCGAAGTCACCCCGGCCGGCCCGGAGCCACCTGCGCCGGGCCGCCGGGCCGCCGTGCCGCAGAGTCGACATGTCGCTTCGGAGACATCGGAGTCGGAGGGTGATAACCCTGTCACCCGCTAGTGCTAGCACTAGCACTAGCACTAGCACTAGTGCAGGGCGCCCAAAGCATGCCCGCTCACGCAGGTCCCACCCGCTCACGCAGGTCCCACCCGCTCACGCAAGTCCCACCCGGTCACGCGGAGCCCGCCAGCTCACCCTCCCGCCGTCACCCCGACGCCCAGAGCCCGCCCGCCAGTGATCCCGCCCTCGGTCGCGCTCCCGCCCTCGGCCGCGCCCCCGTTCTCCGCCGCGGACCCCGTCCTCACCGCTGCGCGCGGGGTTGGCGCATGAGGAAGCCCGCGCCGGCCCCGGCGGCGAACAGCGCTCCGAAGGAGACGGCCGTGGCCAGCCACGTGGCACCCAGCCACTGGCCGCCGTAGTAGCCGAGGGCGACGCTGTACGCGGTCCAGGCGACGCCCGCCAGGATGGACCAGGGCAGGAACTCGCGGACGCGGCGATGGGCGGCGCCCGCGCACAGGGAGACGACCGAGCGGCCGGCCGGGGCGAAGCGGGCGACCACGACCAGGACGCCGCCGCCCCGGGCGAGGGCCCCGCCGAGACGTTCCTGCGCGCTGGTCAGGCGGCGCGAGCGGGCGATGGCACGGTCGAGGCGCTCGCCGCCGCGCCAGGCGAGGCGGTACGCCACCATGTCGCCCAGGACCGAGGCGGTGGCCGCGCAGAGGGCGAGGGCCAGGAGGTCGGGCACGTCGTGCGGGACCGCGGCGCCGGTCGCGGTGCCCGCGGCGGCCGCCGTCGCCGCGGCGATGACCAGGACCCCGCTGGGGAGCACAGGCAGGAAGACGTCGAGCAGGACGGACATGGCCACGACGGCGTAGATCCATGGGCTGCCGGTCAGCGACCCCACACTTTCAAGCACCGCACACTCCCCTGGACTCCCCCGTGGGCACGACCACGCCGCGACGTCGGGAGGAGCGGCAGGGCGGCCTGTGACAGCCATACAGCGTACGCGTGAGGTGTGACAGGAGATCCACGGGGGGCGCATGTGTTCGCCACATCGCGTTCACCCGGGTGCGCCATCGGTACGGCGTCCAGCACGGACTTCCCGTACGAACGAAACGGACGAACTGAATCCGGTGGAGTGACGACGAGGAAGCGGGACTGACGATGGTGGCAGCGATATGCGCCGGGGTGCTGGCGGCGACCGTTTTCGCGGCGGGCGGCGCGCCGGCGCAGGGCATGCGGGGGCCGGACGGGCCCGACCGGGTGCAGGCGGCGCCGGACGGTTCCTGGATGCGGACGGCCGGCCGGTTCGCGCCTGCCGGTGCCTTCGCCTCCTCGGCGGCGCTGACGTACGACACGGACCTCGTGCCGGCGGGCGCACGGGTCGAGGTGGGCCAGCGCGGCGACGGGCGGGGCGCCACGGCCGTACGGCTGCGGATGGCGGGCGTGCGGCCCGGTCACACGTACGGCGTCCACGTGCACCGGAACCCCTGCGGCGCGGACCCCGCGGACGCGGGCGGGCACTACCAGCACCGCGAGGACCCGGTGCAGCCGTCGATGGACCCGGACTACGCCAACCCCGGCAACGAGGTGTGGCTGGACTTCACGGCCGACGGGCGGGGAGCGGGGGAGGCGCTGGCCGAGCACGACTGGGGGTTCCGGAGGGGCGGGGCGTCCTCCGTCGTGGTGCACGACCAGCCGGGGATGAGCGGCGGGCGGCTGGCCTGCTTCACGGTCCCCTTCGGCTGGTCCCCCGAAAGCGGCTGACGCCGGGACGTGCGGCAGGGCAGGGTCTCCGTGGCCAGGGCCGGGCCGGGTCTCCAGGCGGCGGGTCCGGCCGGATCTGCGCGGGTCGGGTCGGTCCGTGGAGCGGGACCGGGCCGGGACTCCGTGGAGCGGGCTGGGCCGGCGCCCGCCGGGACGGGGCAGGCGCCGGCTCGTGGTGTCAGACCGCGGCCGGTGCCCGGTCCGCGGCGGCCTTGTCCTCGTCGGCCGGGGACGTACGGCCCGCGAGGAGCCGGTCGACGCCGAGGGCGCCGGAGCCGGTGAAGACCAGCAGGAACAGGGACCAGCAGAACAGCACGGAGAGCTCGCCGCCGTTCTGGAGGGGCCACAGGGCCGACGGCTGGTGCACGTCGAAGTACGCGTACGCCATCGAGCCGGAGGAGACGAAGGCCGCGGCGCGGGTGCCGAGGCCGAGGAGCACCAGCGTGCCGCCGGCGAGCTGGATGACGGCCGCGTACCAGCCCGGCCAGGTGCCGGCGGGGACGGAGCCGCCGCCCTGGGCGCCGCCGAGGACGCCGAAGAGCGAGGCGGCGCCGTGGCAGGCGAAGAGCAGGCCGACGACGATGCGGAAGAGGCCGATGGCGTAGGGCTGGGCGCTGTCGAGGCGTCCGGTCATGTGGGGGGCTCCTTCGGTCGGGGCCGGTCCGCGGACGGACCGGTCTCGGGGAGTGAACCGAGGAGTCACAGGTTAGGTGCGCCTAATCAATGCTTGCAAGTTCAACATCAGGCCACGGCTCCGCCTCCGTCCGGGACTCCGTTCCGGACGTCGTCGCACGTAGGGCCGCCCGCGCGACCGCGTCGGCGTCCGAAAGCGTGACCGAATCCACCCCTGGCCGGGCGCCGGCGGCGGTCACCCAGTGCACGCCCTCCGTGGGCACGCCGAAGGCGAACCGCCGTGCGTGAGGCTCTCCCTGACTGTCTATCAGGTAGTACGGGCGGGGCGTCACGTCCAGCCCTCCGGTCTCGTAGCCGTCGACGGTGTGCGGGCGGCACCCGCCCGTCTTCAGCAGCCGGGCGAGGAGTTCGTCCGCCGTCCGCCGCACATCCGGCTCCGGCAGCCGCGCCTCGACGAGCGTCGTCGCGCGTACGGCCGAGCCCGGCACGTCGGGGGAGTCGGCCAGCCATCCGCCGTCCTCGGGCCGCACCCGCAGCCGCGGACCCACCACCGTCAGGACCCCCGCCTCGATCAGCGCGGCCATCTCCTCGATCCGGCGCCGGGGCGGGCCGATGGACAGGAAGGCGTTGAGCGGGGTGTACCAGCGGTCCAGGTGGTCCCGGCGCGAGGTGCCCGGGAGGCCGCCGTGGTCCACGACGAGCCGCAGTTCGTTGCGCAGGTCGCGCAGCACGTCCAGAGCGGCCTTGAGGGGACCGTCGACGTTGCCGAGGGCGGCCTGCGCGGCGTCCTCGCGCAGATGCGCCAGCAGCCAGTCGCGCCAGACGCGGGGACCCGCGAAGGACCGGCCGGCGTACGGGCGGGAGAGCCGGTCCCAGGACCAGCGGTCGGCGCCCGGAACGCCGAACTCGTCGAGCAGCGCGGCCTCTTGTGAGCCGTCGTGCTCCGCGCGGAGGAAGCGCTCACGGAAACCGGACCGCCCGTGTGCCGTCCCCCGAAGCCTCAACAGCGTCTCGTAGTACACCGTTTCGACCTCCTTCGCGATCAGGGGCCATATCTCGCCGAGGAAGTCCGGTGCCTCGCCGGAGTCCGCGCGCTCGCGGAAACGGGAGATCACATCCGGGGTGAGGACGAGGGGAGTGTGCCGGCCGCAGGGGCCTTTCGCGTTGTCGCCGCGTGCCTGGTGGGGGATGCCGCGTCGGGAACCGGCGTACAGGCGCGGCTCCTCGCCCGAGGGCAGATAGCGCAGTCCCCGGGGCGTCCGGACGAAGCGCCCGCCGCGGCCCGTCGTGAACAGGGCCGTGTGATCGAAGAAGTTGAGGCCGAGTCCGCGCAGGAGCACCGGCTCGCCGGGCGACATCGGGGCGAGGTCGACGTCGGCCGGGTTGGCGGGCGGCACGTGACGCAGCCCGTGCCGGTCCGCGTACGCGCCCAGTCGCCGCTGCCCGGGGCCGGCGAGCACCGGCAGATGGCCCTGGGCGAGGACCACCGCGCTCAGGCCCTCCAGGGAGCGGCCGTCGGAGAGGGTGACCGTCTGGCGGCCGTCGGGACCGTCGTCCAGGCGGACGGCGTGCGCGGCGTGCGCCTCGACGCGGACGCCGGCCGGGGCGCTGCGCACCGTGCGCGCGAAGACCCAGGCGAGGTAGCGGCCGTACTGCGCGCGGGTCGGGTAGTCGTCGGGGCCGAGCCGGTCCTCGGTGCCGGACTCGTCGGCCCAGGTGTGCAGGCTCGGGCCGGGGCGCACCGGTCCCGCGCACCCGACGCTCTCGTCGGTGAACAGGGTGACCTGGGAGGCAACGGTGTTCATCAGCAGCTCGGACGGCTGGGTGGTCCGCCAGACCCGGCCGGGTCCCGGCGGCGACGGGTCGATCACATGGACCGTCAGACGGGTTCCGGGCGCCAGCAGTTCGGGTGCGGAGGCGCACAGGCGCTCCAGGACGCTGGTGCCGCGGGGTCCCGCGCCGATCAGGGCGACGGCGGCGGGCACGGTTTCCGCGGGTGCTGCAGACAAGGAGGTGACTCCCGGGCGTGGGGGGCGCAAGGGCGGCGGACCGCCCGCCGGAAGCGGACGGTCCGCCTCATCATGCCGCCGTACGCCGCGGTGTCCGAGCCCGGGACGGATGATCGGGACCGGGTGTGGGATGCCTCACGGGCATCCGGGACAACGCACCCGGCAACCCGGTGAAATGGCCCTATGAGGGGGTGAGTTGGGACTCCTCCACCGCGATCAGACGGGTGCTGTCGCCGTTCGCCCGGGCCTGCTCCAGGCGCAGCCGCGCCGCCCGGCCCCGCAACGTCAGCGTCATCAGCTGGTTGCCGAACCAGGGGCCGCCCGTCCTGCGCCAGGACACGGCGGGCCGGCCCTGGCGTCCGTGCCGGGACAGCAGGCGCCCGATGGCACGCCCCGTCCGGCTCCAGCCGAAGCGGAACCCGATCCGCATCGACAGCGGGATCGAGTTGTGGACCGGCGAGCAGGTCAGCTGCAGGACCCGGGCGTCCGGGGCGGCGTCACCGGGCCACGTGGGCTCGGCGACGTACGCGTGGTGCACGTCGCCGGAGAGCACCAGCACCGTCGCCGGGGCCCCCTCGCCGCTGCCCGCCTCGGCGATGAGCTGCCGCAGCGCCTCGAAGGACTCCGGGAACGCCGCCCAGTGCTCCAGGTCGGCCTTCCTGCGCACCTGTTCACCGATGCGCGCCCAGCGGGCCCCGCGCTCGCCCCGGCACACGCCCGCGTTCCACGTCTCGGCGTCGTGGATCAGGTGGGGGAGCAGCCAGGGCAGGGAGGTGCCGATGAGCAGGTGGTCGTAGGCGTCGCGCCGGTCCATCACCTGCTCGCGCAGCCACCGCTCCTCGCCCGCGTCCAGCATGGAGCGGTGCTGCTCGTCCAGGACGCGGGCCGCCCGGGAGTCGAGCATGACGACGCGGACGCGGCCGAAGTCGCGGCGGTAGCTCCAGCGCACGGAGGACGGCTCGGCGTCGGAGCGGGCGGCGTGGTCCCGCAGGACGTCCGTGCCGTCGGGGGCGGCGCGGACGGCGGCGTAGACCGGGTCGGCCTCCAGCTCGGCGGGGGAGAGGTTGCCGAGGTGCTGGTGGACCCAGTACGACATCAGGCCGCCGAGGATGCGCTCGCGCCACCAGGACGTGGCGCGGATGTCGGCCAGCCAGGACGCGCTGGTGTTCCAGTCGTCGATGACGTCGTGGTCGTCGAAGATCATGCAGCTCGGGACCGTGGACAGCAGCCAGCGGATCTCGGAGTCCCGCCACGACTCGTGGTACAGCCGGGTGTACTCCTCGTAGTCCGCGATCTGCTCGCCGGGAGGCTCGTCCAGACTGCGCCGGGTGGCGATCCAGTCGCGGGTCGACTCGGAGGTCTCGTCCGCGTACACCTGGTCGCCGAGCAGGAGCAGCACGTCGGGCCGCTCGGCGTCCGGCGTGGAGGACAGCCGCGCCGCCAGCGTGTCCAGCGCGTCGGGGCCCACCGGATCCTTCTCGTCCCCGGGCGGGGCCGCCCAGCGGCAGGAGCCGAAGGTGACCCGGACGCTGTCCCCGCTGTCCCGGTCGAGGGTGCGGATGACCGGGGGCGGGAAGGGCGAGTCCGCCAGCGGCCAGACGGGCGTGCCGTCCAGCAGCAGTTCGTACGTGGACGCCGAGCCCGGCTCCAGGCCGGTCAGCACCACGAGGGCGTAGTGGTGCCCGGCCACCTGGAAGGTGCGGGACTCCCCCTTGGCGCCCTCGGCGCACCGCACCTCGGCGGTGCACGGACGGCTCGTCTCGACCCATACGGTCGCGGACGAGTCGTCGACGAACCTGAGCAGGGGGCCCAGCAGGAGCTCCGACACGGCGATCACCTTCCTCCGTCGCCCCGTACGGTACGAAACGACGGAGGCACAGGACAGGGTTCCCCGTAAGTGGCGGGCTATGAGCAGCCGCTGAGCACCGAGGACAGCTTCGACTTCTCCGCGCTGTCGACCGAGAGGTTGTAGTAGTACTTCACCTGGACCCAGGCGCGCACGTAAGTGCAGGCGTAGGCGGTGCGCGAGGGCATCCAGGTGGCCGGGTCCTGGTCGCCCTTGGCCTGGTTCACGTTGTCCGTGACAGCGATGAGCTGCGGGCGGGTCAGGTCGTTGGCGAAGGCCTGGCGCTGCGAGGTGGTCCAGTTGTCGGCGCCCGAGTCCCAGGCCTCGGCCAGCGGCACCAGGTGGTCGATGTCCAGGTCGGAGGCGGCGGTCCAGGTCGCGCCGTCGTAGACCGAGTACCAGCTGCCGCGGACGGAGGCGCAGGCGGAGTCGGTGACGACGTTGGAGCCGTCGCGCTTCAGGACCGTCTCGCGGGTGTTGCACGCCCCGCTGATGGTGATCCAGTGCGGGAAGAGGTCGCGGCTGTAGCCGGTGCGGTCCTCGGTCGCCACGGTGAGCGAGGAGAGGTAGGTCCGCGCGGTGGAGGCGCTGACCGGGGTCGGCAGCGCGGCGGAGGCGGTGGGGCCGTTGAAAACGCCGGCCATGGCTATCAGACCGGTGGCGGCTGCGAGTATGCTCAGCCGTCGACGCGCGTAGACCTTGGGCATGCGAACTCCCTGCAGATGGTGGGCCGTTGGGGCGAGCGAGCACATGCTTGCGGCGTCGTGTTTCCGGGAGATGTGCGTCGGGTGAGAAGCTAATGACGCGTACATGACAAAGCAAGGGTCGTGACGGGACCAATGGCCCTGTGGGTCCTGCGCGGGCGTCCCGTAGGATGGACGGCGCAGAAGGGGAGTAGCTCTTCGCCGGACCGTCGACATACTGCTCAGCTCGTCTGAGCCGGCGCCCGGAGGCAGGTCCCGATCGCGGGACCGGCCAGCGAGACCTTCGGCAAGCAGTGCACCGCCCGCGCGTTCCCGCGCGGGTGCCCGCGTGTGCTGCCGTGCCGAGGTGTCGCAGCGCAGTACAGCACTCTCGGCGGGGCGGCCCCGACCGATTGAGGAACTTTGATCAGCATCAGCGTGACGGCGCTCGTCTTCGGCGTCGTCTTCCTTGCCGAGCTGCCGGACAAGACCGCGCTCGCCGGACTCGTGCTCGGCACGCGCTACCGCGCCTCGTACGTCTTCGCCGGCGTCGCCGCCGCCTTCGCCGTCCACGTGGCGCTCGCCGTCGCGGCGGGCAGCGTCCTGACCCTGCTTCCGCAGCAGATCGTGCACGCGCTCACCGGCGTGCTCTTCCTCGCGGGCGCCGCCGTGCTGCTGCTGAAGAAGGACGAGGACGAGGAGGAGGTCCGCAAGCCCGAGAACCAGAGCTTCTGGAAGGTCTCGGGGGCGGGCTTCATGCTCATCCTGGTCGCCGAGTTCGGCGACCTCACCCAGATCATGACGGCCAACCTCGCCGCCCGGTACGACGACCCGCTCTCCGTCGGCCTGGGCGCGGTCCTCGCGCTGTGGGCGGTCGCCGGGCTCGGCATCGTCGGCGGCAAGGCCCTGATGAAGCGGGTGCCGCTCGCGCTCATCACCAAGATCGCGGCCCTGCTGATGCTGGGCCTCGGCCTGTGGAGCCTGTACGAGGCGGTGGCGGGATGACCCGCCCGCGCCGACGGGGCGGGTGCGCGGCCAGTCCTCCCGTGCGGGTCGGTTCCGGTGCGGGCCGTCCCGTGTCGGGCGGGTCCGTTGCCGGTTGTCCGGCGTGGGTCGGTTCCGGTGCGGGGCGTTCCGTGCGGGTCGGTTCCGGTGGGGGCCGCCCCGCGTCGGGCGGGTCCATGGCCGGCCGTCCCGTGCGGATCAGCCCGGGCTCGGTCCGTGCCACGCGGACGGGATCCGGTCCCGGCCGTGCCGCGCCGATCCTTTCCCGTTCGGGGTGCCCCGCGTCGGGCAGCCCCGCGCGGGACGCTTCCGCGCCGGGGCGTCCCGCACTCGGCCTCCGCGCTCCGGTCGTCCTCCCCGATGCCGGCCACCCGCGACCCGGCTTCGTGAAGCCGCTGGTCGGGTGCGGTGGCGTCAGGGGCCCTTTGTTTTGTATCGTGAAGAAACAAAGTGGCTCCCGCCCGTTTCCCCTGACCGGCGGGCGGGGCCGCCTTGTCCCCGGGTGCCCCGTGCGGCTCCCCCTCCCGCGTCTTGGAGCATGCCGATGACGGCCACCACCGTTCTGACCGCCCGCGCCCTCCTGCTCGACATGGACGGCACCCTCGTCAACTCCGACGCCGTGGTCGAGCGCTGCTGGCGCCGCTGGGCCGACCGGCACGGGCTCGACGGGGACGAGGTCATGAGGGTCGTCCACGGCCGCCAGGGCTACGCCTCCATGGCGGTCCTGCTCCCGCACCGGCCCATGGAGCAGAACCACGCGGACAACGCCCGCATGCTCGCCGAGGAGACCGCCGACATGGACGGCGTCGTGGAGGTGCCGGGTGCGTCGGCCTTCCTCGCGTCCCTCGCCGGGCTCCCGCACGCGCTCGTGACCTCCGCCGACGTGGGCCTGTCCACCGCCCGCATGGCCGCCGCCGGACTCGGACTACCCGACCTGCGGATCACCGCGGAGTCGGTCGGCGCGAGCAAGCCGGACCCCGAGGGCTTCCTCAAGGGCGCCGCCGAGCTGGGCGTCGCGCCCGAGGACTGCGTGGTCTTCGAGGACTCCGGGGCGGGCATCACGGCCGGCAAGGCCGCGGGGATGCGCGTCGTCGGCGTCGGCCCCCGGGCCGCGGTCCACGGCCCCGACGCCCTGGTCGCCGACCTCACGCAGGTGCGCGTCGAGGCCGCCGCGGACGGGTCGATACGGCTGCACATCGGCTGACGCCGAAGCGTGGGCCCGGGTCCTGGGAGGACCCGGGCCTCTGTCGTTCCGGGCCCCGTCGTCCCCGGGCCCCCGTCGACTTCCGGCCCTGTCGGCCCCGGCCCGGAGGACACCGGTGCCGACGATTTTTCCGGTCTTCGTAAGCTCCGGCTCCCGTGCCCCAGGGCCGCCCGGAGTCGGGCACCCGGCGACTCCGCCCCGTCGGGTCAGGCCCCGTACGCCCCAGTCCCTGCCGCGCTACGGCTGGGACGTCTCCGACTCCAGGCGGGTGCGGGTGGCCGTGCCGTAGACGCCCGGCTCGTCGGCGCCGATTCCGCGGGCCCACTGGTAGCGGCGCACGGCGTACTCGACCTGCTCGTTGAAGTTTCCGTTGATGTCGCTGGAGTAGAGGCCCAACTGCCTGAGCCGTAGCTGGAGTTCGGCCACCTCGGCGCCCTTGTCGCCGCGGCGCAGGATCGGGGCGCGGAGTTCCTCGGGCTCGTCGGACGGGGGCCGGACCGAGCCGGTGGCCCGGGCGGTCGTCGGTGTCTCCGCGGGTTTCTTCGAGCGGGACGGGGTCGCCGACGGGCTCGACGGCGAGGCGGAGGGCGACGCGTCCGCGCCGGCCGACGCCGTGGGACCGCCGGAGGCGGCCGGCGAGGACGAGGTGCTCCTCGACGGGGACGCGTCGGCCCGCGGCGACGACTTCTCCGGCACGCTCGCGCGCACCGCCTGCGGCGCCGGGGCGTCCCGCTCCGGCGTGTCGTACGACAGGACCCCGCTCGCCAGCCCCGCGGCGGCCACCACGGCCACGACGGCCCCGGCCACCACCAGCAGCGCCGTACGGCGACGGCGCCGGGGCGGCTCCTGGTTCGACGGCGCGGTGCCCGGCCCGGTCGCCGGGTCCTGGAAGAGGCGCATGTCGTCCGGTGCGGGCTCCGACGTGCCCGCGGCCATCACCGGCAGGGTGTGCTCGGCCGGCGAGGACGTGCCGACGGCCGTCAACGGCATCGTGTGCTCGGCCGGCGACGGCGTCACCGCGGCCGTCAGCGGCATGGTGCGCTCGGCGGGCGCCTCGGGAGGCGGCGGGGTCGCGCGGGCCGGGGGCTCCTGCGCACGCGCGGCGGGGTGCGGCGCGTCGCCGGCCGGTTCCGCCGCCGCGTCCCGGGCGGGGTCCTCGTCCGCGTCCCGGGACGCCCGGCCCAGCTCCACGTAGGGCCGGATGCGCAGCGGGTCGAAGTCCTCCGCCGCTGCCGCCTCCGCCGTACGGGCGTCACGCAGGGCGTCCGAGGCGCGCCGGGTGCAGGCGCAGGACGGAGTTCCGTCGGCCTCCCGGTGCGTCCCGCACTCCGGGCAGACGTGCCCCTTGGTTCCGCTCACGTGTGGTCCCTCCCCCTCACGGACTCCAGAGAGTATCCAGACCGCCTCCACGGAATCTCCTCGGCACCCCGGGATTCCCGGCTTCGGGGAGGACTCAACAGGCCATAACGGGACACTCCGATCACGATGGGAGTTGACCAGGACGCCTGGGCGCACGGGAGGTCCGTATGAGCGGGGACGCACGGGGCACTGACGCGGTGGTGACGAAGGGGGGCGCCCCCGGCGAGGAGCACGTGCACGGCAGCGTTCTCGTGTCGATCGGCGCACTGCTGCTGGGCATGCTGCTGGCCGCACTCGATCAGACGATCGTGTCGACCGCGCTGCCGACCATCGTCAGCGAGCTCGGCGGCCTGGAGCACCTGTCCTGGGTCGTCACCGCGTACCTGCTCGCCTCGACGGCCGCGACGCCGCTGTGGGGCAAGCTCGGCGACCAGTACGGGCGCAAGCGGCTGTTCCAGCTCGCGATCGTGATCTTCCTGATCGGGTCCGCGCTGTGCGGCATGGCGCAGAACATGCCGCAGCTCATCGGCTACCGGGCCCTCCAGGGGCTGGGCGGCGGCGGGCTGATGGTGCTGTCCATGGCGATCGTCGGCGACATCGTCTCGCCGCGCGAACGCGGCAAGTACCAGGGGCTGTTCGGTGCCGTCTTCGGCGCGACCAGCGTGCTCGGACCGCTGCTCGGCGGGTTCTTCACCGAGCACCTGAGCTGGCGCTGGGTCTTCTACATCAACCTGCCCGTCGGTGTGGTCGCGCTCGCCGTGATCGCCACGGCCCTGCACATCCCGCGCCGCACCGCCCGCCACGTGATCGACTACCTCGGCACCCTGCTCATCGCCGCCGTCGCGACCTGTCTGATCCTCGTCGCGTCGCTGGGCGGCACGACGTGGGGCTGGAGCTCGCCGCAGCTCATCGGGGTGGCGGTGCTCGCGGTGGTCCTCGCGGTCGCCTTCGTCGCCGTGGAGCGCCGGGCGGCCGAACCGGTGCTGCCGCTGAAGCTGTTCCGCGTCCGGACGTTCACCCTGTCCGCCGTCATCAGCTTCGTCGTCGGCTTCGCCATGTTCGGCGCGATGACCTATCTGCCGACGTTCCTCCAGGTCGTCCAGGGCATCTCGCCGACCCTGTCCGGGGTGCACCTGCTGCCCATGGTGTTCGGCCTGCTGCTCTCCTCCACCGTCTCCGGCCAGATCGTCAGCCGCACCGGCCGGTGGAAGGTGTTCCCGATCGCCGGCACGGGGATCACGACCGTCGGGCTGCTCCTGCTGCACCAGCTCGACGAGAACAGCGGCACCGGCGAGATGAGCGCCTTCTTCTTCGTCTTCGGTCTCGGCCTCGGCCTGGTCATGCAGGTGCTCGTGCTGATCGTGCAGAACGCGGTCCCGTACGAGGATCTGGGCGTCGCCACCTCCGGCGCCACCTTCTTCCGCTCCATCGGCGCCTCCTTCGGCGTGGCCATCTTCGGCACCGTGTTCGCGAGCCGCCTGGGGACCAAGCTGGCGGCGGCGCTCAGCGGACAGCAACTGCCCGCCGGTCTCAGCGTGGACACCCTCAAGGCCGACCCGAAGGGCATCGCCGAACTCCCCGCCGCGCTGCAGGCGCCCGTCCTGCACGCGTACGCCTCCTCCATCACCGACGTCTTCCTGTACGCCGCCCCGGTGGCGCTGCTCGGGTTCGTGCTTGCCTGGTTCCTGCGCGAGGACAGGCTGCGGAGCTCGGTCACGGCCCCGGACGCCACGCAGACGCTCGCCAGCAACCCGGTCGAGCGGTCCTCCTACGACGAGGTGTGCCGGGCGCTGTCCGTGCTCGGCACCCGCGAGGGGCGGCGCGAGATCTACGAACGGATCACCGCACGGGCGGGCTACGACCTGCTGCCCGCCGCGAGCTGGCTGCTGCTGCGGATCAGGCGGCACGGCCGGGAGGAACCGGCGGCGCTCGCCGAGCACAGCGCCGTGCCCCTGAACGTGGTCATCGCCGCGGCCCGCCAGCTGGAGGAGCGCCGCCTGACCCGCCGCGAGGGGGTGGAGCTCACGCTCACCGACGAGGGCCGCGAGGTCGCCGGGAGGCTGTCCCGGGCCCGCGAGGAGTCCCTGGGCGAACTGCTCGGCGACTGGTGGGGCCCCGACCGGCCCACCGACCTGGTGCGGCTGGTCGAGGAACTGAACTCCGAGCTGTGCGGCTCCGACGCGGAGCGCCCGCACGGGGCGACGGCCCGTCCGTACAAGCCGGTGGCCTGAGCCACGGGGGGCCGGGTGCCGTGCCCCTTCCCGGCGCGGGACCCGGTCCCGCCGTCCTGCCGGGCGGGCCGTGACGGGCGCGGTCGGACCCGGCGGGCGGTGACCGGCGGTTCGTTCCGGCGGCCCGTCGGACCCGGCGGGCGGTGACCGGCGGTTCGTCCCGTCCGGCCGGACCCGCGACGCTGCCCTGATTCCACGCCGCCGCTCCGGATCAGACGTCGCCGCTCCGGCCCCCGCGACGCCACCCGGCCCCGGGCCGCGCCGCCGCGATCCCGACGACAGAACCCCGGGACTAGCCGGTCAGCTCCTTGGTGAACCAGTGGTCGGCGTACTCCTCGTCGTTGTGCCGCTCCGTCTCCCGGTAGCCGAGGCGCGCGTACAGCGCACGGGCCGCCACCAGGTCGCTGCGGGTGTCCAGCACGATCCGCGCGGCGCCGAGCGCGCGCGCCGCGTCCTCCGCGGCCCGCACCAGCAGGGCGGCGCCGCCCCGGCCGCGCAGTTCCTCGCGCAGGAAGACCCGCTTCAGCTCGGCCGTCGTCGCGTCCGTCATCCGCACCCCCGCGGTGCCGGCCGGCTCGCCCCCGTACCGGGCCACGAGCAGCACCCCGCCGGGCGGCGCGAGGGAGTCCCCGGTGTCGGCGGCGATCTCCCGTTCCAGTTCGGCCGGGTCGGTCCTGCGCCCCTCGTGCAGCAGGTACCAGCGGTCGCTGACCTCCGTGTAGTAGGCCCGCCACAGCGCGGCGGCGGCGGGCGAGGCGACGGGTTCCGGAGCGACGGTCCAGGGGGCGGGCGTACGGATCATGGCGGTCATTGTCACGGCCTGCCCCGCGCGGCCCGCAAACGGTTTACGGCGCGGGCGGCGACGCCGACGGGCCGCCCGGAGGGGGCCGAGGGGTCCGCCGTGCCCGTGGGACGGGGCCGGGGCCCGCCAGCGTCCCGGCACCGTTTGCGGCGCGTTATCGCGGCAACCCGGACGTTGAACCGGCCCGTTGGGTCGAAAACTCCGGAAGGCACCCATGTCCACAGGCGTGATCATCGCTCTGATCGTGATCGTGGCGGCCGTGGCCCTTGTCGCGGCCGTCCTGACTCTCCTCGCCCGCAGGCCGCAGGGCGGGCGCAGCCTCCAGCGGCGCTTCGGGCCCGAGTACGACCGTGCCGTCGCCCGGCACAACGGCGACACCCGGGCCGCCGAAGCCGACCTCACCGAGCGGGTGAAGCGGCACGGTTCGCTGCGCCAGCAGCCCCTGGAGCCCGCCGCCCGCGAGCAGTACGCGGCGCGCTGGGCCGCGGCACAGGAACGCTTCGTCGACTCGCCGCGGGAAGCGGTGGCCGAGGCGGACCGCCTGCTCGGCGAACTGGCCGGAGCGCGGGGCTATCCCGACAACGGCCGCTACGAGGAACAGCTCGAGGCCCTCTCCGTGCACCACGCGCACCACGTCCACGGATACCGGCGGGTGCACGGCGCCGCGCACGCGAGTGCCGACGGCGCCACCGGCCACGGCACGGGCACGGAGGAGATGCGCGAGGCGATGCTGGAGGCCCGCGCGCTCTTCGAGGAACTCGTCTCACCCAGCCGCAAGGACGACGTCCGCCACCGCGCGGACACCGGCACGGACGGTGCGGAGGTGGCCGCCGACGGTTCGGACACGGCTCGCTCCGGCACCCGCACGCACGTGCCGTGGACCTTCAACCGGCGCCACGCGAAGGGAAGTTGAGGAACATGGCAGACGTGACAGGCGAGGGCGCGGAGCGCCGGGGGACGGCACGGGGGTCCGAGGGCCCGGGCGTCGACGGCAGTACTCCCCGGACACCGGGCCGAGCGGGGTCGGCGGACCCCAGGAACGTGACCGGCGACGCCGTCACGAGCCGGGAGACCGCCGAGGCGCGCGGCACGGCCGCGGCCCGCGAGGCCGACGGCAGGACGGGTGCCCCGGGAGCCGACACGCTCGCGGGCACCCCCGCCACAGACACGACGGCGGGTGCCCCGAGGACGGGCACGCCGACGGGCGTGCTCGGCGCCGGGACGGCTCCGGGTCACCGGAGCACCGGTGACCGCGACCGCCGTGACGGAGTCGGCGCGGACGACGGCACCGCGGGGACGGAGTGGCGCGAGGGCACCGGAGCGGGCGGCCACGGTTCCGCCACGGGAGTCGGCGAGCAGGCCGGCGCCGCCGCCGAGGGCCGCACCAGGGCCCCGCACGAGACGGCCGTCACCGGTACGACGCCGGGCGGCACCGACCGCACGACGGGCAAGGACGTCACCGGGACCCGCACGGGCACCGGCGACACCGCCCGCGGCGGTGACTCGGCGCTGCTGCCGCACGACGAGTCCGACAAGCTCGCCAAGCGGCTCCAGCAGGCCGTCGGCGGGTTCATCGACGAGCCCCGGGCGTCCGTCGAGGAGGCCGACCACGTGCTGGAGGAGGTCGCCGCCCGGTTCACGGACGCGATCACCCAGCGGCGCCGCGCGCTCCGCTCGTCCTGGCAGACCTCGGGCGAGAGCAAGGGCGCGACGGCCGACACCGAGCAACTGCGGCTGGCCCTGCGGGACTACCGCGAGATGGCGGAACGCCTGCTGCACAGCTGACCGCGCGAGCCGGGCGCCGTACGGAGAACGTTCCGTACGGCGCCCGACCCGTGCGGCCCGGCATCCGGAGCGCGATCGGCCGCGGACGGCGATACGAGGCCCGAGCGAGCCACGCGACCCGGCCCCGCAACGGCGCGGAACGGTCGCGGGGCGGTCATGCGCGACGGGACCGGGCGGGCGTCGAGGGTGTGTTCCGGGAGGCGCGCTACGGGACCGGGCGGGCGTCGAGGGCGAGTTCCGAAAGTCGCGCTACGGGACCGGGCGGGCGTCGGGGGTGCGCTCCGGGACGCGTGCGACCGGACCGGGCGGGCGCCAAGGGTGCGGCCCGGAAGGCGTGCGACGGGACCAGGCGCCCAGGTGGCTCCGGAAGGCGCGGGCAGCGGCCTCGCGGTGGCCACTCCGGGGGAGGCCGGTCAGGGTGGCCGGTCAGGGCCGCCGGCGCTCGCGCCAGTCGCGGACGATCTTCTCGACGTCGTACGGCTTCAGGCCGAGCGGGGGTCCCGGCGGCGGCTTGAACATGAGCTCGCGGATCTTGGTGTTGATGTCCTCGACGATCCGGCGCACGGCCCGCTCCGAGGGTGCCGCCGACGCCGCCGCGAGCGCGTCCTCGGCCTCCTTGCGCAGGGCGAGGGTCGGGGGCAGCACCGACAGTCCCTCGCGGGCCATCTTCTGCTTGACCCACCACAGTTCGTCGTACGGGGCGTCGGTGACGTCGGGCAGCGGACGGCCCGCCCCCGCGAGGGCGGTGAACTCCCCGCGGGCCTCCGCCTCGCGAATCTGCCGGTCGACCCAGGACTCGAAGCTGACGCCAGGGGGCTTTCGCTCGGTCATGTGTCCATTGTGCCGGATGTCACCCGGTCGGCCCTGTGGCGCATTATCATGCGGCGGCGGCGCGTCGAGAACGCCTCGCGCAGGGACGGTCGGACAGCTGAGCATCGGAGGAGCGCACGTGCTCGAACTCACCATGGCCTCGGTCTCCGGGGCGGACGCCGGGGCGACGGCCGGCATGCTGATGGCCGACGCGCCCAGCGACCCGGGAGCCGTGCTGCGGGTGGGCCGGGACAAGGCGGTCTGCCGGCTGGCGACGCCCGACGACTGGCTGTTCGTCTCGCGGGTGCACCTGGAGTTCCTGTGCGGGCCCGACGGCACCTGGCAGGTGACCTGGCTGCGCGGCTCGCATCCCGACCCCTCCTCCGAGGTGCGGCTGACGCTGGCGGGCCTGCCCCCGCAGCAATTGCCGTACGGCGGGACGGCGAAGCTGCCCGCGGGCGGTTCCGGAGAGCTCGTCGTCCAGGACCGCACCGGCCCGCGCAGCGTCAACGTCGGCTTCTACCACGAGTTCTGACGCAACGTCAGCCACAGGTCCCGGCCGGCCGCCCGTCAGTCCAGTACGCGGGCCAGCGCGAAGCCGTCGTAGCCCTTGCTGCCCACCGTCTGGATCGCCGTGCCGCTCAACTTCGGGTGGGCGGCGATCAGTTCGAGGGCGGCCCGGGTGCCCTGGACGCTCGGGTCGCCGTCCGGGTCGGTGACCCGGCCGCCGCGCACCACGTTGTCGAGGACGATGAGGCTGCCGGGGCGGGTGAGCCGCACGGCCCACTCGATGTAGCGGGCGTTGTTGACCTTGTCGGCGTCGATGAAGACGAGGTCGAACGGCTCGGGGTGTTCGTCGGCGAGCGCGGGCAGCGACTCCAGGGCGGGACCCACCCGTACCTCGGCGATCTTGTCCAGGCCGGCGCGGGCGAGGTTGCCGCGGGCGACCTCGGCGTGGGCGGCGTCGTACTCGAGGGTGATGAGCCGGCCGTCGGCGGGCAGCGCGCGGCCCAGCCAGATGGTGCTGTAGCCGCCGAGGGTGCCGATCTCCAGGATCCGGCGGGCTCCCTGGACCTGGGCGAGCAGCTGGAGCAGCTTGCCCTGGTTCGGTGCGACGTTGATGGCGGGCAGACCGGCGGCGTCGCTGTCGGCGAGGGCGGCCGACAGCACCTCGTCGGGCGGGGAGAGCAGCTCGGTGAAGTAGGCGTCGACCGCGTCCCAGGACTGAGCCTCGCTCATGCAGCGTGCCTTTCGTATGCCTAGTTAGCTGACCTAACTAGTTCTGCCGCCGAATCTAGTCGCGTACGGGGCGGTTGTCAGCGTCTTTTCCCGTTCCCTCCCGGCGCCCGTCAGCCGATCGGCCCAGGGGTCCGCACCGGCGGGGGCCGGTCCCCGGGGCCGACCGGGAATGCGGCGCCGTCAGTGCCCGGCGGGCTCCACGGACGGGGCGGAACCGGGCAGCGGGCGGCCCGCCGACTCGGCCGTGAACCACACCGCGACGCCGCCGACCACAGCCGCCGCCATCATGTAGTACGCGGGCATCATCATGTTCCCGGTCGCCCCGATGAGGGCCGTGACCACGAGCGGGGTGGTCCCGCCGAAGAGCGAGACGGAGACGTTGAAGCCGATGGACAGCGAGCCGTAGCGCACCTTCGTCGGGAACAGCGCGGGCAGCGCCGCGGGCATCGCCGAGGTGAAGCAGACCAGCAGCAGACCGAGGGCGCCCATGCCGAGCGCGACCGCGAGCAGGCTGCCCTGGCGGATCAGCAGGACGGCCGGGACGGACAGCACGAGGAAGCCGAGGCAGCCGGCGGCGATCACCGGACGGCGTCCGACGCGGTCGGTCAGGGCGCCCGCGAAGGGCTGCACGACCATCATCAGCGCCATCACGCCGAGCACGACCAGCAGCCCGTGCGTCTCGTCGTACTTCAGCTCGCTGGTCAGGTAGCTCGGCATGTACGACAGCAGCATGTAGTCGGTGACGTTGAAGACCAGCACCAGGCCCATGCACAGCAGCAGCGCCTTCCACTGGCCCGCGACCAGCTCGCGCAGCGGCACCTTCGGGCGGTCGTGCTCCTTCTTCGCCGCCTTCGCCAGCTCGGCCGCGAACGCCGGGGTCTCCTCCAGCCGCATCCGCAGGTACAGGCCGATGACGCCCATCGGGCCGGCGATCAGGAACGGGATGCGCCAGCCCCAGGACAGCAGGTCCTCGCCGGAGAGCAGCGCGGTCATCAGGGTGACCAGTCCGGCCCCGCCGATGTAGCCGGCGAGCGTGCCGAACTCCAGCCAGCTGCCGAAGAAGCCGCGCCTGCGGTCGGGTGCGTACTCGGCGATGAAGGTCGAGGCGCCCGCGTACTCGCCGCCGGTCGAGAACCCCTGCACCAGCCGCGCCGCGAGCAGCAGCAGGGGCGCCCCGACGCCGATGGCCGTGTACGACGGAATGAGTCCGATCGCGAAGGTGCCGGCCGCCATCATGATCATGGTGAGGGCGAGGACCTTCTGCCGGCCGACGCGGTCGCCGAGGGGACCGAAGACCATGCCGCCGAGGGGGCGCACGAGGAAGGCCGCGGCGAAGGCGCCGAAGGTGGACAGCAGCTGCGCGGTCGGGTTGCCGGACGGGAAGAACACCTTGCCCAGCGTCACGGCGATGTAGCTGTAGACGCCGAAGTCGAACCACTCCATCGCGTTGCCCAGCGCCGCTGCCTTCACGGCGCGCCGGACGAGGGCCGGGTCGGTGACGGTGACCTCCTCCGGCCGGCCGGGGCCCACGGGGGCGGCGGACGGGACGGGAGCGAGGGGGGTGACGGTCGGCAAGATTCCGCTCGCCTGCCTTTCGACGGGGACAGGGACACGGCTCCTGGGAAAGCGAGCCGAAAACCGACCATAGGGGCACTTCCCCACCTTACGTGGCGTATGCATCTAGTCGCGGGACGTGCATGAACGCCGCATAAGCAGGCAGGACGCCGCGGCGGCGGCCGGCCTCCCCGGGGCACTCTGTGACCTTTGTCGCGACCGAGGACGGAACCGGAACGGGGTGCGCGGGTCGCTTTTCCGGGCGAACGCGACGCATAGGGTTCGGATACGGACATACGGGTGGTGACGACGGGGGCGGGGAGGTGAGGGACGGCGTGGCGGAAGCGGAGCGCGGAGGACGACCGGGCGAGGCCCTCGGAGCGGGACCCGGCGGGACGGCGGGCGCGCGGCTGGAGGCGGCCCGTGCGCTGCTCTGGCTGGTCGCGGCCGTCCTCGCGCTGCGGCAGGTCGCCGTCGTCCTCGGGACCCCGAGAGGGGACCGGCTGACCGACCTGGAGACCTGGATCGGAGCGGACGGCGTCCTGCACGTGAAGGGGTCCCTGTACGACTCGACCCGGTTCACCGGCACCCCGTTCGCCGGTCTGGTCCTCAAACCCCTCACTCGTTCGGCTGAACAATCGCTGGGCTGGGGATGGACCTTCGGCACGCTGCTGCTCGTCGCGGCGCTCGGCCTCGTCGCGGCGCGCGCCCTGCCGTCCCCGGTGACCCGCCGCACCCGGCTGCTCGCCGCGCCCGTCGCCGTCAGCCTGCTGATGCTGTCGCTGCCCGTGCGCAACACCCTCCACCTCGGCCAGACCAGCGTCATCCCGGTCCTGCTGGTGCTGCTCGGCTGCCTCGCCGTGCGCGGGCAGCGCCTGAGCGGTGTCCTGATCGGCGCCGCCGCGGCCCTCCAGCCGACGGTGCTGCTGTTCGCCCCGCTGCTCTGGTTCACCGGGCGCCGGCGCGCCGCCGTCTCCACCGCGGCCACGTTCGCCGCGTGCACGGTGCTCGCCT
Source organism: Streptomyces sp. NPDC054842 (assembly GCF_053611025.1). NCBI lineage: Bacteria > Bacillati > Actinomycetota > Actinomycetes > Kitasatosporales > Streptomycetaceae > Streptomyces > Streptomyces sp. NPDC054842. Next base: position 52,019 of record NZ_JBSGZN010000032.1, read on the forward strand.
GGGCCGCGCTGCCGCACGACTCGTCCGCCTACTGGGTGCACCACCTGGCGGGCGCGGGCCTCGGCGGCCGGGCGGACGACCTCGCCAACCAGTCCCTGCACGGGGCGCTGCTGCGGCTGGGCCTCGAAGGGCCGCCGGAGACCGGCCTCTTCCTGGCCCTCGGCGCGGCCGTCACCGTCGTCGGCCTGCGCCGGGCGGTGCGCTACGCACGCGACGGGCAGCCGCTGCTCGCGGTGGCGGTCACCGGCTGCGTCGCCGTCGCCGTCTCGCCCACGACCTGGCAGCACCAGCTGCTGTGGGTGCTCCTCGCGGTGGTCGGCCGGGTCGGGCGCAGGGCCTCGGACCGGTACGTGTGGACGGCCGCGATCGTCCTGGTGACGACGCTCCCCGCGGGGATGATGCTGCCCGACCTGACGGTGCTGCACCCGCTGCGGGACAACGCGGTGCTGGTGGCCGCACTCGCCGCCGCCTGCGCCGTCCCGTTCCTGCCCCGCACCTCGCCCCGGTACAGCGACCCGGTCCCCACCGAGTACGCGGCGCCCGTCCCGTCCCGTTTCGGCCGGGTCCCGCTGCTGCCCGTCCCGGGCCGTGTGCCGACCCGCCCGAACCTGCTCCTCGAACTGCTGCTGATCCGGGTCGGCTACGCCGCGTACCAGCAGGTCAGGCTCGCCGCGACCGGCGGGACCAACGCGGGTGGCCGGGCCGGCGCCGAGCGGCACGGCGAGCAGATCCTCGCGGTGGAGCGGTTCCTGCGCCTCGACATCGAGCGCGGGGTCAACCACGCCGTCGTGAAGGCCGGCTGGCTGCGGGACTTCTTCGACTTCTACTACGCGTCGTTCCACTTCCTCGTCCCGCTGGCCGTCCTCGCCGTCCTCTACGCCCGCCGCCCCGCCGACCACCGCTGGGCCCGCTCGGCGCTCGGCTTCGCCACCCTGCTCGCGCTCGTCGGCTTCTGGCTGTACCCGTTGGCACCCCCGCGGCTGATGCCGGGGCTCGGCGTCATCGACACGGTGCACGGCGTCCAGGACTTCTCCAAGCCGGACTACGGCACCCTGACGGAGCTGACCAACCAGTACGCGGCGATGCCGTCCCTGCACTTCGGCTGGTCGCTGTGGTGCGGTCTGGTGGTCGTCGTCCTCGCCCGGACCTGGTGGATGAGGGCGCTGGGCACGCTGCACCCGCTGTTCACCCTCGCCGCGATCGTCGCCACCGGCAATCACTGGGTGCTCGACGCGGTGGGCGGCGCGCTGGTGGTGGCGGCGGGGTTCGGGATCACCCATCTGTTGCAGGGCCCCCGGGTCCGGCCGGCGGCGGAGCCCGCGGAGGCGCGCGGCGAGCCGGAGCCGGCGCCGGAGCCCGCGCGGCCCGGTGCCGCGAGCTGATCCGGTCCCCGGCCGGTCCCGGGCGCGACCCCGGGAGGTTGCGGGTTCGGCCCCAAGCACCTCCGCGGGCTCGGGTGAGGCAGGGGCGGAGCGTGGGGGACGCCCCTGCCTCCCGCGAGCCGGATCGGCGGTGCCGGGAGGCCGCCGGTCCGTGTCCGGGGGCGCGTCCGGCCCGCGGGGGAGCCGGACGCGGAGGTCCTAGCCGGGGGTGACCCGCAGCTCCTTCACGCCGTTCAGCCAGGCGGAACGCAGGCGGCGCGGGTCGCCGGCCGCGCGCAGGCCCGGCATCGCGTCGGCGATCGCGCGGAACATCAGGTCGATCTCCAGGGTGGCCAGGGACTTGCCGAGGCAGAAGTGCGGGCCTCCGCCGCCGAAGCCGAGGTGGGGGTTCGGGTCGCGGGTGATGTCGAAGACCTCGGGCCGGTCGAAGACCTCCGGGTCGTTGTTGGCGGAGGAGTAGAAGAGGCCGACGCGGTCGCCCTTCCTGACGCGGCTGCCGCCGAGCTCCACGTCCTGGGTGGCGGTGCGCTGGAAGGAGACGATGGGCGTGGCCCAGCGCACGATCTCCTCGGCGGTGGTCACCGGCCGCTCCCGCTTGTACAGCTCCCACTGGTCGGGGTGGGTGAGGAAGGCGTGCATCCCGTGGGTGATGGCGTTGCGGGTCGTCTCGTTGCCGGCGACGGCCAGCACCAGCACGAAGAACCCGAACTCGTCGGAGGCGAGGTTGCCGTCGTCCTCCGCCGCCACCAGCCGGGTGACGATGTCCTCGGCCGGGCACTGCTTGCGGTCGGCGGCCATGTTCATCGCGTACGAGATGAGCTCGGTCGCCGACTCGGCGCCGACCTCCTCGGTGATCGCGAACTCCGGGTCGTCGTACGCGATCATCTTGTTGGACCAGTCGAAGATCTTGGCCCGGTCGTCCTGCGGGACGCCGATCAGCTCGGCGATCGCCTGCAGGGGCAGCTCGCTCGCGACCTGGGTGACGAAGTCGAAGGTGCCGTCCCGGCCCGCGCCCGCGAGCGCCCGCTCCACGATCTGCCCCGCTCGGGTGCGCAGCGCGTCCTCCAGGGCGCGGATCGCGCGGGGGGTGAAGCCGCGCTGCACGATCTGGCGGACCCGGGTGTGCTCGGGCGGGTCCATGTTGAGCAGGATCAGCCGCTGCACCTCGATCTGCTCCCGCTGGATGTGTTCGTTGAACCGGATGATGGCGGTGTTGACCCAGGAGGAGAACAACTCGGGGTGCGTGGAGACGTACTTGACGTCCGCGTGCCGGGTGACGGCCCAGTAGCCGTCGTCGTCGAAGCCCGCGACGCCGCGCCGCTGCGGGATCCAGCGGACCGGCTCGGCCCGGCGCAGTTCGGCGAACTCCGGGTGGGGGACGCGGTGGTGGAGCACGTCGGGGTCGGTGAAGTCGAACCCGTCGGGCAGCGCTGGACAGGGCATCGGCAACTCCAGGTGTCGCGCGTCCTGCGGGGTGACGGCCGGATTCTGACGGTCCATCAGGAATGCGGATTGCCGTGAAGGTAGTAACGGGTTCTACAAGAGGCAAGGGGTACGGAGCCCCGAATCACGGGCGGAATCCGGGCGGATCGCGACTTCGGGAGGTGCACGACCCTTGCGGCGCGCGCCCTCCGCTCAGCAGACTGCAGGCAGAACTAGAACGCGTACTAGTTCAGCGTGGCGGGTGGCCGGGACGCCCGCGCCGCGCGGGTGAGCAGGGCCGAGCCACGCCGGGCCGGCCCGAAGGAGAGGACGACCCATGGCCGCGGAACCCGTGATCGTCGAAGCCGTACGCACCCCCATCGGCAAGCGCGGCGGCGCGCTCGCCCCCCTGCATCCCGCCTATCTCCTGGGCGAGACCTACCGCGAACTCCTCGGCCGCACCGGCATCCACGCCGACTGCGTCGAGCAGATCGTCGGCGGCACGGTGACCCACGCCGGCGAGCAGTCCATGAACCCCGCGCGCACCGCCTGGCTCACCATGGGCCTGCCCTACGAGACGGCGGCGACGACGGTCGACTGCCAGTGCGGCTCCTCGCAGCAGGCCTCGCACATGGTCGCCAACATGGTCGCCGCCGGTGTCATCGACATCGGGATCAGCTGCGGGGTCGAGGCGATGTCCCGCGTGCCGCTGGGCTCGGGGTCCAAGCACGGTCCGGGCAGGCCCTTCCCCGAGGAGTCGCACGTCGACCTGCCGAACCAGTTCGAGGCCGCCGAGCGCATCGCGCGCCGGCGCGGGCTGACCCGGGAGAACGTCGACTCACTCGGGCTCATCTCCCAGGAGCGGGCCGCGATCGCCTGGTCCGAGGAGCGCTTCAAACGCGAGACGTTCGCCGTGCAGGTGCCCACCACCGAGGAGGAGCAGCGCGCCGGGCAGGGCATGTGGCGCCTGGTCGACCGGGACGAGGGCCTGCGGGACACCAGCATGGAGGCGCTGGCCCGGCTGAAGCCGGTGATGCCGACCGCCCTGCACACCGCGGGGAACTCCTCGCAGATATCCGACGGCGCCTGCGCCCTGATGTGGGCGTCCAAGCGGATGGCGCGGGCGCTCAAGCTGCGCCCGCGGGCCCGTGTCGTCGCCCAGGCGCTGGTCGGCGCCGACCCGCACTACCACCTCGACGGGCCGGTCGACGCGACCAGGGCGGTGCTCGGCAAGGCCGGCATGTCGCTGAAGGACATCGACCTCGTCGAGATCAACGAGGCGTTCGCGTCCGTGGTGCTGAGCTGGGCCCAGGTCTTCGGGCAGGACCTGGAGAAGGTCAACGTCAACGGCGGCGCGATCGCCCTCGGGCATCCGGTCGGCGCGACCGGCGCGCGGCTCATCACGACGGCGCTGCACGAACTGGAGCGCCGGGACGCGGAGTTCGCGCTCATCACGATGTGCGCGGGCGGGGCACTGGCGACCGGGACGATCATCCAGCGCCTGTGACGCAGGCCGCCCCGGGCATGGCGAAGGCGGCGGCCCGGGGATCAGGGGCCGCCGCCTTCGCGTACGGGGGGTGCCGGGGGAGCCGCGCCCCGCGGGGTGGCGTCCGGCGTCGTGCCCGGGGCGCGGGTGGCGCCGGTGGGTGCGGCTCAGTACCAGCCGTGGCTCTGCCAGAAGTTCCACGCGCCGACGGGGCTGCCGTAGCGGTCGTTCATGTAGTCGAGGCCCCACTTGATCTGCGTCTCGGCGCTGGTCTTCCAGTCGGAGCCCTTGGCGGCCATCTTGTTGCCGGGCAGCGCCTGGACGAGGCCGTAGGCGCCGGACGCGGAGTTCGTGGCGGTGACGTTCCAGTCGCTCTCGTGCTCGACGATCTTGCTGAACGCGTTGTACTGCGCGGCGTCCGGGATCATCTTGTGCGCGATCGACTGGGCGGAGGAGACCGACGTGGTCGCTGCCTGGGCGGGAGCCGCGACCAGCACCATGCCGGTCGTGAGGGCGGCCAGGCCGGCGGCGGTGAGGGCCTTCTTCGGGGAGGCGACGCGGCGGATGACGGAGACGGACACGAAGCACCTTTTCTTCGGGGACGGTGGGGCGCCGGCATGCCGGGACCACGCGGAGGCGGCGGGGGCACACAGCGGCGCCGCGGCCCGGGAGGGCACGTCGGCGCCTGGCGACTCCTCCAGAGAAACAGGCCCGCGGGATGTCTGCAATGACCCCATTTACTAGTGGTGGTCGCACGCGGGGGAGAAGTGCCCTCCGTGACGTGGCTCTCAAAGCCCAGGTCAGCGCGCTGGGCGACGTGCACATGCCACCCCTGACGGCTACGGCCCGGCTTAGTGGAGGACCAAGGTCCTGTGTGCCGCCTCACTCCCGGGCTCACGGAGCGTGCGCACCCGGGACGGGGCGCGTCCGGTCCGTGTGACGTGGATCGCGGGATGTCAGGGCTCGAAGGTGACCGGGGTCTCGAAGGCGGCCCGCCGGGTGGCCCGGCGCAGCGCCCGCAGCAGGGGACCGCCCACGGTGAGGGTCAGGACGACGGTGACGACGGCCCGGCCGAGGTCCCAGCCGAGCGAGGTCGCCAGACAGTAGGCGAGGAACCGTACGAGGTTCTCGTGAACGGGGTCGTGGGGATCGAAGGCGACGCTGGAGGCCATCGCGTGCAGGAAGGGCCAGCCCGCGAGGTTCATGACCGTCCCGTACGCGACCGCCGCGAGGCAGCCGTACGCGGCGAGCATCGCCAGCTCGCCGCGGCCGCGCAGCCGGTCGGGGGCGGGCAGCAGCCCGGCGCCCATCGTGAACCAGCCCATGGACAGCATCTGGAACGGCATCCACGGACCGACGCCGCCGGTGAGCAGGGCGGACGCGAACATGGTCACGGCCCCGAGGACGAAGCCGAAGCCGGGCCCCAGCACCCGCCCGCTCAGCACCAGCAGGAAGAACATCGGCTCGATCCCGGCGGTCCCGGCGCCGAGCGGCCGCAGCGCGGCCCCGGTCGCGGCCAGCACGCCGAGCATGGCGACCGCCTTGGGGCCCAGGCCCGACTCGGAGATCGTCGCCGCGACGACGGCGACCAGCAGCACCAGGAGCACGGCGAAGAGCCAGGGCGCGTCCTGGCTGTGCGCGTTCACCTGGGCGCCCGGGTCCGCGAGGAGCGGCCAGCCGAACCCGCCGACGCCCACCGCGCCGACCAGCACGAGGGCGGCGACCGAGCGCGGGCCGAGGCGGACGGCGCGGGCCCGCGGCGGGCCGGCGGACGGGGATCCGCTCACGCGAGGGCCTCCCGGATCTGGGCGACGGTGAGCCACCGCTGTGGGGCGAGGATCTTCGTCACCTGCGGGGCGAAGGACGGGGAGGCGACGACCACCTCCGCGGTGGGACCGTCCGCGACGATCTCGCCGTCGGCGAGGATCACCACCCGGTGCGCCAGGTCGGCGGCGAGCTCCACGTCGTGCGTGGCCAGCACGATGGTGTGGCCCTCCGCCGCCAGGGCGCGCAGCACGGCCACCAGGCGGGCCTTCGCCGCGTAGTCCAGGCCGCGCGTCGGTTCGTCGAGCAGCAGCAGCGGGGGACGCGCCGTCAGGACGACGGCCAGCGCGAGTGCCAGCCGCTGGCCCTCGGACAGGTCCCGCGGATGCGTGCCGTCCTCGATGCCCGGCAGCAGCTCGCGCACCAGCGCCCGGCAGCTGCCCGGCCCGGCGCCCGCGTCGCGGTCGGCCGCCGCGCACTCGGCGGCCACCGTGTCCGCGTACAGCAGGTCCCGTGGTTCCTGCGGTACGAGGCCGACGCGGCGCACGAGGTCGCGCGGGGCGGTGCGATGGGGCACCGACCCGCCGACCCGTACCGTTCCCGCGGCCGGCTCGACCAGCCCGACCAGCGCGCCGAGCAGGGTCGACTTGCCCGCGCCGTTGCGGCCCATCAGCGCGATGGTCTCGCCCGGGGCGGCCGTCAGGTCCACCCGCCGCAGCACCTCGGTCCGGCCACGGCGGACGGCGAGGTCCTCGACGGCGGCCGTGGCCGGGGGAGCGGCGGCCACCGGCGTGCGCCTGAGCGGGAACCGGGGGCGGCGGGCCGCCGTCCCGACCGGCTCGGCGTGCGGGGCCGCGCCCCGCGCCGGTACGGGCGACGGTGCCGGGGTGTGCGCCGCGAGGCGGTCCCGCAGCGCCCCCGCCGTCCTGCGGGCGTCGCGCACGGTCAGCGGAAGCGGCGACCAGCCCGCGAGCCGGCCCAGCTCCACCACCGGCGGGTACACCGGGGAGACGGCCATCACCTCGGCCGGGGTGCCGAGGACGGGCGCGGCTCCCGGGGCGGGCAGCAGGACCACGCGGTCCGCGTACTGCACGACCCGCTCCAGCCGGTGCTCCGCGAGGAACACCGTCGTCCCTAGGTCGTGGACGAGGCGCTGGAGGACGGCGAGGACCTCCTCGGCGGCGGCGGGGTCCAGCGCGGACGTCGGCTCGTCGAGGACCAGCACCCGGGGGTGCGGCGTCAGCACCGAGCCGATGGCGACGCGCTGCTGCTGCCCGCCGGACAGCGTGACGAGCGGACGGTCGCGCAGGTCGGCGAGGCCCAGCAGGTCCAGCGTCTCCTCCACCCGCCGCCGCATCACGTCCGGGGGGAGCCCCAACGACTCCATGCCGTAGGCGAGTTCGTCCTCGACGGTGTCCGTGACGAAGTGGGACAGCGGGTCCTGGCCCACCGTGCCCACGACGTCCGCCAGTTCACGCGGCTTGTGCGTGCGGGTGTCCCGCCCGGCGACGGTGACCCGGCCGCGCAGGGTGCCGCCGGTGAAGTGCGGCACCAGACCGGCGACCGCGCCGAGGACCGTCGACTTGCCGACCCCGGACGGGCCCGCCAGCAGCACCAGTTCACCCTCCGGGACCTCGAAGTCCAGGCCTCGCACGGTCGGTTCGGCGGCCCCCTCGTACGTCACCGAGACGTCGGTGAAGCGGATCACGAGGACTCCTTGGGTATCGGGGCGACGACGGAGGGCAGCAGCCCGAGCAGGATGGCCGCCGCGGGCCACAGGGGGAGGGCGGGGGCGGTCAGCGGGACGACGCCGGGGTGCAGGGCCGCCGGGTCCTGCGAGCCGGCCACGACCATCGACGCGGCCACCGCGGCCCCGGAGGCCGAGACCAGCCAGGCCCGTACGCCCCAGGCGTCCGGCCGGTAGCGCGTGCGCAGCGTACGGCGCCCGCCCAGCCACAGGCCGCCGAGCGCGGCGGCCACCCCGGCGACGAGCACCGGCAGACCGTACGTCCCGCCCTCCGCGGTCAGCACTCCGTAGGTGCCCGCGCAGACGCCGAGCAGCCCGCCCAGGGTGAGCGCGGACGTGGTGCGGCGGACGGCGGCCGGGACCTCGGCGGTGCGCCCGTACCCGCGCGCGTCCATCGCCGCCGCCAGCGCGACCGAGCGCTCCAACGCGCCCTCCAGCACGGGGAGTCCGACCTGGAGCAGCCCGCGCAGTCCCCGGTCCGGGCGCCCGCGCAGCCGGCGGGCCGCCCGCAGCCGCTGGACGTCCGCGATCAGGTTCTGCGCGTATGTCAGGGCGACGACCACGGCGACGCCCGCCTCGTAGAGCGCGCCCGGCAGCGACTTGAGCAGCCGGGCCGGGTTCGCGAGGGCGTTCGCCGCGCCGACGCAGGACAGCAGGGTGGCCAGCTTGAGGCCGTCGTACAGCGCGAAGACCAGGCCCTCGGCGGTGACCGCGCCGCCGATGCGCACGCCCTGCGCCCAGTCCGGCAGGGGGACCTCGGGCAGTGCGACCAGGACCCGCTCACCGGGGACGGGGGAGCCGAGGAACACGGCGAACACCAGGCGCACGGCCAGTACGGCGAGGGCCAGCTTCATGAACGCGCCGTACGAGCGGGCCCAGGGCGCGTCGGTGCGGCGGGCGGCCACGACATAGCCGGCCACGCCGACGAGCAGGCCGAGCAGCAGGGGGTTGGTGGTGCGGGAGGCGGCGGTGGCCAGGCCCAGGGCCCAGATCCACCAGGCGCCCGGGTGCAGGGCGTTGCCGCGGTTGGCCTCCACCGTGAACGGGCGGCGGCGCCGGGGCGCGGTGCCTTGGAACCGCTCGCCGGGTTCCCGGCTCGGCCCGGTCCGCGACGCGCGCCGTCCCGTGGGACGGCGGTCCTCGGCCGGAGCGGGACGGTGGTTCTCGTCCGTCGTCACAGGTGCCACCTCACTCAGCGCCGGCGCCGGGCCTGCCAGATCGCGGCCGCCCCCAGCGCCGCCACCGCCGCGACGCCCGCGAGCAGGCCGGCCGAGGGGCCGGAGCCGCCGGAGCCGCCGGAGCCGCCGGAGCCGGACTCGGACGCGGACCCCGGCTTCGCCGTGGGGTCGGGTTCGCCGGCCGCGACCTGTTCGCCGCAGCCCGTCCGCGGGTAGCCCGCGATGGCGCACAGCAGCGCGTTGGTGTCGTAGCGCAGCGGCTTGGCGACGGCGGCGAGCGCGTCGGCCGTCGTCGCGTCGGTGCCGACGCGCGCGCAGGCGGTGCGGGCCCGCGGCGGCGTCTGCCCGGACGGCGCGTCCGCGGCCGTGCCGAAGTCCAGGACGAGCGCGATCCGCTTCCTGCCGTCGCGGGCGGGTGTCCGGCCGCAGACGGCGTCGAAGTCCGGCTTGGCGCGCGGCTTCGTGGCGCGGGAGGAGTCCTCGCTCACGGCGAACCGGAAACCCTGCACGTCGCCGTCGGCGGGCCGGGCGGTCGACGGCCCCTGCGTGGCGTAGGTCCAGGAGCCGCCGCTCAGGTCCCAGAACGACCAGTAGCGGTAGCCGACGGCCTGGGCCTGCCCCGCCCCGCCGAGCACCAGGAGCAGCACGGCGAGGACGGCGGCGGCTCCGCGCCGGGTCACGGCCGGCGCTTCCTGTTGCGGCCGCTGATCAGGAAGCCGATGCCGATACCGGCGACGAGGCCGACACCGACGATCCACCAGACGCCGAGGCCGCCGTCCTTCTCGCTGTCCTTCTCCTTCTCGCCCGGGGCGTCCGTCCGGTCGGCGGCCTGCGGCGCGGGACCGGTCGCGGCGAGCCGTGCGACGAGGTCCGCGCCGCCGAAGTCGCGCGGGTCGCCGCCGGTGGCGTGTGCCGCGAAGATCAGCTGGGCGTACGCGGCGGGCCCGGACTTCGCGGCCCACGCGAGGGAGTTCTTCTCCAGCCAGGCCAGCGGCTTCTTCGCGTCCTCGGTCCGGCCCGCGGCGGCGAGCGCCACGACCGCGTCCGCGGTGTTGCCGTGGTCGGGCTGGTCCTTCGCGCCGGGCATCGCCGACGTGAGGTGGGAGGTGCCGCGCAGGGCGCCGGCGAGGTGGGCCGCGCCGTTGCGGGCGGCGTCCCCGGGCGTGAGCTTCTTCGGGTCGGCGCAGTCGGTGCCGTCCGCCGCCTTGCCGGCCGTCGCCCCGAACCCCTTGCCGAGGGCGCCGAGGACACCGGCCGCCGTCGCGTCCTCGTTGGCCGCGAGGGCACCCTTCTTGCCGGGCTGGTAGGCGAAGGCGCCGCCGCCGTCCTCGTCGCAGGGGATCGACAGCTTCACCAGGGCGTCGTACGGGGACCTGCCGCCCTCGGCGACGTCGGCGGGCGCGTCGCCCGCGGCGGCCAGGGCGCCGATGACCACGGAGGTCGAGTTCGCGTCGCTGGCCCCGCCGGCTGCGAAGCCCCAGCCGCCGTCCTTGTTCTGGACGGACTTCAGCCAGGCGACGGCCTTGTCCGTCTCGGCGCCGTGGCCGCCGAGCCCGGCCAGCGCCTGCACGGCGGCGGCGGTGCTGTTCGTGTCCACCGTCGTCTTTGCGTCGCACTTCGCGGACGCGTCGGCGCGGTACGGGGCGAAGGCGCCGTTCGCGCACTGCTGGCCGGTCAGCCAGTCGACGGCCTTTGCGGCGGGCTTCACACCGGCCGTGTGCTGGGCGAGCAGCGTGAGCGACTGCCGCCAGACACCGTCGTAGGTGGGGTCGGCGGAGCCGTACAGGCCGGAGGGGAGCGCCTGGGACGGTGACGCGGACGGGGACGAGTCGTCGGCGAGGGCGGCGGGTGCGGCCGCCGTACCGATCACGGCGGTGACGGCGAGTACCGCGGCGCTGCGGCGAACGATCATGACTCTCCCTGCGGGGAGCCGGGCGGCACCGGGCACGCTTCGGTACCGGGTGGCTCCGGCTCCGTATCCCTCGACGGTGCCGGCCAGCGGCGGGCTGCCGGTGGCGCGAGCCGGTCACGTCCCGCGCGAGGCGATCCGGCTCACCGTCCGCCGGACGGTTCACGGTTGCGGGTCAGCGCCGGATTCGCACCGGCTTCCCCCCGTACGGGTGTGATGACGACGCGCTCACTCTACCGGCCCGCGGATCGGCCCCCGTGGGCCGCCCGGGGGGACGCCGCGAGCGAGGCCCGCAGAGGCGGAGCGGTGCGTTCCGGCCGGTGGGGACGAGAGGGCTGCCGGGTTCCGGCGCGACCTCGCCCGGCGGTCACACGGCCACGTACGTCACGGGGTCGCTCCCCGGCACCGTCTCCGCCCGGCCCAGCTTCACCAGCCGGCGCACATGGGCCTCGGCCTCGGACACCGCGATGTTCCGCGACGTGTACGGGATGCGGTCCCAGGGGCGGTTCCACTCCATGCGCTCGGCCAGCTGCCAGGCGGTGAGCGGGACGCGGAGCAGGGCCAGGAGCCCGGTGAGCCGCTCCTCGTGGTGGTCGAGCAGGGCCCGTACGCGTGTGGAGGCGTCGGTGAAGGCGTGCTGGTGGGCGGGGAGCACCTCGGCGGGGCCGAGCCGGCCGACCCGCTCCAGGGAGTCGAGGTAGTCGCCGAGGGGGTCGGTGACCGTGGCGTCGTCCGGGTCCTCGTACAGGCCGATGTGCGGGGTGATCCCCGGCAGCAGGTGGTCGCCGGAGAAGAGGCGCCCGCGCCCCGGGAGCCGGGCCGGGTGGTCCTCCTCAAGGTGCAGGCAGACGTGGCCCGGGGTGTGGCCGGGCGTCCATATCGCGCGCAGCCGCCGTCCGGGCAGGTCGAGCAGGTCGCCGGGGACGATCTCGCGGTCGGGGAGCGCGGGGGAGAAGCCGGGCAGGGTGCGGGGGCGGGCGGTGCGCAGCGGCGCCACGTGCTCTTCGGGCGCGCCCGCCGCCGCCAGCTTGTCCGCCATGTACGTGAACCACAGCTCGGGCCGGTACTCGCGCATCCGCCGGACCACCGAGGCGTCCGCCGCGTGCATCGCGATCCAGGCGCCCGACGCCTCGCGCACGGCGCCGGACAGGCCGTGGTGGTCGGGGTGGTGGTGGGTGACGACCACGCCGTGGATCTCGGCGACGGAAGTGCCGCAGGCGGCGAGGCCGGTGGCCAGGACGTCCAGGGAGGCCGGGTCGTCCCAGCCCGTGTCGACCAGGACGGGCCCGCGGTCGGTGTCCACGACGTACACCAGCGTGTGGCCGAGGGGGTTGTCCGGGATGGGCACCCTGATCGACCGTACGCCCCCGCCGTGATCGGTCACCTGCGCCATGGGCTTCCACCTATCGCCGTGTTCCCGTCACTATAACTAGAACCAGTTCCAATGGGAGCCCAAGTCGACCGCTGCGGCGCCGCTTTCGCCCGGGAGTGCCGCGGCTTCGTGCGCTCCGTGGACTCCGCGGACCGGAACTGGTATCAGTTCTCGTATCTGATGACTCGTCAGAAAGCGTCCTCCGGGGAGGCAGTCGCCATGACCGAGCTCGTGGAACACGGACAGCTGTTCATCGGCGGGGAGTTGACGGACCCCCTGGGCGAGGACGTCATCGAGGTGGTCTCGCCCCACACCGAGGAGGTCATCGGGCGGGTCCCGCACGCCTGCGCCGGGGACGTCGACCGGGCCGTGGCCGCCGCGCGCCGGGCGTTCGACGAGGGGCCCTGGCCGCGCATGACGCTCGACGAGCGGATCGAGGTGGTCTCCCGGATCAAGGACGGGATCGCCGTGCGGCACGAGGAGATCGCCCGCGTGATCTCCTCCGAGAACGGCTCCCCGTACTCCTGGAGCGTCCTCGCCCAGGCGCTCGGCGCGATGATGGTCTGGGACGCGGCGATCACCGTCGCCCGGGACTTCACGTACGAGGAGGCGCGCGACGGCGTCCTCGGGAAGATACTCGTCCGGCGCGAACCGGTGGGCGTCGTCGCGGCCGTGGCGCCGTGGAACGTGCCCCAGTTCGTGGCCGCCGCGAAACTCGCGCCCGCGCTGCTGACCGGCTGCGCCGTCGTGCTGAAGCCGTCCCCCGAATCACCCCTGGACGCCTACCTGCTGGGCGAGATCGCACGCGAGGCGGGGCTGCCCGAGGGGGTCCTGTCGATCCTCCCCGCGGACCGCGAGGTGAGCGAGTACCTGGTCGGGCACCCCGGCGTCGACAAGGTCTCCTTCACCGGATCGGTCGCCGCGGGCCGCCGCGTCATGGAGGTGGCCGCACGCCATCTCACGCGCGTCACGCTGGAGTTGGGCGGCAAGTCGGCGGCGGTCGTACTGCCGGACGCCGACCTCGACACCACCGTCCCGGGGATCGTCTCGGCCGCCTGGATGAACAACGGCCAGGCCTGCGTCGCCCAGACCCGCATCCTCGTACCGCGCTCGCGCTACGACGAGTTCGCGGACGCCTTCGCGACGGCCGCGGGGGCGCTGGTCGTCGGCGACCCGCTCGACCCGGCCACCCAGGTGGGCCCGCTGGTCGCCAGGCGCCAGCAGCAGCGCAGCCTCGACTACATCCGCATCGGCCAGGAGGAGGGCGCCAAGGTCCTCACCGGCGGCGGCCGTCCACCGGGCCTGGAACGCGGCTGGTACGTGGAGCCCACCCTCTTCGGCGACGTCGACAACTCCATGCGCGTCGCCCGCGAGGAGATCTTCGGGCCGGTCATCTGCCTGCTCCCGTACGGCGACGAGGAGGAGGCGGTGAAGATCGCCAACGACTCGGACTACGGGCTCAGCGGCAGCGTCTGGACCGCCGACGTCGAGCACGGCATCGACCTGGCCCGCCGGGTGCGCACCGGCACCTACTCCGTCAACACCTTCAGCCTCGACATGCTCGGCCCCTTCGGCGGCTACAAGAACTCCGGTCTGGGGCGGGAGTTCGGCCCCGAGGGCCACGGCGAGTACCTGGAGCACAAGATGATCCACCTGCCCGCCGGCCGGGAGGCGTAGATGGGCGACCGCTGGCACGTCGAGGTCGACCGCTCCGTCTGCATCGGCTCCGCCCAGTGCACCCACCTCGCGGCGGACGCCTTCCGTCTCGACGCCGGCCGGCAGGCCCACCCCGCCGCCCCCGACACCGACGCCGACGAACGCGTTCTGGAGGCCGCCGAGAGCTGCCCGGTCGAGGCCATCACCATCACGCTGCTCAACTCGGGCGAACCCGTGTTCCCGCCCGAGGAGTGAGCGCCGCGGTGTACCGCGGGGGCCGCGGGGCCGTCAGCCCGCGTGCGGCCCCCCGGCCTCCGTCAGGTCGATCAGCCGGCAGACCGTCTCGATATCGATCTTCACCTGGGCGATCGAGGCGCGGCCGGAGAGCCAGGTGATGAGGGCGGAGTGCCAGGTGTGCTCGATGACGCGGACCGCGGAGAGCTGCTCGGGGGTGGGGTCGTCCAGCCCCATCGCGTCCAGGATGATCACCGTCGTCTGGCGGGAGACCTGGTCGACCTCCGGGCTGACACTGCGGTCCGCGAAGGTCAGCGCACGGACCATGGCGTCCGCGAGGTGCGGCTCCCGCTGGAGCGCCCGGAACGCCCGCATCAGCGTCTCCGCGACCCGCTCGGCCGCGGTGTCCCCGGCCGGCGGCTTCTTGCGGAGGGTGCCGTGCATGTGCTCCAGCTGATCCTGCATCGTGGCGACCAGCAGATGCACCTTGGACGGGAAGTAGCGGTACAGCGTGCCCAGCGCGACCTGCGAGGACTCCGCGACCTCGCGCATCTGCACCGCGTCGAAGCCGCCCCGGCTGGCCAGCTGCGCGCTCGCGTGCAGGATGCGCCGGCGGCGCGCCTCCTGGCGCTCGGTGAGCGGGGGCGAGGCCGGCTGCGCGGCGGCGCGCGGGCTCGCGGACCGCGCGGCATCCCGCGCGGTGGTGGCTTCCGCCTTGGCTTCCGCAGGCATAAGTCCCGTTCCATGACATTCAGCGAGGGGGAGCGAGGAGTCAGCATGGCAGGGTGCCGGACATTCCCCAAGCTCTCGGCTCCGCCCGAACCGGGCGGCTGCCTGCGCGAGTCGGTCGACCGGGCCACGTCGTCGTGGCGTGAATCACCTGATCCACCGCTCACACCGGTCCTACCTGCCGGTAGATTCAATGCTCCTTGAACGATCAAGTCTGAAACTTGTTCTAGATTAGCGTCCCGGCGTAATCTCGCGGGACAGTGCAGGGAGAAGGGGGCCGTAAGTGACCGCTGAGGCCATGGAGGCGGGTCCCCAGGAGGACCCGGCCGCCGACGGCGGCCGAGCCCTGCGCATCGCGCTCCTCACGTACAAGGGAAACCCGTTCTGCGGCGGCCAGGGCGTGTACGTGCGGCACCTCTCGCGCGAGCTCGCCCGGCTCGGCCACCGCGTCGAGGTCATCGGCTCGCAGCCCTACCCCGTGCTCGACGAGGGCGAGGACCTGCGCGGACTCTCCCTCACCGAGCTGCCCAGCCTCGACCTGTACCGCCAGCCGGACCCCTTTCGCACCCCGAAGCGCGACGAGTACCGGGACTGGATCGACGCCCTCGAGGTCGGCACGATGTGGACCGGCGGCTTCCCCGAGCCGCTGACCTTCTCGCTGCGCGCCCGCCGCCATCTGCGCGCCCGCCGCGGCGACTTCGACGTCGTGCACGACAACCAGACCCTCGGCTACGGGCTGCTCGGCGACGTCGGCGCCCCGCTGGTGACGACCATCCACCACCCCATCACCGTGGACCGCGGACTGGACCTGGACGCCGCCGAGGGCTGGCGCCGCCGCGCCTCCGTCCGCCGCTGGTACGCCTTCACCCGCATGCAGAAGCGCGTCGCACGCCGGCTCCCGTCCGTGCTCACCGTCTCCGGCACCTCGCGCCAGGAGATCGTCGACCACCTCGGCGTCCCCGGCGACCGCATCCACGTCGTCCACATCGGCGCCGACACCGACCTCTTCTCGCCGGACCCCTCGGTGCCGCAGGTGCCCGGACGTATCGTCACGACGTCCAGCGCCGACGTCCCCCTCAAGGGCCTCGTCTTCCTGGTGGAGGCCCTCGCGAAGGTGCGCGCCGAGCACCCCGGCGCCCACCTCGTCGTCGTCGGCAGGCGCGCCGAGGACGGACCGGTCGCCCAGGCCATCGAGCGGTACGGCCTGGAGGGCTGCGTCGAGTTCGTCAAGGGCATCTCGGACGCCGAACTGGTCGACCTGGTGCGCTCGGCGGAGGTCGCCTGCGTGCCCTCCCTGTACGAGGGGTTCTCGCTGCCCGCGGCCGAGGCCATGGCGACGGGCACCCCGCTCGTGGCGACGACCGGCGGCGCGATCCCCGAGGTCGCGGGCCGCGACGGCGAGACCTGCCTCGCGGTGCCGCCCGGCGACGCCGGCGCCCTCGCCGCCGCCCTGAGCCGCGTGCTCGGCGACCCCGCACTGCGGGCCCGGCTCGGCCGCGCGGGCCGGGAGCGGGTGCTGCGGCACTTCACCTGGGCCCGGGCCGCCGAGGGCACTGTGACCCGCTACCGCCGGGCGATCGCCGACGCCGCCGGAGCGGCGCCGGGCACCCCCGCCGCCGCGGACCGCGTCCCGGCCGCCGTGGCGCCGGACGCGGCCCCCGTGCCTCCCGTTGACACCCTCGATCGCGAAAGCAGGGCCACGTGCTGACCGTCGACTTCTCCCGGTTCCCGCTCGCCCCGGGCGACCGCGTCCTGGACCTCGGCTGCGGGGCCGGCCGGCACGCGTTCGAGTGCTACCGGCGCGGCGCCCAGGTCGTCGCGCTGGACCAGAACGGCGAGGAGATCCGCGAGGTCGCCAAGTGGTTCGCCGCGATGAAGGAGGCCGGCGAGGCCCCGGCCGGCGCCACCGCCACCGCCATGGAGGGCGACGCCCTCGCGCTGCCCTTCCCCGACGAGTCCTTCGACGTCGTGATCATCTCCGAGGTCATGGAGCACATCCCCGACGACAAGGGCGTCCTCGCGGAGATGGTCCGCGTCCTCAGGCCCGGCGGCCGCATCGCGATCACCGTCCCGCGCTACGGTCCCGAGAAGGTCTGCTGGACGCTGTCCGACGCCTACCACGAGGTCGAGGGCGGCCACATCCGCATCTACAAGGCGGACGAGCTGCTGGCCAAGATGCGCGGAGCGGGACTGCGGCCGTACGGCACCCACCACGCCCACGCCCTGCACTCGCCGTACTGGTGGCTCAAGTGCGCGTTCGGCGTCGACAACGACAAGGCGCTGCCCGTGCGGGCGTACCACAAGCTGCTGGTCTGGGACATCATGAAGAAGCCGCTGGCCACCCGGGTCGCCGAGCAGGCGCTCAACCCGCTGATCGGCAAGAGCTTCGTGGCGTACGCGACCAAGCCCCACCTGCCCGCCGACGCCGCCGCGGTGGACGCTTCGTGACGACGCCGAGGACCGAGCACCTCGTCCTGCCGGGGGTCCTCACCGCGGAGGAGGCCGCCGCCACCGTGCGCGGCATCCTCGCGGTGCAGCGCCCCGACGGGGCCATCCCGTGGTTCCGCGGCCACCACCTCGACCCGTGGGACCACACCGAGGCGGCGATGGCCCTCGACGCGGCCGGCGAGCACGAGGCGGCCGAGCGCGCCTACGAGTGGCTCGCCCGGCACCAGAACGAGGACGGCTCCTGGTTCGCGGCGTACGCCGACGGGGACCCCGAGGACGTCACCGACCGCGGCCGCGAGACCAACTTCTGCGCGTACATCGCCGTCGGCGTCTGGCACCACTACCTGGCCACCGGCGACGACACCTTCCTGGACCGGATGTGGCCCGCGGTCTACGCCGCCGTGGAATACGTCCTCGCCCTCCAGCAGCCCGGCGGGCAGATCGGCTGGAAGCGCGAGGACGACGGCACCCCGGTCGGCGACGCCCTGCTGACCGGGAGTTCGTCGATCCACCACGCCCTGCGCTGCGCGCTGGCCGTCGCCGAGCAGCGCGAGGAGCCGCAGCCCGACTGGGAGTTGGCGGTCGGCGCGCTGCGGCACGCGATCCGCAGGCACCCGGAGCGGTTCCTCGACAAGGCCCGCTACTCGATGGACTGGTACTACCCGGTGCTCGGCGGCGCGCTGACCGGCGCCGAGGCCAAGTCCCGTATCGAGGAGGGCTGGGACCGGTTCGTGGTCCCCGGGTACGGCGTGCGCTGCGTCGTCCCCAACCCGTGGGTGACCGGCGGCGAGTCGGCCGAACTCGCCCTGGCGCTCTGGGTGGTGGGGGAGTCCGACCGCGCCCTGGAGATCCTCCAGTCCATCCAGCACCTGCGCGATCCGAAGACCGGCCTGTACTGGACGGGTTACGTCTTCGAGGACGGCGCGATCTGGCCCGAGGAGCTGACCAGCTGGACGGCCGGCTCCCTGCTGCTGGCCGTGGCCGCGCTCGGCGGCGACGAGCCGACCTGCGCGGTCTTCGGCGGCGAACGCCTTCCGGTGGGCCTGGACCCGGACTGCTGCCCGTAGGGCCCCCGGCGCGCGAAGGCCGCCGGCTCGCGGACGGCGGTGAACCGTCCGCGAGCCGGCCTCGGCCACCGGTCCGGAAATCAGTGCCGGTGCATGCGGTTGGCGATCGCGTGCCCGATGAACAGGTACACGACGGCTGCCAGACCGTAGCCCGCGACCACGCGGGCCCATGCCTCGTCGAAGGTGAACAGGTCACGTGACCAGCCGGCCAGCCAGGCCGCCACGTCGTGTACGAACTGCACCAGGTCGTTGGCGCGGTTCGCGTCCAGGAGATACATCAGGATCCAGAGACCGAGGATGACGGCCATGATGTCCGCGACGATCGCGATGACCGTCCCCGCCTGGTTGGAACCGTTGCGATATCGAGGGGACATGACTCACTGATGGCCCCGAATCCCTGTTTGAAACCTGGAGGATGACGGGCCCGGCACCCGGACGGATACGCCCAGGTGGCGCAGGCGCCGGGACCGGGTGAGGCTGCGGACAGTGCCGTCCGCTCCCGGGCCCCGGGAGGCAGTTCACCCGGAGGACCCCGTGCCGCAGCCCGCACCCGTACGCCGCCTGCTCCTGGCACTCACCCTCAGCTGCGCCCTGCTCGCCGGTACGACCGCCTGCGGCGGCTCGGACGACGACACGGCCACCGCCTCGGCGACCCCGAGCCCGACGGGGTCCGCGGAGAGGCAGAAGTTCGCCAAGACGCGCTTCGTGGCGAACGCGGGACTCGCGGCGGGCGCCACCTACCAGTGGATCGTGAAGCCCTGGCGGGCCGGCACCTTCAAGAAGGGCGCGGACGGCCGCAGGACCGCTCTCATCAAGGCGGGGCTCGCCGGCGCCTTCACGTACAACCGGCTCAAGGCCGCCCGCAAGAACGCCGAGGGCGACCCCACGCTCGCCAAGGCCGTCGCCCCGCTCACCGCGGGCATCGACGCCCTGAAGGACCTGCCGGCCAAGCTGCGCAAGGGGGACTCGGCGGACGCGGCGGCAGGCTCCTTCGACGACATCATCAACAAGGTGAAGGACGCCGGGAAGAGCGCCGGCGCCGAGGTCACGGACAAGGTGCCGTCGCCGTCCGAGCTGTCGGGCGGCTGAGCCGCGCCCCGGCCCGCCTCAGGAGTTGAGTTCCGCCAGCACCCGCAACGTGTGCGGGTCCGGCGACAGCAGCAGCAGGTCCGTCACCGGGCCCTGGCGCCACAACTCCAGCCGCTCGGCGATGCGTTCGCGCGGCCCGACGAGCGAGATCTCGTCGGCGAAGGCGTCCGGCACGGCCCGTACCGCCTCCTCGCGGCGCCCGGCCAGGAACAGCTCCTGCACGCGCCGGGCCTCCTCCGCGAAGCCCATCCGGGCCATCAGGTCGGCGTGGAAGTTGCGGGCGGCGTGCCCCATGCCGCCGATGTAGAAGCCGAGCATCGCCTTGACCGGCAGCAGTCCCTCGGCGACGTCGTCGCAGACCGCGGCGCGGGCCATGGGGGCGACCATGAAACCGTCGGGCGCCCCCGCGAGGGAGGACTCGTACACCTGGCTGCGCAGCGGCGACCAGTACAGCGGCAGCCAGCCGTCCGCGATCCGCGCCGTCTGCGCGATGTTCTTCGGCCCCTCGGCCCCCAGCAGCACGGGCAGTCCGGCCCGCAACGGATGCGTGATCGGCTTCAGCGACTTCCCGGTGCCGGTGCCGTCCGGCCCGCGGTAGGGCAGTGTGTGGAAGCGGCCGTCGAGCGCGACGGGGGCCTCGCGCCGGAGGACCTGGCGTACGACGTCCACGTACTCACGGGTCGCGGTCAGCGGCGACGCCGGGAACGGGCGGCCGTACCAGCCCTCGACGACCTGCGGCCCCGACAGTCCCAGGCCGAGCAGCACGCGGCCGCCGGAGAGGTGGTCCAGCGTCAGCGCGTGCATGGCGGTCGTGGTGGGGGAGCGGGCGGCCATCTGCGCGACGGCGGTGCCCAGCCGGACGCGGGAGGTGTGGGCGGCGATCCAGGTGAGCGGGGTGAACGCGTCGGAGCCCCAGGACTCGGCGGTCCACACGGAGTCGTAGCCGAGCCGCTCCGCCTCCCGGGCCAGCGGCAGGTGGTCCGCCGAGGGACCGCGGCCCCAGTAGCCGAGCGCGAGACCGAGCCGCATGTCCCCTCCAGGAACCGGACAGTGATGATCCGTCAGTTACGTTCCGGACAGGCAGTAGCTGACGGGCCATCAGAAAGCAGTCGGAGGGCGACTGTACGACAACGGCCCCCCGCCCGGAAGGGCGAGGGGCCGTACGGGCAGCGGGCGTCAGCCGCGCTGGATGCCCGTCGTGTCCTGCAGGACGCCACGGCGGCCGTCCTGCGTCTGCGCCACCAGGCTCGGACCGCGCTGCTCGACGGCCAGGTACCAGGTGCCCGGCGCCAGTTCGGCGATCGGCGACGGCGAACCGTCCTCCGCGTACAGCGGACGGGCCACCGGAACGGCGAACCAGAACGGCGAGAAGTCCCCGCCCTGCTGGGCGGCCGGGGCCTGCGGCGCCTGCGGCTGCCCGCCCTGCGGCTGGCCTCCGTACGGCTTCGGCTGCTGGGGCTGCTGCGGCTGGCCGTAGGGCTGGCCGGGCTGCTGGGCACCCGGGTAGCCGTAACCACCCTGCGGCTGACCGCCGTAGGGCGGCTGCGGCGCGGCGGGACTGGGGGCGCCGACCAGGGCGCCCTTGAGGGCCGGGACCAGGGGAGTCGCGATGGCGGCCGCCGCCAGGATCAGCGCGGCGATCAGGCTGAGGATCAGGCCGACACCGGCGTCGACGCCGTTGTCCGAACCGCCGCCGACGTTGTCCACGCCGCCGACCGGGTCGAAGATGTTCCCCAGCGCGCTCCAGGCCGAGAAGACGGCCAGTGCGACGCCGAACTGCCCGAGGTCGAGACCGGCGATCTTGCGCTGCTGCGGCAAGCCGCGCGCGAGGACGATCAGTACGGCACCGAAGATGCCCGCGAGCGTCACGCTCATCAGGACCGGGCCGCTCTCCCAGGAGTTCGGCACGTCGATGCTGTCAGGGGCGCCGTCGAGCGAGTAGATGCTGAGGAACGACGCGACGAACAGCAGTACCGCTGCTCCGATCACCACGCCGTCGCCTCTAGTGAGGGAGCGGATATTCACTTCAGGTCCTTCGTAGTCGTCTCGTCGTCATCGGTGGAGGCATCGCTGTCACCATGTCGCCGTCAGGCCGCGGTGGGAGCGCGGGGGTGGCCCCTCATCGTAGGGGCGACACTATCGCCCGTCCGATCAGGGTGTCCGGCGGGACCGGTGGACCGATCCCTACCCGCGCAGGAAACTCACGATTCCCTCAGAGATCCCCCGTGCTGCCTTCTGTCGCCAGGTCTCACTGGTGAGCAGTGCCGCGTCCTTGCTATCGCGCATGTTGCCGCACTCGATGAACACCTTGGGAACCGTTGACAGATTGAGACCGCCGAGATCCTCGCGCGTGACGAGTCCGGTGCCGCCGCCGACGTAGTTGGAGGGCGCGCTGCCCGTGACGCGGACGAAGTTGCCCGCGATCCGCTCACCGAGATCGCGCGAAGGGGCGACGATCGGACGGGTGTCGGCGGCGCCCGCGTGCACCGCCCCGGGGAGGATGACGTGGAAGCCGCGGTTGCCGGACGCCGAGCCGTCCGCGTGCACGGAGACCACCGCGTCGGCGTGCGCCTTGTTGCCGATCCGGGCCCGCTCGTCGACGCACGGCCCCCACGGCCGGTCGCCGTCCTGGGTGAACTCGACCGTGGCGCCCTGCTCTTGCAGCAGCGTGCGCATCCGGCGTGCGACGTCGAGGGTGAACGTGGCTTCGGTGTAACCCGCGTTGGTCGACGTGCCGGTGGTGTCGCACTCCTTGTGGTTCGTTCCGATGTCCACCTGGCGGTTGATCTCGGACGTGTGCCGGAAGTTGCCGGCGTTGTGGCCCGGGTCGATGACGACGACCTTGCCCTTGAGGGGGCCGGACGCGGCGGGCCGCGAGGCGGAGCCGGTGGGCGCGGGCGTGGGCGTGGACGACGGGTCGTCGCCGTCGCGCCCCTTGCCGTCACCCTTCCCGGAGGCCGTGGGCGACCGCGGCGCGGCCGAGACGGCGGGCGAGGACGAGGTGGCCGAGGGCCCCGCCTCGTCGGAACCGTCCCCGGAGTCGCCCACCGCCTGCCACAGCAGCCAGCCGGCCAGCGCGCCGGGCACCAGCGCGGCGACGGCGACGGTCAGCGGACCGCGCCGGGGGCGGCGTGGACGGGGCGGTTCGAAGTCAGGACCTGCGTACGACACGTCAGCGACTCTAATCGCGGGCCCGGGTCCCTGCTCCCGTTCGCCGCAGGACGCGCAGGGAGTCGGTCGCCGAGACCTCGGTGAAGCCGCCGGACTCCAGTGCCCTGAGGTAGACGCGGTACGGGGCCTGGCCGGTGAACTCGTCGACGGGGTCCGGGAACACGTCGTGGATGACCAGCAGGCCGCCGTCGGCCACATGGGGCGCCCAGCCCTCGTAGTCGCCGCTCGCGTGCTCGTCGGTGTGGCCGCCGTCGATGAAGACGAGGCCCAGCGGCGTCCCCCAGAGGGCGGCGATCTGCGGGGAGCGGCCGACCATCGCGACCACGTGGTCCTCCAGCCCGGCCCGGTGCAGGGTGCGCCGGAACGTGGGCAGCGTGTCCATCCGTCCGATCTCCGGGTCCACCGTCTCCGGGTCGTGGTACTCCCAGCCCGGCTGCTGCTCCTCGCTGCCCCGGTGGTGGTCGACGGTGACGGCGGTGACGCCCGCCTCCCGGGCCGCGTCCGCGAGCAGCAGCGTGGAGCGGCCGCAGTACGTGCCGACCTCCAGGAGCGGCAGGCCCAGCCGGCCGGCCTCGACGGCGGCGGCGTACAGCGCCAGCCCCTCGCCGACGGGCATGAACCCCTTCGCGGCCTCGAAGGCGGCGAGGATCTCCGGCTTGGGTGCCGCGGGCATGGGTGTCCTCCGTCGTGTACGAACCTCTGGGCGCCCCATCGTGCCGCACGCCCCGCGCGGACCGCCGGCCGCCCCGTCCCGCGGGCCCCGGACGCGCGTCACCCCCGTCGCTCGTGGCGGCGGGGGTGACGGTGAGCGGGGTCCGCGACGGTCAGGCGGGGACGCCCGCGTTCTCACCCGGCAGGGCGAGGTCCACCTCGACCGGCCGGTCGTCGCCGGCGTGGGTGGCCGAGGAGGCGAGCGGTCCGTGCCCCTCCGCCCGGGCGGCCAGCACGTAGGCGCCCTCGGCGGGCACGGCCAGCGCGTAGCCGCCGTCCCCGCCGGACAGCGTGGCGCCGGCCTGGCGTCCGCGGCGGTCGATCAGCGTCACCTTCGCCCGCGCCACGGGGGTGCCCGTGGCGTCCAGGACGCGTCCGCGGAAACCGCCGAGCACCTCGTTCGCCCGCTCCAGGGCGGCGTCCTCCTCGCTGCTGGCGCGCAGCTGCGGCGTGGTCGCCCGGCGCTGTCCGGGCAGGAACAGCGCCATGAGCAGGCCGACGGCCACCGCGCCGGTCGCGATCAGGAAGGACACCCGGAAGCCGTGCATGGTCGGGACGGCGACGCCTCCGACGTGGTGCGCGGTGTTGGCGAGGACCATGCCGATGACGGCGCTGGACACCGAGGTGCCGATGGAGCGCATCAGCGTGTTGAGGCCGTTCGCGGCGCCGGTCTCGGAGGCCGGCACGGAGCCGATGATCAGCGCGGGGAGCGAGGAGTACGCGAGGCCGATGCCGGCGCCGAGGACCACCGAGATGACGATGGTCTGCCAGGCGGCGCTCATCAGGCCGAGGCCGGCGCCGTAGCCGACGGCGATGATCAGCATGCCGATGATCAGCGTGACCTTGGGGCCGTACTTCGCCGAGAGGCGGGCGTAGACGGGGGCGGTGAACATCATCGTCAGGCCGAGGGGCGCCACGCACAGACCGGCGACGACCATCGACTGGCCGAGGCCGTACCCGGTGGACGTGGGCAGCTGGAGGAGCTGCGGCAGGACGAGGGAGACGGCGTAGAAGGCGACGCCGACCATGATCGAGGCCAGGTTGGTGAACAGCACCGAGCGGCGGGCGGTGGTGCGCAGGTCGACCAGCGGAGCCTTGACGCGCAGCTCCATCACGCCCCACAGGACGAGGACGACGGCCGCCGCGCCGAACAGGCCGAGCGTGGTGCCGGAGGTCCAGCCCCAGTCGCTGCCCTTGGTGATCGGCAGCAGGAAGAGGACGAGGCCGGCGGAGAGTCCGAGGGCGCCGAGCACGTCGAAGGTGCCGGGGGCGCGCATCGGGGACTCGGGCACGAAGACGAGGGTCAGGACGATCGAGACGACACCGAGGGCCGCGGCGAGGAAGAAGAGGGCGTGCCAGTCGGCGTGCTGGGCGACCAGGGCGGCGACCGGCAGGGCGAGTCCGCCGCCGACGCCGATCGAGGAGCTCATCAGGGCCATCGCGGAGCCGAGCTTCTCGCGGGGCAGTCCGTCGCGCATCAGGCCGATCCCGAGCGGGATCGCGCCCATGGCGAAGCCCTGGAGCGCGCGGCCCACGATCATCACCAGCAGTTCGCTGGTGAAACCGCAGACCAGCGAGCCGACAACCATCACGGCCAGGCTGGCGAGCAGCATCCGCCGCTTGCCGTACAGGTCGCCGAGCCGGCCCATGATCGGGGTGGCCACCGCTCCCGCGAGCAGGGTCGACGTCAGCACCCAGGTGGCGTTGCTGGGTGCGGTGCCCAGCAGCTCCGGCAGGTCCTTGATGACCGGGACGAGCAGGGTCTGCATCACCGCGACAACGATGCCCGCGAAGGCCAGTACCGGCACGATCGCGCCGCTCGGCCTCCGGGCGGGCTGTTCGGTCGTCGTGTGCGTCATTGCGTGGGGCCTCCAGGCCGGAAGGAGTACGGGAGCCGGTGATCCGTGCACGGGAAGTGCGCAGGGCGAACCCCCGTGGCCGGATATGTGCAGGGTGAACCCCGTGCGCCGGGGCAACTATTCCGATGCTTTGGCGTACTAACGAATTCTTGACCGTTCCATGGGGATCTGACCTGTCGTCAGAATGGAACCTGTTCTAGTCTGGCGCGCACTCGGGCCCGCCTGCCGCGGGCCCCGGGACCTTCCCAGGGACGGAGAGGGACCACATGAGGACGTACGTCGCCGGGGTCTGCATGACGCGGTTCGAGAAGCCCGAGACCCGGGAGTGGCAGTACTGGGACATGGCGAGGGAAGCGGGCGGGGGCGCGCTCGCCGACGCCGGGGTCACGTACCGGGACGTGGGCCAGGTGGTCGCGGGGTACTGCTTCCAGCCCTCGACGGCCGGGCAGCGCGCCGCCTACGAACTGGGCCTCACCGGGGTGCCCGTCTACAACGTGAACAACAACTGCGCGACCGGTTCGACCGCGCTGATGCTGGCCCGGCAGTTCGTCCAGGGCGGCGTCTCGGACTGCGTCCTGGCCCTCGGCTTCGAGCGGATGCGGCGCGGAGCGCTCGGCGGCGGCTCCGGAGGCGGCGACCTCGCCGCCTCCCCCGTGGCCCGGCACTACGGCGTGATGGCCGCCCGGCACGGCTTCGAGGCGACCCCGCCCACCGCGCAGCTCTTCGGGAACGCGGCACGCGAGCACATGGAGAAGTACGGCACCACCGAGGCACAGCTGGCGGCCGTCGGCGCGAAGAACCACCGGCACTCGGCCCACAACCCCCGCGCCCAGTTCCGGGACGTGTGGACCGTCGACGAGGTCCTCGCCGCGAAGACCGTCCACCGGCCGCTCACCAGGCTCCAGTGCTCGCCCACCTCGGACGGCGCGGCCGCCGCGGTGGTCGTCTCCGAACGCTTCGCCGAGCGACACGGCCTCGGCGGGCCGGCCGTCGAGATCGTCGCGCAGGCGATGACCACGGACACGGAGGAGTCCTTCGCCTCGGGCTCGTGCATCGACGTCGTCGGGCAGCCGATGTCCCGGGAGGCGGCCCGCCGGGTCTACGAGGACTCCGGGACCGGCATCGAGGACGTCGACGTCGTCGAACTCCACGACTGCTTCTCCGTCAACGAACTGCTCACCTACGAGGCGCTCGGCATGTGCGCGCCGGGGGAGTCCGGCCCGCTCGTCGCGTCCGGGGCGACGACGTACGGCGGGCGCTGGGTGGTGAACCCCTCCGGCGGGCTGATCTCCAAGGGGCACCCGCTGGGCGCGACGGGCCTCGCCCAGGTGGCCGAGCTGACCTGGCAGCTGCGCGGGCAGGCGGCCGAGCGGCAGGTGCCCGGCGCCCGGACCGGACTCGCCCACAACATCGGACTCGGCGGGGCGGCGGTGGTCACCCTGCTGAGGGCGGCGCGGTGACGAGGGGCGGGCCCGCTGGTCCTGACCGCTCCCGACGGCGGCCGGGGGGTGGGGCGTAGCTGCCGGTTGCCGTGGTGCCGTGGTGCCGGGCCGGGACCGGCGCTGGACCTAGGTCTCAGGACCGAGGCGCGGGTGCAGCGAAATTCCGATGCAAGGGGCGTAACCCGGTTGAGAGCATGACACCCATGCTCCGAGCCGCCCAGGACACCCGCACCGCACCCCGTCCCGCCCCGCCCCTGTGGGCGGTCGTCGCGCTCGCCTGCGCCGGGCAGTTCCTCGTGGTGCTCGACGTCTCCGTCGTCAACGTGGCACTGCCGTCCATGCGCGCCGACCTGGGACTGAGCGCCCCCGGCCTCCAGTGGGTGGTGAACGCGTACGCGATCGCCTTCGCCGGGTTCATGCTGCTCGGCGGCCGGGCCGGCGACCTCTACGGGCGCAAGCGGATGTTCCTCGTCGGGCTCGCCCTCTTCACGCTGGCATCCCTGGCCGGCGGGCTCGCCCAGCAGGAATGGCAGCTGCTGCTCGCGCGGGCCGTGCAGGGACTGGGAGCCGCCGTACTGGCACCCTCGACCCTGACCATCGTCACCTCCACCGTCCCGGAGGGCGCGGCACGCGCGCGTGCCATCGCGACCTGGACCGCCGTCGGCGCCGGGGGCGGCGCGGCGGGCGGACTCGTCGGCGGACTGCTGGTGGACGGCCTCTCGTGGCGCTGGGTGCTGCTGATCAACGTGCCCGTCGGCGCCGTCGTCCTCGCCGGGGCAGCCCGCTGGCTCGTCGAGAGCCGGGCCCGTGACGGACGCCGGCTCGACCTCCCGGGAGCCCTGCTGGTGACGGCGGGCCTCGCGACACTCGCGTACGGCATCGTGCAGACCGAGGCGCGGGGCTGGACGTCGGGCGCCACCCTCGTCCCGCTGTGCTCCGGGCTCGCGCTGATCCTCCTCTTCCTGGCCGTCGAGGCGCGGACCAGGGAACCGCTGATGCCGCTCCAGCTGTTCCGGCTGCGGGCCGTGTCCTCGGCGAACGTCGCGATGTTCCTCTGCGGCTCGGCCATGTTCTGCATGTGGTTCTTCATGACGCTGTACGCGCAGAACGTGCTCGGCTACTCCCCGCTGGACGCCGGACTCGCCCTGGTCCCCAGCTCGCTCGCCGTGGTCCTCGGCTCGAAGCTCGCCCCCCGCCTGATGCGGGCGATCGGGGCCCGCACCGTGGCGGTCCTCGGCACCCTGGTGGCCGCCACCGGCTTCGGCTGGCAGTCGGCGATGACCGCGGACGGGCCGTACCTGACCGCCGTCATGTTCCCCGGAATCCTGATGATGGCGGGCGCCGGCCTGTCCGCGACCCCGCTGGCCGCCCTGGCCACCTCGGGTGCCGCGCCGGGCGACGCCGGGCTGGTGTCGGGCCTGGTCAACACCTCGCGGACGATGGGCGGTTCGCTCGGCCTCGCCGTCATGTCGACCATAGCGGCGGCCCGTACGGCGGGCGGTGGATCGGCGGAGGCACTCACCGCCGGTTACGCCCTGGCGTTCCGCACCGGCGGCTTCGTCCTCCTCGGCGGCGCCGCCCTGATGCTGCTGTGGCTGCCGCGCAGGACGCCCGCGGGCTGAGGACGCGTCACCCAAGGCCCCTGTGGGCCGAGGACGCGCCCCGCAGGACGCCCGCGCTGAGGACGCGCCGCGCGGAAGGAATCTCCCGGCGCGCCGAAGCAACGAAATGCGGGGCTCATGGACTCCTTCACACATCTAGGAGGTGCCCATGGGGGATCGGAAGCAGGCTCGGGACGAGGAGTTCCAGAGCTTCGTGGTGGGCCGATGGCCACGGCTGATGCGGACGGCGTTCCTGCTCACGGGGGAGCAGCACGCGGCGGAGGACCTGGTCCAGACGACACTCGAGCAGACCTACGTGGCCTGGCGCAGGGTCGGCTCGGCCGACGACCCGGACGCGTACGTGCGACGCATGATGGTCAACGCGCACGCCCGCAGGCACCGCAAACGCCTCAAGGAGTTCCTGGCGCCGAAGGACGACGAGGGCGTGGCGCGCGAGCTGCCCGACACCGGCGACCGGATCGCCCAGGCGGACGACCGCGGCGCCCTGTTCACGGCGCTGGCCCAGCTCCCGCCGCGCCAGCGCCAGGCGGTGGTGCTGCGCTACTGGGAGGACCTCAGCGAGAGCGCGACGGCCGAGGCGATGGGCTGCTCGGTCGGCGCGGTGAAGAGCAACGCGGCCAAGGGGATCGCGAAACTGCGGGCCATACCGGGCCTCGCCGCAGTGGTGACCGACGGAGGGCGGAAGTGATGAGCGCGGACCGGGAGACGAGCCACGACATGACGCACAGGGACATCGCCCTTCTGCTCGCCGACGCGGCGGACGACGTCGAGATCGGCATAGCCCCCTACCAGGCCGTGGTGCGCGGCGGACGGCGCCGCAAGGCCCGCCGCTGGGCCGTGACGGCGGCGGCCGCCCTGGTGATCGCGGGTTCGACGGGGACGCTCGCGCTGGCCGCCGGGACGTTCGGCGGGGACCGGCGGGTGGAGCCGGCGGCGACCCGGCCCGCCACGGACGGGCACGTGTTCGTGCCGTGGACGACGACGCTGGCACGGGGGACCGACGCCGGACGCGACTGGTCGGTCACCTACACGGGTTGGGACGCACCTGAGGACCGTGCGCAGGCGGCACGGCAGCTGAAGGCGATGCGGCGGGCGGGCACGGTGCCGGGCGGGGTGCGCGAGGCCGCGGACCTGACCGGCCGGGACCGCTACTTCGTCGTCCTGCAACTCGGCGACGGGCCGCCCAGCGCCGTGCTGGAGGGAGAGGAGCGGCGGAGTGGCGGCACCCGGGCGGGCAAGGGCGTCCTGCCGGCCTTCGTGCCGCTGGGGCGCGGCACCGATCGGCTCGTCGTGGGCCAGGTGGCGCCCACCGTCCGCCGGGCCGAGGTCACGTGGGACGACGGCTCGACGACCCCGGTCGCCCGGGCGGCCCCGGGCACCGGCTTCACGGGCGGCTTCGAGTCCCTGATCCGCCGGGTGGACGGCTCGTCGTCCGACTGGTTCGTCTGCCTCGCCCCCGAGGGCCGGACCTTCGAGTCGGCGAAGGTGACGAAGTGAGAGCCCCCTCCCCGCGCGGGCGGAGGTGACGAAGTCAGAGCGGCGTCCCCGCGTCGGCGGAGGTGACGAGGGAACGAGGGCGGGCGCCCGGGCCCGGAAGCGGCGCGGGACTGGGAGGCGTGGGTCGTGTGGTGCCGGGCGGCCGTGACGTTGGGGCCTGCGTGCGGGGCGCGGCCGCCGTGGGGCTCACCTGGTGGTGCGGGCTGCCGGGACGTGGGGGCTTGAGCGGGCCGGCGGCGCGGGGCGGCCGGGAGGTAGGGGTCTGTGGGGCGGGGCCGCCGGGCGGCGCGGCCGTGATTCTGGGGGCCTCCGTGCGGGGCCGGGCGGGGCCGTGACGTTGGGGCCTCCGTGCGGGGCCGGACGGGGCCGTCGGGCGTACGCGCGTCCCGGCGTCAGACCCAGCCCTGGTGCCTGGCCTCCCGCAGGGCCTCCGTGCGATTGCGGGTGCCCGTCTTGCCGATGGCCGAGGAGAGGTAGTTGCGGACGGTGGACTCGGAGAGGTGGAGCCGCTCGGCGACGTCGGCGACGGTGGCGCCGTCCGCCGAGGCGCTGAGGACGTCGCACTCCCGGCCGGTGAGCGGGCTGGGCCCGGCGCTCAGCGCGGCGGCGGCGAGGGCGGGATCGATCACCGTCTCTCCGGTCAGCACCCGGCGGATGACGGCGGCGAGCTCCTCCACGGGCCCGTCCTTGACCAGGAAGCCCGCGGCCCCCGCCTCCATGGCCCGCCGCAGATATCCGGGACGGCCGAAGGTGGTCAGGATCAGCACCCGGCAGTCGGGCGCCTGCGTCCGCAGCTCGGCCGCGGCGTCCAGTCCGCTCATCCCCGGCAGCTCGATGTCCAGCAGCGCCACGTCGGGGCGGTGCGTCAGGACGGCGTCGACGATCCGGTCCCCGGCCCCGACCTGGGCCACGACGTCGAGGTCCGCCTCCATCCCGAGGAGCAGGGCGAGCGCGCCCCGCATCATGCCCTGGTCCTCGGCGAGCAGCACCCTGACGGACTTCGCTGGACGGTGGTCCCGGGGCATCTCGTTCACGGGGTCAGCGTAGAGGCCCCCGCCGGGCCGCGCGTTCCGGACCGACGGGTCGCGGGACGGTTCCGCCGGTCCCTCCCGGGCACGCCGGGCGGAGGGGCGTCGGTGGTCTCGGGGGACTCCCGGGGGAGTTCCGCCGTCACCAGGAAGCCGCCTCGCGGGCCGGGTCCGGCCTCCAGGAGGCCGCCCGCCGTCGAGAGACGCTCGGTGAGCCCCTTCAGCCCCGTGCCGCCGATGCCCGCCGCCGGGGAGACGCAGCCGGTGCCGGTGCCGTCGTCGGCGACCCGCAGGCGCACGCGCTCGGCGGTGCCGTCGACCGTGATCTCGCAGCGGTCCGCGTCGCTGTGGCGCATGACATTCGTGACCGCCTCGCGCACGACCCAGCCGAACAGCGCCTCGGCCCGGGGATCGAGCGGCGGACCGGACAGCCGGACGACCGGTTCCACGCCCGCCGCGGACAGGGCCGAGCGAGCCCGGTCCAGCTCCGTGGCCAGACTCCCCTCGCGGTACCCGGTGACCGCCTCGCGGATCTCCGTGAGCGCCTGACGGCCGACCGACTCGATGTCGGTGACCTGCGAGAGCGCCGCCTCCGGGTCCCGTCCGGCCAGCCGGCGGGCGGCCTCCGACTTCACGACGATCACCGAGAGCGTGTGGCCCAGCAGGTCGTGCAGGTCGCGAGAGAAGCGCAGCCGTTCCCGCTCCACCGCCCGGCGGGCCAGTTCCTCACGGGCGGACCGCAGTTCACGGACCGTCTCGGCCAGGGACAGGATCGCCGCCGTCACCATCGTCGACAGGAAGGTGCCGTACGCGACGTTCACCGCGCCCCACCCGTCCCGCAGCGCCGCGACCGTCCCGGCGACCGCGGTCAGGCCGAGCCCGGTCACCCCGAGCCACCGGCCCCGTACCGCCGCACCGGCGGCCAGCCCGAGCAGCGGGAAGAACAGCAGCCAGCTGCCCCCGTACCCGAGGGCGAGACCGCAGGTGACGACGCCCAGCAGGACGAGCGCGAGCCGCGTGGAGAACGCCTCCCGCCTCTCCTTCACGAACGCCCGGAACACCACGTAGATGTAGAGCGAGTTGAACGTCAACAGGCCCGCGCCGCCGATCCAGGGATTGGCGGTCTCGTCCTGGAAGAGGTTCGAGAAGGAGCCCATGCCCAGCAGGAGCCAGGGCAGCAGCGTGAATCCGCTCGGCGGCGGCCCGGCCCCGGCACCCGCACCGCACGAGCCCCGACCGGGCTCGTCGTACTCGCCGCCGTCCCTGTCGCCTCCCCGGCCGGCCGTGGGGTACTCGCCGCCGTCCCCCTGGTACTCCCGGCCGGAGCCTGCGTACTCACCCCGATCCCGGTCGCGCTCCCGGCCGGTCCTGGCGCCGTTCCCCTCGCACTCCCGGCCGGCCGTGGCGTACTCGTGGCCGTCCCCCTCATGCTCCGGGCCGTCCGTCGCGCGCGGTGCGCCCGCTTTCCGGTCGGTCCGGGCCGTCCGCCAGGTGTGCGGCCGGCAGTCGAGTCCTCTCGTCCAGGCCATGGTCCCCCCGTTTCGATGTCGTGGCTTTCGACGGTACGCAGCCGGGACGGCCGGTGGCAGAGGCGCTTGTACGGCGTCCGGCGGGACAAATGTCACCGGTGCCCGGCGACGCGCGGCTGGCGTACTGTCAGGAGCCTTCACAAGTCCTGGACGCTGGGCTATACAGGGGGTCGCCGGACTGGAACGCGTTCTAGAACGGGCGGGTTCGCCGGCCCAGTGTCGACCTCGGTGCGGCCGACGGTGCGGACGGCCGCACCGAGGTCTTACGCGCCAGTGATCAGGAGCGCCATGCCCATTGACGCCGCCAAGGCCCTCGCCGCCGGACCCCGGACCGCCGAGATCGCCTGGGGCCACAAGGACGTCCAGCTCTACCACCTGGGCATCGGCGCGGGCGTCCCCGCGACGGACCCCGACGAACTGCGCTACACCCTGGAGTCCCGGCTGCACGTCCTGCCGAGCTTCGCCACCGTGGCGGGTGCCGGCTCCCCTGGCGTGATCGGCGGCCTGTCGATGCCGGGCGTGGACGTCGACCTCGCGAACGTCCTGCACGGCGGTCAGAGCGTCGAGGTCCACCGCCCCATCCCGGCCGAGGGCAGCGCGGTCGCCACCTCGCGGATCGCCGCCGTGTACGACAAGGGCAAGGCCGCGATCCTCGTCCTGCGCACCGAGGCCGCCGACGCCGAGGGCCCGCTGTGGACGAACGACGCCCAGATCTTCGTACGGGGAGAGGGCGGCTTCGGCGGCGACCGCGGTCCCTCCACGCGTCCACCGGCGCCCGAGGGTCCGCCGGACGTCGTGGCCGAGCGCCCCGTCCGGGAGGAACAGGCCCTGCTCTACCGGCTGTCCGGCGACTGGAACCCGCTGCACGCCGACCCCGAGTTCGCGAAGCTCGCCGGGTTCGACCGGCCGATCCTGCACGGGCTGTGCACCTACGGCATGACGCTGAAGGCCGTCGTGGACACCGTGCTCGGCGGTGACGTGACCCGCGTCCGCTCCTACCGCACCCGCTTCACCGGCGTCGTCTTCCCCGGCGAGACCCTGCGCATCCGCATGTGGCGGGGGCGGGGCACCGTCCAGGTGGCGGTGACCTCGGCCGAACGGGACGACGCGCCGGTCCTCGCCGACACGGTCGTGGAGCACGACACCCCGGACACCCCGGGTGCCCACGACACCCCGGACGCCCGGGACACTCGCAACGGCCACGACACTCGGGACGCCGACGAAGGCGCCGCACGGCACGACAGCCGGGACACCCGGGACACGGTCGTCCGGCACGACAGCCGGGACGGTCACGGCGGTGCCGGCGGCCGACGCGACTGACCGGAGTCCGGTACGCCCCCAACTCGGCCCGCACCCGAGCTCCTTCCGCGCTCCCGCTCCTTCGAGACCTTCAACTGCACCCGCACTCCCGCTCCTTCCGGACCCCCAACTCACCCGCACCCTCGTTCCGCCCGTACCTCCGCACCTTCGTGACGTTCTTCCTGAGGGGAGCCGCACCATGCGCGCAGCCGTACTGCACGAGATCGGCCAGGACAAACTCGACGTCGCGGAAGACGTCGAGGCGGTGGGCTTCGGCCCCGGGAAGGTCAGGATCCGGGTACGGGCCACCGGGTTGTGCCATTCGGACCTGTCCGCGATGAGCGGGGTGCTGCCCCAGCCCGCCCCCTTCGTGCCCGGACACGAGGGCGCAGGGGAGGTCGTCGAGGTCGGCGAGGGCGTCGGCAACGTCAAGGCGGGTGACCGGGTCGTCGTCTGCTGGCTGCCGGCGTGCGGCGCCTGTCCCGCCTGCCGCCGCGGCCAGACCGAACTGTGCCTGGCCGGGTTCATGAACGCCGGCACCCCCAACTTCCGCTGCTCAGGCACCGACCTCTTCGGCTTCGCGGGCACCGGGACCTTCGCCGAGGAGGTCGTGGTGGACGCGGGCTGCGCCGTGCCGATCCCGGACGACGTGCCCTTCGACATCGCGGCGCTCATCGGCTGCGGCGTCACGACGGGCCTCGGCGCCGCCCTCAACACCGCCGACGTGGAGGCCGGTTCGTCCGTCGCCGTCATCGGCTGCGGCGGGGTCGGCATCTCGGCGATCCAGGGCGCGAGGCTCAAGGGCGCGGCGGAGATCGTCGCCGTCGACCCGGTGGCCTCGCGCCGCGAGTCCGCGCTCAGGTTCGGCGCCACGCGGGCGGTCTCGCCCGACGGACTGGACGGCGCCAAGCAGGAGATCACCGCCGGTGAGGGCTTCGACTACGTCTTCGAGGTCGTCGGCAGGTCCGCCACCGCCCGCACCGCCTACGACAACACCCGGCGCGGCGGCACGCTGGTCGTCGTCGGCGCGGGTGCCATGGACGACTTCCTGCAGCTCAACATGTTCGAGCTGTTCTTCGACGAGAAGCGCATCCTGCCCTCGATGTACGGCGGCGGCGACGTCCTGCGCTCCTACGAGCGGACCGTCGCCCTGTGGCGGGCGGGCCGCATCGACCTGGCCGGGCTGATCACGCACCGGGTGCCGCTGGCCGACATCAACGAGGCCCTGGACCAGATGCGGACGGGCACCGCCCTGCGCACGTGCATCGAGATCTGACCCCGCCACCAACCTGAGGAGCGCGATGGCACTGCCACTCGAAGGGCTGGCCGCGATCGTCACCGGCGCCGGACGCGGGCTGGGGCGGGCCGAGGCACGGCAACTGGCTCGCCTCGGCGCGGCCGTCGTCGTCAACGACTACGGGCAGCCCGGCCGGGACGGTTCCGGGCAGGCGTCGGCCGGCCCCGCCGAGGAGGTCGCCGCCGAGATCCGCGCGGCGGGCGGAACCGCCGTGGCCCACACGGGAGACGTCGCCGACCACGCCGAGGCACGCGCGCTGGTGGAACTGGCCGTCGAACAGTTCGGGAAGCTGGACATCCTGGTCAACAACGCGGGCATCCTGCGCGACCGGATGATCTTCTCGATGTCCGAGCAGGAGTGGGACTCCGTGATCCGGGTCCACCTCAAGGGCCACTTCAACACGACCCACTTCGCGTCGGTCCACTGGCGGCAGCGGTCCAAGGCGGCCGGGCGCCCGGTGTACGGGCGGATCGTGAACACCTCGTCCGAGGCCTTCCTCGCGGGGTCCGCGGGACAGCCCAACTACGCCGCCGCGAAGGGCGGAATCGTCGGACTGACCACGTCCACGGCCGTGGCACTGGCGAAGTACGGCGTCACCGCCAACGTGATCTGCCCACGCGCCCGCACCCGTATGACGGAGGACGTCTTCGCCGGGCTCGCCCGTCCCGAGGCGGGCCCCGACCCGCTCGCGCCCGAGCATGTCGCCCCGCTCGTCGGCTACTTGGCGTCGCCCGCGGCGGCCCGGGTCAACGGGCAGCTCTTGGTCGTGCACGGGGGCATGGTCGCGATTGTCGAACGCCCGCGTGTAGCCGCGAAGTTCGACACCAAGCAGGACGTCTTCACGTACGACGAGCTGGACGCGCTGCTCACCGCGCACTACGCGGGCCGCCCCGAGGGGGAGACGTTCGCGGCGGTCGAGGTGCTGGGGCTCAGGCACGGGAGCGGGTGACGCGCCCCCGGGGGAGGAGACACGGAACGGCCCCGCCGTCCTGGGACGGCGGGGCCGTTGCGTGTGCTGCCCCGCTACCGGCGGGTGGTCCGCCGCCCTCCCGAAGGCGGGCGGTGCGGAGTGCCCGAAGGCGGGCGGTGCGGCGTACCTCAGGTCGTCAGGACGCCGTGTCCGGCTGCCCGGACGGCCTGCGGTGACGGCCCTGAGGGGCCGCCATGTCGTCCTGGGCGGAGACAGGACCCCGGTGCCTGCCGTGGCCCTGGTCGGACTGCGCCACGGACCCCCGAGGGTCGGTTGCCGCCATCTCCGTCTTCTGTGCGTTGCTCATCGGAAGAGTTCACCCCGTCAACAAGATCCTTCTTACAGCCGGGGGAGTCTAACCGGCGGCCACCGTCCGCTGATCGGCGACCACCGCGTTCTCGCCGCCGGCCGCCCGCCCCTCACCGGCACCGGCTTCGCCCGCCGTCCCGACGGCGACCCACACCACGGGTTCCGGTACGGAACTCCCGGGCGGGGACGCGGCGTTGATGGCCCTCGTGAGGAACGGCGCATCGGAACCTTCAAGGTCCGCGGACTCAGCCGGGACCGTCTCGGGGGCGGTCACGGACAGTCGCGCCGTCGGCGGATCGGTGACCCGGGCACTCGGGGGCGGCTGTTCCCCCCGGGCGACGGGGAACAGCCGTGCCGTCGGCACATCAGTCAGGAAAGACGGGTCGCTCAGGTCGGACGGGTCGGCCACGTCCGACGGCTCGGCCGGAGCCGACGGTCCGCCAGGGTCCGACGGCTTGGGGAGGCCCAACGGGTCGGTCGGATCGGACGGGCCGTTCAGGACTGACGGCTGGGTAAGGTCCGACGGGTCGGTCAGGTCCGACGGCTCACTCGGGTCCGACAGGTCGGCCAGGCCCGACGTCTCGCTCAGATCCGACGGCTCGGCCAGGTCCGTTGACGCGGTCGGCCGCCCGTCCCCGCCCACCGTCGTCATAGGCATGGGCCCGCCGACCGAGAACGCGGTCCCGACGGATGACGCCGTCCCCACCGAGAACGCGGTCCCGACGGATGACGCCGTCCCCACCGAGAACGCGGTCCTGGCTGATGACACGGTCCCGGCCGACGTGCCGTCGGCCGGAGTCACCGCCGGGCGCCCGTCGATGGGCGTCACGCCGGGCTCCCCGTCCGGTGGAGTCACCGGGGCGATCCCGGCCAGGGGCAGCACCGTCGGATGCGCCACCGGAGACGTGATCGCCGGCTCTTCGCCCGGGACCGGGGCCGGAGGCGTCACCACGGACTCCCAGACGACAGGCGTCATCCCGGCGGCACGTGTGGCCGCCACGGTCACCTCCCCGCCCACGGGCGCCACCGACCGGCCACTCCCGGCCGTCGCCGCGGCTGTCGATTGCCCGGCCACGGGTGCCGCCGACTGACCACTCCCGGCCGTCGCCGTCGCTGACGCCGTCGGGTTCCCGGCCGCCGGGGTCGGGGGGCGCTTCCTCGCCGGGCGTGGGCGGCCGGCGAGCGGCGCCTGTTGCAGCGGCACCGGGCGGGGCGCCACGGGCTCGGCGGGTGCGGGGGCCGGCCCGTCGGAGGCGGAGGAACCCGTCGTACCGGGCGCCGGCGCGGTCATCCCGTCCGTGACGCCGGTGTCCGGCGTTCCCGCGGGAGCGGTGGTCCGGGCCACCCCGTACGCCACCGTGCCCGTGGAGTAAGGGAGTTGCAGCACCCCGTCCCTGGTCCACAGGCCGGCGCCCGCCAACCAGCCCTCGGGTGCCGCGAGATGGTGGACCTGGCGCTCGGCGGGCCGCCAGACCCCGACCCAGGTACCCGCGGCACCGTCGATGCGCAGCGCCACCGCGCAGCTCTCCGGCGTCAGCACCTGCCCCGGCTGGATCGCGAACGGCGTCACCGAGCAGTCCGCCAGCCGCAGCGACTCCGGGAAGCGGACCGGCAGCGTGCTGCCCAGCACACCCCAGCCGAGCCGGTCGTGCCCCGGCGACGGCGCGTCGGAGCGGATCAGCAGCAGCCCGCTGTCGGGGTCCGCGAGCAGCAGCCGGTCGTTGCTGTCCTCGGCGATCTGCAGCAGCGGGGACACCTCGCCGCCGCGCTCCAGGTCGACCACGATCGCCTTGGTCCGGCCCGCCGTCTCCCGGTCGAGGGCCAGCAGCCGTTCCGTACCGTCGAGCCAGACCCCGCCCGAACAGCGTCCGGGGATCTCGGCCAGGTGTTCGGGCCCGAAAGCGCCGCCCGCGACGAGCCACACGGCCGTGGAGTGCGGCCCGGAGGCGAGGGCGTACGCGCGCTCACCGCCCGGCGCGGGTGGCAGCAGCCGCAGCCGGGTGCCCTCGTCGGGGCACTCCACGGCGCCGAGCGGCAGCTCACCGGTCGCGGGGCCCGTGGGGTACAGCAGCGAGAACGCGTGCCGTCCGTCGGTCACCCGGTGGATGAGTACGCGTCCGTCGGTCATCGGCAGCACCTCGGTGCCGGGCTCCTCGGGCTGGTTGCCCGGCAGCGGCACGGCGTACGGCTCGGGGCCGTCCAGGGTCCAGCGCTCCGGGAACCAGGACTCGCCGTCGCGGGCGAGGCGTGCGCCGTAGCTTCCGTCAGCGGTGATCACGCATCCGGGCCGCGGGGCCCGCTCGTTCCCGTCCGCCGCGGACGATGGGGTTCCCCCCGGCTCCGGTGAAGTCGCGGGCCGGGGAGAGGCACAGGCCGTCATCGTTCGGTCACCTCCGGCGACGAAGCTAGTTTTCGCACGCACAGACGTGGGACCGCCGAGCGGCCGCTTCACACATAAGGGTGGCCCTGCCGCGATTCGCCTGAGGAAACGGGGACGCGTGTGCTGACCGGGGCGCGGGCGACCCCGAACGGGGCCCCTGGGACCACCGTGCCGGGCCCCGTACCGCCGCCTCCCGGCACCGCTCCCGGCGACCAGGAGCGCCCGCCCGGCCGCCCGCGGAGTCCCCGCCCCCTGCCCGGTGGGCCCCCCCCGGACAAGGGTCGACCGCGATGCCACAGCCCGAGTCGACGACGACCCGCAGCCGCCATCGAACGGAAGGGGCCGTGCCGGTACATCAGATGGCCGTCGGGTACGGGAGGTACGCAACCGAGGAACGCTGGTAGCAGAGGCCGACACCAACTACCGACGGCC